>CAJQNC010000025.1 GCA_905479605.1 uncultured Alphaproteobacteria bacterium | reverse complement strand
GGTACTTCGTGCAAAACACGACGTGATATTTTAAGTCATACAGGCTATGAGATCCATGACGATATTCCATAGAAAACACTATACTAAAGTGTTCGCCTAAAGGCGAGGGTGTTAACCCTATCCCACTCAACTACATAAAAGGCTTTTATCGCCTTAGAGTAAGATAACTGTTTCGCATATGAGTAGTAAAGAGAACCCTTAGGCAAATCTGCTTCTGGCATGATTTGAACCAACCCAGAGCAATGATCTGCCACATCACGAGGTAACATCGCAATACCTACTCCTCCCGCTACCATCCTGGCAAGAGTATAGACATTATTAATGGATCCATAAGCTTCGCGGGGGTCTCCCTCGGGTCGACCCAGTTTAAGCAAATAATCGGGATCAGTCGCATCAGGGATAGGATCATCTCCAAAGACCAAAAGCTTATGTTGATCCAGTTGCTTGGCAGTCATGGGAACACCATTGTCTAAGAGATATTCTCGACTAGAGTACATCCGCATAGGAACCGTAATAAGATGTTGTGACACCACGGTTTCACCATCACCTTCAATACCTGAGATCGAAACATCTGCATCATAAGTTGTAAGGTCTACAGCGGAATCACTAAACTTCAAACTAAGTTGCAGGTAAGGATGGTTTTCAAGAAATTCAGGTAGCTTTGGAATCATCCATGAATTACCAAAGGCCACGGGCGAAACGATGGTGAGTGAGCCGATAACCTCGTGAGCGCTACTCTTAATCTCTCGCTCAGCGAGAGTTAATTCAGAAAAAACTTCTCGGGTCGTCTTATAAAGAGTTTCACCTTGTTCCGTTAAAGTTAGACCACGTGCATGACGATAAAAAAGGGGTGTATCCAACATCTCTTCCAAACGGCTAACCTGCCGACTGATGGCCGATTGGCTAATACCCAACGTAATAGCAGCCTTGGTAAAGCTACCTGACTCTGCCACACTGTAAAAACCTTTGAGCTTATCCCAATCCATTTGGTTTTATGATCATCCCTGTAAATATTTAGCTGCGTCCAAGGCCCCCATACAACCCTGACCAGCAGCTGTAACCGCTTGACGGTATACCTTATCACGAACGTCTCCTGCAGCAAAGACACCAGGCATTGAAGTCGTCGTATCTGTGGGAGATCCAACAACGTACCCCTCGGAATCTAGTTCGATCTTGTTCTGAAAAATCTTTGTGTTAGGTGAGTGGCCGATCGCAATGAAAACACCCTCGACTGGCAGCTCAGATATTTCATTGGTCTTTACATTCTTAAGTTTTACCCCTGTCACACTGAGAGGGTCTTCATCACCCACAACTTCCTCTAAGACTGAATCCCAGATGACATTGACTTTCGGGTGTCCAAAGAGACGGTCCTGTAATATCTTTTCAGCACGCAACTCATCACGGCGATGAACAAGAGTCACTTTCGATGCGTGATTGGTCATATAAATAGCTTCTTCCACAGCCGTGTTACCACCACCCACAACAAGCACTTCTTTATCGCGGAAGAAAAATCCATCACAGGTCGCACAAGCAGATACACCAAAACCACGGAACTTAGTTTCACTCTCCATACCTAACCATTTGGCTTGGGCACCGGTACAAATCACCACAGTATCCCCAATATATACATTGTCCCCATCACCTTTACAGACGAAGGGGCGCTTGGAAAAATCTACCTCCGCAATCATATCATCAATGACTTTTGCTCCCACATTCTCAGCCTGCTTACGCATTTCCTGCATGAGCCAAGGGCCTTGAATTGTTTCAGCAAAACCCGGGTAGTTCTCAACATCTGTGGTAATGGTCAACTGCCCACCTGGCTCAAGTCCAGCCACAACGATGGGTTCAAGATTGGCTCGGGCTGCGTAGATGGCAGCTGTATAGCCTGCAGGGCCTGATCCGATAATGAGTACTTTGGTTTTGTGTTCAGTCATGAGAATCCTCTTATTTTTCACTTCTGTATAAACGATTACCTAGGCGGGTTGAAAGCTCCCGCGAGATAGTTCCCAATTGGCGAGAAAGATCTTCTAATGGTTGATCAGGACCAGTTAATTGTGCCCAGCTCCCAACCTGATACAATTCGGCAGGAATATCCGTTACATCTATCACAGTGTAGTCCATAGATAATGAGCCAACAATAGATGCTTTATGTTGACCCAGGAGAACAGAACTGTGCCCACTGGAACGACGGTCCAAACCATCACCATATCCTATACCCAATGTGGCTAGAACTGAGTCTTTCTCTAAAGTTTTCTGGGCACCATAACCAACGGTTTCCCCTTTAGAAGCCTGGCGGACTTGAATAATTCTGGCTTTCAAAGTAAACGCCTGCTGCAAACCAGGGGCTTGATATAGGCCAAACAAGCCCTTACCGGGGCGGACCATGTCATAGTGATAGCTCTCACCTAAATAAATGCCGGCTGTATCTGCCAAACTTTTGGGCACGTCGGGAAAGCTTTTACAAACCTGTTCAAATAACTGTCGCTGCTGCTCATTTTGAGGATGGGTTTTATCAGGAGAACAAGCGAGATGACTCATGATTCCCTGCAGGTTGATACCGGCCAGAGCACCCATACTCTCAGTAAGCTTCTTCAGAGCGTGGTTATCAAAGCCAATCCGGTTCATGCCTGTATCCATATGCAATATCGCTGGTAAAACTTGACTCTTTGATTTACCAAAATCAACCCAACGGTCCAACATGGCATAGTCATTAAGAACAGGAGTAAGGTTATTCTCATAAAAATCACTCTCAGTTCCTGCAAGACAACCTGTCAGAACATAGATAGTTGCATCTGGAACCAGTGGCCGCAGGGCTCTGGCTTCATCGAGATGAGCCACAAAGAAATGCCGGCAGCCCTCTATATATAAACGCTGACTAATAGGCTGTGCCCCAAGACCATAGGCGTTGGCTTTGACGACTGCAGCACACTGCGCATGAGGCAATTGATCACGCAGCAAAGTATAATTCTGTGCCACCGTGTTCAGATCAACCTCAAGCCATCCACAAATGTGAGATGGTATATTCTCCCATGAAGGATCATATTTTAATGCAGATTCCACCATAAAGCCTTTCAATACAAGTACTCTATGCTTGTATACTGAAGGTCAGCTTGATGCAAGGGGGTGGAAAATAGAAAAATAAAAAAGCTACTCCCCTCGAAATAAAGAGAGGAGTCCATATTCAACAAATATGATTTTACTTTTTGAGGCCCTCTAGAGTAAAGCCAGCTTTACTCAAGGCCTCCATAACTCCAGTGCCACTATAGTCAAACAAGTATGGTTGTGCTTCACCAAAAGCGAGAGATTTAATTATAAATTCATTTAGCGAGTCTACTCCTACAGGACTTTGCATGATATTTAGCTTCACACCAAGGATCCTAATGGCATTGCCCATCTGTACGACCGTTGAATGGTCATTAGTTTGAGCCATCTTCTCAGTAAATTGCTTTTGTTGCTCCAATAAGTTTGCTCCCACCACAGGACGAACGACATGTCTTGCGCTTCTCAAAAGATCTGGATTGAATTGATCCATTGAAAGAGGCGATGAAGCCTGAGTCAATGTTTCATCAACTAAACTATTGGGCCTTCCTGATGCAAACGCATCAGCTTGTAACAAAGTCAATCCCATCAGAATGGGGGTAATGTAAGCTTTCATAATATAATCTCCTTAATATATAGCTATAAGAGCAAATCAGTTGCTCTTGCTACATAGATAGGGATATAAAAATTCAATTGCAATCTATTTAGGGAGATCCAAAGTGATTCGTAATATTCTCAGCCTTATTCTTTGCCTAACCCTAGGCTTCTTTCCCTGTATCGCAGAGGTTTTAGATTCATCTGGAAAACCAAGCCAAACCGTTGTCGAGATCTTTAGTATCTTCGATCAAGCCCTAGGTGATGAACCAAACCTTAATAAGTACAATCAGTATGCACAGAGTCGCTTCCTGAGACCAAAGAATGCTGAACGCGACACATTAGAAACTAAAAAGTTTTACCAACAACTTCTGGGTGGCCTCTCGAAAAAAAGTAAGGAGGACCTTCTAACTGACTTTGATAATCTAGAATTTGTTAGGGCCATTTATCCTCATTCCTCGACACCGAACTATATACTGGTCATGGGATCAACTGTGATGAACCAGCGTTATCGTATCAAATTTTTAAATGACTTGGTTGCTACCGGTAATTTAAATGTTACCGATCAAACACAGATTGTATTCTTAGTGGGTGATCGCCCGTTATTTGACTCTGAAACCTCAGAAGCCTTTATGAATCCATCACCTGAATACCCTGTTCGGCAAGGTTGGGTTACTCCCAAGGAGCTCCCCAAAAATGAATTAGATATCCCTGAATTCTTATGGGATCAGATGTTACTAGACCCGAAACTACGAAAAGCAAAGCCTATATTTATTCAAGCTTCTAAGAGGAAAGGCACGACCCGCAGCGATACAGGTGATACTGTTGTTGGCTGGATCGACCAACACCAGGTCAAGCCTGGATTATGCCTTATCATCTCGAGCAATCCGCACATTTTGCGGCAAAAATTAGTCGTTGAAACTCTATTTAATAACAAAGGTTTCCGGGGCTTTAGTTTTGATGCAGCTGGCCCAGCTTACCCCTTGGATAAGAACGACTTAGACGGGGATCTAGGACAGCTATTGGATACTTTGGCACGCACTCTGTATCAGGAAGTCACCCTGCGGAAGCTGATTTCACAAGATGCTCCTGCCCCGAAAAACCCTTCATGGTTGTTGGAGAACCACTAAGGGTTCCCATATCCCCCAACATACACTAGTGTGCTCCGAAGGCACTATTCTCAGAGAGGCAACATGACTCTAAATCCTACTGATGTTTTGAAGGAAGTGTATGGCTACGATAGCTTCCGCGGTCAGCAGGAGGAAATCATAAGTCATGTGATGTCGGGACAAAATGCTTTTGTCCTCATGCCGACAGGTAGTGGGAAATCTTTGTGTTATCAGATCCCTGCGATTTGTATGGATGGGGTGGGCATCATCGTTTCGCCACTGGTGGCTCTCATGCAGGACCAGGTGGAAGCATTGTCTCAGCTGGGTGTTAAGGCTGCAGCGATTAATTCCAATATGGACTTACATGCCGTGTCACAAGCCCAGCAAGCATTGCAGAACAATGAATTGGACCTCCTTTATGTCGCTCCTGAGCGGCTACTCATGGAAGGTTTTTTACATAGCCTCAAGACTGTAAAGATTTCCCTCTTTGCCATTGATGAAGCCCATTGTGTCTCTCAATGGGGTCATGACTTCAGGCCACACTACACCCAGCTCTCTGTTCTCAGTGAGCTCTTTCCCGAGATCCCCCGCATAGCGTTGACTGCTACGGCTGATGTGCCAACTCGCAAGGATATTGTTGAGAGGCTGCACCTTGACCAAGGGAAGATCTTTATGGGTGGTTTTGACCGGCCCAATATTCACTACAGTATTTTGCCAAAGAATCGGCCTAAGGAACAACTGCTTAATTTCATTAAAACAGAGCACCCCGATGTTTGCGGCATTGTCTATTGCGGCACCCGAAAGTTGGTGGATGAAACTGTAATTTGGCTGAGGGGGAAGGGTATTAAAGCACTGCCCTATCATGCGGGCTTGCCTCGGGAAGAACGCACTGAAAACCAGAAGGCATTCTTATATGAAGAAAGCGTGGTGATGGTTGCCACCATTGCTTTTGGTATGGGAATTGATAAACCAGATGTGCGCTTTGTCGTCCACCTGTCGACTCCAAAAAACATCGAAGCTTACTATCAAGAAACAGGACGCGCCGGACGGGATGGATTACCAGCCAATGCACTCATGTTATTTGGGATTAGTGATGTTGCTCGACAACGATCTCTCATCGACGATTCCAATGCACCGGAACAGCAGAAGCGTATTGAACATCAAAAACTTTCATCACTACTCACCCTTTGTGAGGCGGCATGCTGTCGCAGACAAGTCCTTTTAACCTACTTTGGTGATGAAAGTGAGCCGTGTAAAAATTGTGATAACTGCGATAACCCGCCGGAGATGTTCGATGGAACAATCCCTGCACAAAAGGCTATGTCCTGTGTGTATCGCACAGAACAACGATTCGGTTTGGCCTATCTTATTGATGTCCTTTTAGGAAAAGATGATGATCGGATCAAACGCTTCCGACATGATCAGATCAGCACGTTTGGTATTGGCACGGATCTCGATAAGTTCCAGTGGCAAAATATCTTTCGGCAGTTGATATCCCTGAACTTACTCATGGTGGATATCGCAGCTCATGGTGGGATCAAGCTCACTATTAAGGGGCGTCAAGTTCTGAAAGAACGCAGCACAATTATGATGCGGTTAGATGAAAAGCCACCCACACCATCAGCCGTTAAAGAACCCAAAGAACCTATGACCTTTGCCAATGAATCAGACCAAACATTGTTCCAGCTCATGCGGGAAAAGCGCCTGCAAATGGCGCAGTCTATGCAACTGCCGCCATACATTATTCTTTCGGATCGTAGTCTTCATGAACTCGCTAGTAAGCGGCCTTCATCTAAGGACGAACTCCATAATATTAAAGGTTTTGGCGCTGTAAAAATCCAAAAGTATGGGGATACTTTCTTAGATATCATTGCAGCAAACTCTTCCAGTGAAAGGATGGTCTCATAGGTTCAATTCCACCCGCTCAAAAACAGCAGAGACATTTTGTTAGTTAATCTTTGAAGACTTATACACTTCTAACTCTTGAATAAACTGCGCGCCCAAGAAGAAAAAATACAAGCTAAACTGTAAAAACAGCAACAAGACAAGCACATCGGCTAGAGTATTATAGATAGCGGTATAACTGGTAAAATTCGAAATATAATATGAGAATAAACTAGAGAATGTCGCACACAAGAAGGCAGCGAGGAGTGATCCCGGAAAAATAAGTTTAAGCCGTTTCTTATGATTTGGAATGTAGTAGTAGAATGCCGAAAATATAATAGAAGCTATAGCTACAAACAAGATATAGTCCCAACCAACAAAATCAAACGACTCTAAAGTCTCAACCATTGGGTTTATGAATTCAAATGCATCACCAATCTCTGGGAGGTAGTGATAGAGGACAGGAACAACGACGAATGCCATTCCAAACACGATTATGTTTGTAAGTATTATAATGATTGCGAGCAGATTCTGAGAATACCTTATGTAAATAGGCCGTTTCTCGACCAGTTCATAGGCTCTATTTAGTCCGAATCGGAGAGCCTCCAGCCCCGAAACAGAAGCCCATAAGAGACCAACAATTGAAAATGTAATAAGAGATACTTTCGGGCTTTTAAAAAGTGATTCGACGATTGGCATAACGACATCCGTGACCTCGTGAGGAAGAAGAATTTGAACCTGATATATGAGATATTCTACTTGTTCTGTTTGCCCAAAAAGTGAGGCAATGGAAATCAATAAAATCATAAAAGGAAAGAATGAAACAAGGCTTGTGTATGCAACATAACCAGATGTTTCCAATAACCCATTATCAAAGCTTCTTAGAATGCTTTTGAAAAAGACTTTAAGAGTGCGCATACTTTTTCCTTTTCAGATAAAGTCGATCAAATTCTATAGTCAACTTGATCAATCTCTCACATAAAGTTATACGGGTCCACATCGATCTGTAAGCGCAGGCTACTCCTTCGAATGGTTAGGGTTGAGCTTTCTTTATATCCTGTACTATCATATAACCTACAATCATGCCCTGCCCTGCAGCAATCATCGCTTGGGGTTCTGGACCAACGGCGTCAGTCACATCCCCGCAGGCATAGACACCAGACAATGATGTCTTTAAGGTTTTACCATTCACTACAATTTGTCCTCTTTTATTGGTCTCGAGATAAGGTTTAAACACTTCACTTCTTGATTCTCTTCCAATACTCACAATGACTTTATCTGCATCATATGTACCACCACTGTGAAAGCACAACCTCACCTTACCATCTGCCAGACTATTTACTTTCTCGACCGTTTGCTCATGCTGAATACTGACTTTAGCTGAGAGCTTGTCGAGATATTTCTGGCGCCATTCAGGTAATCGTAATCTATCACCTCTTACAAAGATTCGAACCTCTTTTGCACCTGCCATATATGCATATGCCGCCTTCTTCATGGCATCAACTGCACCACCGACGATGGCTACAGATTTGCCTCGCATATCCTTTTTAAACTTGGAATAATCATCATAAACGTTGCTATTATGATAAATATTGGCTTTGCATTCCTGTGTACCAGGAACATTCCATGTTTTTTCTTTGGTACAAGTTGCAATCACGACTTTATTAGCAAGGTACCTATCACCTTTCGAATCAACCAAGACATAAGGCACTTTGGAAAAATCAACAGATACTATGCCCGTACTAACAAACCTAGCCCCATACTTCTTCGCCTTGTCAATCACATCGGGCATAATTTTGTTACCATATTTGGTACTAACCCCCATCCAGTTACCGACTATTGTTTTTACGTTCAAATCACCCCCAAGCTTCGGGCCTTCAAACACAACTGTCTCGATACCTTCTTCACCAGTCACGTACGCTGCGCTTAATCCAGCACATCCACTTCCTATTACGGCGACAGGGATAACTTTTGGAGACTCGGCGAAAACTGTACCCGTGAGTATACTAAGTGACATGGTAAGTATGGCAATTAAGGAAAAAGGCTTTACCTTTAAGATCTGCAATTTAGAGGATAAAATCCCACTGAATTGAGCAATTGCAAGTCCTCCGATGACCAGTCCGGCCCCTGCAACTTTCTGCCACAATAGTGACTCGTTTAGGAACAAAGCCGAAAACCATAACCCAAATACAGGTATAAGAAGTCGGAATGGAACCACATGACTTATATCACATTGCCGGATAACATGCGCCCAAAGTATACCACCTAGAAATGTTGAAATTAGACCTGCGAATATAACACTCACCCACGCTTCCAAATTCGCATGTAATGTGATTGAAACAGGGTCTCCTTCAAAGATCAGTGATAAGATAAAGATGGGTAGAAAGGACAGAGCTGCACCCCATACATTTAATGAAACTGGTTCTGCCTGTAGTTTTTTGCAGATAATCACCCCCATACTGTAAGATAAAGCGGCTATCAATATGGTGCAGAAAGCTATCATGTTGCATTCATAATCAGGCACAAGGCAAACGAAAGCTATTCCTACTAAAGCAATACAAGTGCCCACAATTTGCGAAGCTTGAGATTGGGTTGAAAATACATAGTATCCAGCAATCATTGTCACCAAATTACCTAATTGTAAAATCAACACGGCTGTTCCCGCTGAAAGCCCCATTGCAAGCGCTAGATTTAGCCCGCCAATATAAACCGCGCCCCAAGCCATGGTTAGGGCAAGCAGGCCAGAAAAAGCAACTTTGGGCCTTGGCAACAAGAACACTAGCGGCGTTACACAAAGAAATCGAAGTGCAGAAAAAAGTAAGGGTGGAAAATGTTCAACCCCAAACTTACTAGCAACCATATTCATACCAAAAATGAGTGAGCTTAGAGTTGCAATTGCGATGTGTTTTGTCGTCATCATATCTTTTCCTTAACTATCAAACCATACATGATCGTTTGTTCAGTCTAATTTAGTCGATACTATTTATTACCAATATTTAATGGGTATAATATCATTTTTAAACCTGAACATATGTTCAATATTACTTTTCCTGGCCCATTGTCAAGAAATATTTGAACGAGTGTTCAGCTTATGTTAATACTCAACTCCAGAAGAGATAAATTGAATGGCAAATATGGTAGATTCTAAGAAGCAACATATTCTCTCTGCAGCTCTTGAAAGCTTTGCAGACAAAGGGTTTTCAGGAACATCGATGCGAACCATCGCTAAGACTGCCAATGTTCCTCTTGGTCTCATCTATCATTATTTTGAAAACAAAGAAAAGCTATGGGTCGAAGTAAAGCTTTCAGGGATTCAAGACTATTTTAAGCAAGATATTTTTGAATTTGCTCCCTCCAGTTCTTTGGAAGAATTCATCAGATATGTAATAAGCAACCGCTTTCAATTTTATGCCAATAACCCAAAAGTAGTACGGATGATTCTATGGCAAAATCTTGAAGCCGGTGGTAAACCATTGAGTGGGTTTGGTAAAAATCAAGCAAAGCTTAAACATTGGATCAGAGCCCTTGATGAGTTGAAAAAGAAAGGGAAGTTGCGCCCTGATCTCGATACAGAGTTGGCTTTGTTTTTCATCATTAATTCAGCTTCTGCGCCCTACATGTCTAGTCTGCAACCTTTTGGTGGTGACAATAAAGCACAAAAAGAATTTCAGTATCAAAATATGGTTATCAAGACCCTGCATGATGGCTTATCTGCTGAAAGTTAATAGCAACCAAATAAGATTACATAAAGTTATACGGGTCCACATCGATCTTTAAGCGCAGGTTACTCTTGAGTTCGACTTGAGACAGCCAGGACTTCACAAATTTTTGTAGAGGGTAACGCCGGTTAGACTTAACAAGCAAGCGCCAACGAGTGTGTCCTCGAAGAAAGGCAATGGCGGCAGGCGATGGCCCCATGAGTTGCACGGACTCATTGTGGGGGAAAACACGCGCTAAAGCTTTTGCTGCATTCTCGACATCGTATCGATGCTTACCCGAGATGATAATGGAGATCAATCGTCCAAACGGTGGGAAGCCATGACTCTTTCTCTCCTCTGATTCAATGGCTAAAAACTGATCCCGCTGACCTTTACAAATGGCCTGCATGACGGGATTCTCAGGACTATAGGTTTGCAACCAAACGTGGCCCGGTAGCTCTCCTCGACCTGATCGTCCCGCAACTTGATGCAAAAGCTGGTAGGTTTTTTCGGCAGCACGCAGGTCACCGTTGGAAAGGCTAATATCAGCGTCTACTACCCCCACAAACGTAAGCTTAGGGAAGTGATACCCTTTCGCCATGATCTGAGTTCCCACCAATACATCCAGCTGGTGGTCTTGAATCTGGCCGATGATCTCAGCCATTTTCTTGGGGGTATTCATAGTGTCACTGGTAAGAATGCCCAGACGAGCTTTGGGGAGGAAGGATTGTGCCTCTTCAGCAATTCTCTCTACACCTGGACCACAGGCCACCCAGGTATCTTTTTCTTCGCAACCAGGGCACTGATTGGGGAGGGAAGAAAAATAACCACAGTGATGACATTGCAGCTTGGTGGAGTTCTGATGATGGACAAGCCAGCTGTCGCAGTTCACACACTTCAATCGTTCCCCACAGTCGCTACATAATGTAAGCGGTGCATAACCACGACGGTTGAGGAACAGCATCGCTTGCTCACCGCGTTCCACTGTCTCAGCTAGGGCTTGGCGTAGGTCTTCAGCGAGCCACTTTTGACTGCTAACTTCTTTCTTGGACTTGGCTGTACGTAAATCGACCACATGCACATCAGGCATAGTCGCACCACCAAATCGACTTTCCAGATGCAGAACATCATACTTAGCTGTCTGCACGTTGATCATCGTCTCAAGAGATGGTGTAGCAGAGGCAAGAACGCACGGTAGATTGCCTATTTGTGCACGCACCACAGCCATATCCCGAGCATTGTAAATGACCTGTTCTTCTTGTTTATACGAACCATCGTGTTCTTCATCTACGATAATCAACCCAAGCTTTGGATAAGGCAGAAACAGCGCTGACCGTGCTCCTACAACCACTGGAGCTTTCCCCTCAACGATAGCGCGCCAAGTGATACGGCGCTGAGCAGAAGTCAGTTCGGAATGCCATATGGCAGGCTTCACACCGAAACGCTCTTCAAAGCGCTGCAGCCATTGGGTACTAAGAGCAATCTCAGGAAGCATCACCAGGGACTGTTTGCCTTGTTTGAGAGCCTCGAGTATGGCTTCGTAGTAGACCTCGGTTTTACCCGAGCCTGTCACCCCATCGAGAAGGGTTGCAGAAAACTGGTGGTCTTTGACCCTCTGAATAAGACGATCCGCAGCCACCTGCTGTGAATCATTAAGAGTCGGGCCGGATTGATTCACATCAGGCATTTGAAAAGGGCAGGCCTCTTCACGAAAATCTTTAATGGTCAACAGCTCAGCCTTAATCATACCATTGATAACAGCGCGGCTGACGCTTGTTGCCTCCTCGATATCCTCCACCGAGCGGCAAGGGTGTTCAGTCAGATAATCCACGACCTGTTGCCGTTGCGGGGTAATTCTCCCTTTGAGTTCATAGAGGTCATAAAGGGGAATCGCTTTATTTGAATGCAGGCCATCTTCCATGGGAATCATCATGCGCAGAAACAAACCCTTGGGAGCCAAGGTGTATTCACTGGCCCAATCGACAAAGTCGAGAGATACTTGGGGGATAGCAGGGCAATCATAATGCGCCAGGACGGGTTTGATTCTATCTATAGGTAAATTACAAGGTGTTGAATCGGGCCAGACCACCCCGAAGCTTTTACGATTCCCCAAAGGGACCTGGACCACAGATCCAGGCTGCAGCACCTCTGGCGCAACGTAGTCAAAAGGCTCATCCAAACGGAGCGGGAGTAAGACTTTGACAACTTGTTTATTCAACCTATAATCCCTTCAATAATTCATCTTCAAAGGATCTTAACCCATGAAATTTTTTCTTGATACTGCCGACGTCAACGACATCCGCGAATTAATGCCTACGGGCTTGGTTGATGGTGTAACGACCAACCCTTCTCTTATTGCTAAATCTGGAGGCGACATCCGTCAAGTCATTCAGGAAATTTGTGACATGGTGGATGGCCCCGTATCCGCAGAAGTCACAGCTCTCGATTATGATGGGATGATCAAAGAAGCCGAATCCTTCCTGCCAATGGGAGATAATATCACCATTAAGGTTCCATTGACACCCGAAGGATTGCGAGCTTGTAAGACCTTGTCAGATCGTGGAGTGATGGTCAATGTGACATTGTGTTTCTCACCAGGACAGGCCCTACTGGCAGCTAAAGCGGGAGCTGCATTTATCTCTCCCTTCCTCGGTCGCTTGGATGACATTGGTCACGATGGTATGGACCTCATCGGCCAGATTGCTGAGATCTATAATAACTATCCCAACTTTACCACAGAGATTCTAGCAGCTTCCATTCGTCATCCGCTGCATGTGATTGATGCGGCACGCATTGGTGCTGATGTGGTGACGTTACCGCCTAAGGTTCTGCATCAGCTGTATAAGCACCCCCTCACCGATAAGGGAATTGATATGTTTATGGCTGACTGGAAGTCCACCGGCCAATCCATTCTCTAATGGAAGAGAAAGTCGCTCACCGTTTGGCTGAGGCTCAGGCCTATACAAATGAGGACCTGAAGCCCTGGTTACAGAAGTGGCACGACAAGCTCTTATTACAGAAGCGATTCTCACTTCATACCTTGCATGGATATTTTACCGATCTGCGAATCTTTTTTGAGTTCATGCATTTTCACATAGGCGAACTGGCATCCTTATCCTCGCTGCAGGATTTAACGGCTCAGGACATACGCAGCTTCCTAACTTCTCGCGTGAAAGAGGGCGTGAGTAAACGCTCCAATGCACGCATGCTGTCGACACTGAAGTCTTTCTTTAAATTCCTAAACCAGAATGGAATTGAAACCACGCAAGCCTTGCAAGTGATCTCCTCTCCAAGACTAGAGAAGCTGTTGCCTCATCCGATAGCTATTGAAGAAGCTCAAGCTCTGACCAGTATGGAGTCTGAAACCTGGGAAGGGTTACGGGATCAGGCGCTGTTTACGTTGCTCTATGGTGCTGGATTACGCATATCTGAGGCACTGGGTCTCAATGGCCAGGATATTTCTGAGCAGGTTGAAGAGACACAGTCTCTTGTAATCAAAGGCAAAGGAGGCAAGGAACGCATGGTTCCCCTCCTTCCACAAGTCTTAGAGAAGATTGCGGTCTACCGCAGCGCTTGCCCTTTCGATCTCACCAGTGAAGAAGCGCTGTTTGTCGGAAGTCGAGGAGCTCGGTTAAATGCTGGTGTGGCTCAAAAGAAGTTAGCCAAGCTGAAAGTTCAGCTGGGTTTGCCTGATAGCCTTACCCCCCATTCCCTGCGCCACAGCTTTGCCACACACCTGCTGGTATCAGGAGGAGACCTGCGTAAGATTCAAGAGCTGCTAGGACATTCATCACTTTCGACAACTCAGATCTATACTCAGGTCAATATAGAAGGCTTGCATGATGTGTACGAGAAGGCGCAACGCCGTTAAGAATATTTTAAGCTTTATCTGAAATGATGTGATGAGAATAACTTTGACGGAGAACTAACAAATGATGAAACTATTAATAGCACCTGCCATGGCCCTCATCGCATTTTCAGCGACAGCTCAAACTCAAGCCACTGAGAAGGATTCATATAAGAAAATCGAAAGAAAAACTACTTATACTTGCCCCACTTTGGATGAAGTGAAAGTTGCTATAACTGATGATGCTAAGCTAAGTCTTGAAGAAAGTCCTTGGATTAGTTTGTCTACACCTCTTACACCTAGTAAAAAGCTGTTCACAGGTAATCCTAACATTATTTTGACTTATGTTACAAATGCCCCAAAAGGCCCGTTCGTGGCCATAAAATGTAAGTACCCCATTATTGAAGGATTAGTTGCTTTTGCACCAGAGCTTTCTATGTATCCTGATGTAGATCCTAGCGGAAGTAATAAATACGAATGTGAAATAAAAGGTAAGGGGGGTGATGGTACGGTAGTTACATGCAAGGATAAAGATAAAGTAGTATATCAGTGCTCGGTTCTCAATAATTCTTCAGTAAAGTGCGTTGATGATCGTGAAAACTAACCGTTGCATACACCTTACCATTTGAGCTTATTGAACAAAACGGATTGTTCTTCATTTCGCATAGGAAGGGCTAAAGGTTGTTAGCCCTTCCCCCATGCCCTGCGCCACAGCTTTGCCACACACCTGCTGGCATCAGGAGGAGACCTGCGTAAGATTCAAGAGCTGCTAGGACATTCATCACTTTCGACAACTCAGATCTATACTCAGGTCAATATAGAAGGCTTGCATGATGTGTACGAGAAAGTACAACAGAGGAAGTAAATTTACTGCCTCGTTGATACTGGTGTAAATTTCTCTTCGATCATACTCTCAATAGCCCCGTAAAGACGATTCTGACCAATGGCATACTCTTTGCCCTTCACGCTCATTGAACAAAACGAAATCTCTTTCCCTTCGTCTTTTTCCTCATATGGAGTACCTCCTAAACCTTCACATAGTTTCTTGGTATTTATTTCCGCACAAGCAAAACTAGAAGCTGTTGAAATACCGACTACTGTCAGTATCAATTTATACATATTTATTTTCCTTCTTACTGATCAATTTCTTTTAAGTGAGCAACGTGAGAAGCATCATCTTTCTTCTCTTGCTCGGACATTTTTGTATATTCACCTGCAGCCATGCAGCTAATCCCATCAGGGGAGAAATCCATCTGCACATTGATTTGCATGAGCTTATCTGCCCCCTGCTGCTGGGATATACTCCCGGTACAAGGAATCAGTTTACGCGCCTCGAAATCACTGTAGAGAATCTCGATGGGGCCTTCTGTTTGCAAAATCTCAGGGGAAATTTCTAAGGCCTCGGTATTATTGGCTATACCCTGGTTTTGTTGGGTTTTGGGAAAAGTCTGATCAAAAATCAGAATAGGTGGTTTTTCTGTACCCGCAGCACGAGCATGCAGTGTCACGTGTACCAGCTTATGAAATTTAGCACTTACATTTGTCTTAATGGAGCCTGCCGTTGCAGAGGCAGCAACGAGGCTTGTTGAAAGAATGACGAGGGTTTTGAAGTTAAGCATATGAATCTCCTGTTTAATACTTGTAGGTTAGCTTAGGTCTCCTCTTTTAAATTAGGCAACAAAAAAGGGCGCCGTAGCGCCCTTTTGGAAAATCAGTGTGATCTTCTGGTTAACGTGAGTAATACTCGACAACCAGGTTGGGTTCCATTTGTACGGGATAAGGAACGTCCGCAAGAAGAGGTATACGTGTATATTTACCATGCATCTTCTTGTGATCCACGTCGATATAGTCAGGAACGTCACGCTCAGCAGACTTCACAGCCACGAGGAGAGTCAGCATTTCTTTTGATTTCTGACGGACTTCAATCTCATCACCAGGCTTCACCTGATAAGAAGGAATGTTGACGCGCTTACCATTCACAAGTACGTGACCGTGGTTTACAAACTGACGGGCAGCGAAAACAGTAGGTACAAGCTTCATGCGGTAAACGATAGCATCCAAGCGGGACTCCAATAGACCAATAAGGTTCTCACCGGTATCACCGCGCAGACGAACAGCCTCGGCATACAGACGACGGAATTGCTTTTCAGTAATGCTGCCGTAGTAACCCTTCAGCTTTTGCTTCGCATGGAGCTGGATACCATAATCAGATAACTTGCCCTTGCGACGTTGACCATGTTGGCCCGGTCCATAGTTGCGGGTGTTATATGGGCTTTTAGCACGACCCCAGAGGTTGACGCCCAAACGGCGATCGATCTTGTATTTTGCGCTAATTCTTTTGGTCATTATTTACTTTCCAGTTAAAAACGGTATTTAATGTTTGGAACATATAACCAAAGACTGAAATATGTCAAACCGTTTTCTCTTCCAAACCCCAAGGAATTTGTACTTTTTTACGATCAAGAGGTGAAATCATGAGAAGAAATGCTGTAATAAGCTTGATTGTTGCCGGAATCACCGCGTAAATCACTGCCAAAACCCATAATGAGCTACTCCCCAAATCTTTGTGGCCATACCCCGAATATTCAAGCACTGGAAAGGCTAAACCCGGAGCGAGAGCTGTAGACATTTTTGCGGTCACATTCCACACCCCAAAATAAGATCCTGTTGAGACATGCTCTTGATCAGGCCTATTATCAATGACATCAGCTAAAATTGAGGGTGGCAATGCTAAATCAGCTCCAAAGGTGGTTCCAAACACGATAAGAATGATAAAGAAATAAGTAATGTTCCCAGGATGAATAAATACTGCAAAAAATAGAGCTACAGCACCCAATACAAGGGCATACAACCAAGTTTGCTTCTTGCCTATTCGTTGGGCTACCCTAGACCAAAGCACCATCCCTGCCACTCCGGAGAGGAAATAAACCATAAGGAACACACCTTCCAGGTGAGGTGCACCCACTATATCCCTTACGAAGAAGGCAAACAAAACTGTCGGTATGGCAAATGCGAATACGTTGAGGGAGTGAATCAGGACAATCCAAAAGAAGTCTTTATTCTTCAAGGTATGAAAATAACTAAGCTTATGTTGCCTTTCATGCGTTTCTTGGCGCAATCCTTTGGGACCTTTGAAATAAGCAAACAAAAAGAACCCAACCAAGCACATACCGAATAAGAAGGAAAAACAGGCATAGGCAAAGGGGAGGCCATAAAAGCTTGCCAAAAGGGACGGTAAAACGGCAGCTACAAGCAAGCCAATAATACGAACACTCTCTCGCACAGAGGTGATGCGGGTACGATCATTGTAGTCGGTTGATATCTCTGCTCCCAAGGCATGATAGGCAATAATAATAGCTCCATCGGCCAAGTGCACAGCCAGAAGGCAGATAACAAACCATATCACGGTGGTGCCATACCCCATCATGACAGGAGGATTCCACAAAGCAACAAAGGCCAGCACAAATAACGGAATAAACGTCGCCATGAATCGGTAACGACTTCGCTTATCTTTGTAGGTGTAGTCACCAAGGTATCCCAAGAACGGGTCTTTCAAGGCATCAAATGTACGTACAAAAAATAGGATGAGGCCTATATGGGCAAGGGTGAGACCCATATACTCATTGTAAAATTTTGGTACATTGATAAACAGGGGAAGCTCAGCGAATGCCAACGGAAACGCTAAGAAACTATAAGTCCACAATTGGTTCTTTGGAAGAAAATCCATAGCCCTTTATATAAGAGCTATGGTAAAAATTCAATTACTAGAAAGAATTGAAACGAAAGTTCCTTCTTTTAGTTACAATCTTGAGGTGTGGCGGTCTTAACGCACTCGTAACCCAGCAAGCACCCGTTGAAAAAATCCTTACACTCTTGTTGGTTACACGTTTTGCCGCTGGTATTCGTTGACTTCCATTCATCAATCCTTTGGCCAGCACTATCAACTTGAGCTACAAAATTCTTATAGAATGGTTCAGCCTTAGATGGCCGCTGAATCACTTTAAGATCCTCATGAATACTTTTAATCGTAGGGTAAGTCGCATGACCATCCTTTAGAATCTTTAAATTCTTTTTTACAGCTTTCCCAAAAGTACTATCAGAACCAGCAGCTTCAATCATATTTTTCATAAGTGTTTTTATTTGCTGCACATCATAATAGTATCGCCCTTCAATATCTGCACATGTTTTCGAGGTTGTCCCAGCATCAGCTGGCACTCCAAATGCAATGAATACAAAGCTTATAACCAGTGCTAATTTCATTAAAACCTCTTTTTTTAAATACTTGTCTTTTTTGAACTTCTCGTGGGCTTTGTGTATAATCCCATCAAGCACGCCTCTTCCAATACATGTCCATCCATGGCTTCGAAGATCTCTTTTTTGCAAGTGCCGTCCTTCAGACCCAATGCACAATCCAATGCATACAGCGAGAAGAAATAACGATTCATGCCATCTTTCTCGTTAGTTCCAGCATACTCATGGCGTGTAAGCTGGTTCTTTCCTACTCGAACGTCATCGGGCAATTCCATAGCAGTTGCAGGTAATTCTCCCATTGAGGCAGGGATGTTAAACAATACCCAATGCCCCCAAGTGCCGACTTCTGCATCGGGATCATCACAAACTAAGACTAATGATTTTGTGCCCTTTGGAAGACCCGCCCACACAAGCGGTAGCGTTGTATCCCCTAGGTCAAAATTATACTTTGCAGGAATGCTCCCACCATTTTCAAAAATTTTGCTAAAGAGTTTCATGACGTCGTAACTCCTCTTGGTTAAATAAGTTGATCCATCGCAGCATAACAGCTGTAAGTTTAAGTGACTGTTCTTTAAACTCCTCCTCATAAAATGAGCGCGCCTGGTCGATGGAGTCCTTATTATGCAGGCAAATTAATTTTTCTAAAGCGCGGTGATAGTTTTCATGGAGCTCTTGGAGTTTCAGTAATTCTTCATCCCCTTTTTCCAACGAGACATCCTGATTCCGCAACCACGTCCCAAAAGTACAGTAAGACGTACATAGCTCTTCATCGGAAACCAGATCCTGACCGGCAAGACTTTCCTCCAGCATCTGCACACGCTGGTAATGATCATCCAACGCAGTTTTAAATGTCTCTTGGGCCGCCATTCTGCCACCCTCCATGCTTGTTCTTAGGGAAACATACACAAAAGATCTTAAAAAATGCTTAATTCTCTTGGATTTACTTGCAGTCGGGTGGCAAGATGAGCATAATGCGCCCATGAGTGATTTATTTGCCCAAACGAAGGATTCAACTGCTACTGATTATTCGGCCAAGGATATCGAGGTCCTTGAAGGTCTCGAACCTGTTCGCCGCCGCCCTGGTATGTATATTGGCGGAACCGACGAGCGCTCTCTCCATCATCTGGTAGTTGAAATTCTTGACAATGCTATGGACGAAGCTGTTGCCGGCCATGCCAGTCGAATCGATTTAGAGCTTAATGAGGATGGCTCCATCACCGTACGTGATAATGGCCGCGGAATTCCCGTTGACCCCCACCCGAAGTTTCCTGACAAGTCAGCCCTCGAAGTGATCATGACGACACTTCACTCTGGTGCAAAGTTTGGTGGAAACTCCTATCAAACTTCCGGGGGTTTGCACGGAGTTGGACTTTCCGTAGTAAATGCACTGTCATCAAAGCTTATCATCGAAGTGGCTCAGAATCGAACACTCTGGCGTCAAGAATACAGCCAAGGTCATCCTACCTCTACCCTTGACAAAGTCGGTCCTGTGCCTAATCGTCGAGGCACAAGCTTAACTTTCACGGCTGACCCTGAAATCTTTGGATCTCAAAATACTTTCAAGCCTGAGAAACTTTATAAGATTGCTCGATCGAAAGCCTATCTTTTCAAAGGTGTGCAAATCAAGTGGATTTGTGCTCCTTCCCTTCTAAAAGCCGAAGATACAACCCCTCAACAGGCAATACTCCATTTCCCCGGAGGCTTGTCCGACTATCTCCAAGAATCACTTGGTGCTACTGAGACTGCCACCAAGTCTCCCTTTTCAGGTGAATCAAAATTTCAAGATGCAGTCGGCCGCGTGGAATGGGCCATTGCCTGGCCTGAGTTTGGCGACGGATTTTCATCTACGTATTGTAATACTGTTGCTACCCCAGATGGGGGGACACATGAAAATGGATTTCGACAAGCTATTTTAAAGGGGCTGAAAGCATACGGAGAACGCACTGGTCAAAAGAAAGCGAGCCAAATCACCGGGGAAGATGGCCTTGGCGGAGCTGCTTTCCTCTTATCTACCTTTGTACGAGACCCTCAATTTCAGGGACAGACGAAAGATAAGCTTGTTTCTGTAGAAGTTACAAAATGGGTTGAAGGAGCCGTGAAAGACTTCTTTGATCATTGGCTTACAGAGAATCCCAAAGCTGCTGAAGCCCTTCTGCATCACGTTATGACTCGCATGGAAGATCGACTAAGTCGCAAACAATCGCGCGAAGTCAATCGTCAATCAGCCACTCGACGCCTACGCCTTCCAGGAAAGCTTTCTGACTGCTCCATTGAATCAGCAGAAGGAACAGAGATCTTCCTGGTTGAAGGGGACTCGGCGGGAGGTTCTGCCAAACAGGCACGCGATCGAAAAACTCAAGCCATCCTTCCCTTGCGTGGAAAAATATTGAACGTAGCCAGTGCTACAGCTGATAAGCTTCGCGCAAACCAAGAAATTTCCGACATGTGTTTAGCATTGGGCTGCGGTATTGGCAAAGATTGTGATGTCAGCAAGCTGCGCTATGAGCGCGTCATTATCATGACCGACGCCGACGTAGATGGAGCCCACATCGCCTCTCTCCTGATCACGTTCTTCTTTCAGCAAATGCGGCCGCTTATCAACCACGGTAAGCTCTTCCTCGCACAGCCTCCTCTTTATCGCCTTACCCAAGGGGGAAAAAGTTTCTATGCCCGGGACGATGCCCACAAAGAGAAGCTCCTCAAGTCAGAGTTTAAGGTCAACTCCAAGGTGGATATCAGCAGATTTAAAGGCCTCGGTGAAATGCCAGCAAGGCAACTGAAAGAAACAACAATGGATGCAGGGAATCGCACACTGATTCGTGTCCATATCCCTCAGGACATAGAGACCCATGAACTGACTATATTTGTGGATGATCTGATGGGTCGAAAACCAGAGAAGCGCTTCCTTTTCATCCAAGAGAACGCTCAGTTTGTAGAAAATTTGGATGTTTAAACCCGGCTATACGCGCTTTGATGCCCAGATAGCAAAGCGCGTAGCAGCCTTTATAGCCCCTGATATAACGGGATAGGCAGGAGCTTGGTGCGCCCCTTCCGCAATGGCTAAAGCCTGATGCTCTAACTCCTCTTCTCGAAACTTTTCAATAGTTGCGCGCAGCTCGGGCTCGGAGTCAGCCAGCTCTTTCAACTGATCTTGGTAATGTTCATCAATTACACTTTCAACGGCATCGGTACAAGCCATGGCCGCCTTTTCTCCGAGAGCAGCTGAAAGAGCGCCCATCGCATATCCTGCCACATGCCATAGGGGTTGCAGAGCGGTAGGGCGAACACGGCGCTCTTTGATGTAGGTATCAAAAGTCTCCAGATGATGCTCTTCCTGATCTTTCATATGGAGAATTTTATCATAATTAGAAGATCCTTTCAGAACAGCCAGCTGCCCCTCATAAATTCGGACAGCACCATACTCTCCGGCTTGATTGACACGGATCATGGACTCAAGATCAGACTTTGAATTCATTATGAGCTCCGTTTGTATGCAACGAAATGATAAGCAGCGAGACATAATGAAAGCAGGACGTTATAGGCTGCCAATGATAGCCCCATGAAACTCCAGGTCACTTTATTGCAAGGCACAAAAGTGGTGTTTAACAGCTGCTGCCTCATTTCCTCCAAACTAAGGTTCGTTGGAATTGAGGGTGGTTTACAGAAAGCTGGTAATGGAAGAACGCCTTGCTGAATGAGAACATGATAAAAAGCTAAAATACCGCAGGCTAAAAAGATAAGCATGACCAACAAGAAACCCAAGGGCCTCTGTTTCTGCGGCGCAAACAGAAACAAAGCAGCCACAATTCCTCCCACAAGGATGAAAAGCCGCTCATATTTGCAGAGCGTGCAGCCTAAAACTCCAAATCCATATTCCATTATGAGAGCAATGCAGAGAACAGCTGCACAAATCAAAGTGGTAAGTAGAAATGGCATTCTTCCTAGAAATAGCATATAGTGAGACCTCGTTTATAGAACGATTAAAGTTATTATGGAACTCAAGCATTCCGCAAGAAGTATAGACCAAGGCCTGTAAATATGAAACCACCCAAACTTAATTTCATGGTTTTTCTTCAACCCCCCATCCAAATTCTCCTAGCCATAGTATTGGGATTTGGGTTTGTATTTACCCCGAAAGCATCAATCCTACTCCTACCATCGCTGGGTGGGATTTGCCTGATTACCTCCTATAAAACCCTTCATCATAGATTCAATAGATCACCCCTATTACTAAGCTTAACCATTTTCTTCCTGTGGGCATTTATATCACTAGCTTGGTCACCAGTTCCTTTTTATGCTCTTAAGTCAGTTGGTTTCTCATTCATTCTCATTCTTTCCTCCATCATCATATCCTGGACCATTACTCAGCTTTCACCCCACGCATCAGAGTTATTGATCAAGCTACTGTGTACAACTTTTATTATCTCTATGGCGTTTTGGATATTTGGACTCTCCATGCATAGTTGGGTCGTAAGCATGGCGGCCTGGATCAAAGGTGGTGTCTCTCCAAACTATACGGCTCAACTTGCCTATAAACCTACTGCGTACACAGTCGGAGCACTATCGATTCTTACATCAGGCTGGTTCTTTGCAAAAAGAAAGTGGATATTAGTTACTGCCAGTCTTTTACTTGCTATAGCCCTTGCATTCGCATCTCATTCTACAACGGCATTCGCAGGAATTGTAGGTGGAACCCTTGTATTCTTAATCGGCCTCTTCTTCCCACGGTTTATGGGCTTGATATTGGGACTTGCGGTGATCGTTTTTAACTCAATTTTTCCATTCATTTTATCAACAGGCTCATTAAGCCAATACGCACAGAAACTATTTGAATCATATGGTTCAAACGCCTTTAGTTTTTATCACCGAACAATCATCTGGGAATTTACTTTCTCACGCTGGCTTGAAAAACCATTATTGGGTTGGGGTGCTGCTTCCTCACGTGCCATCCCTGGAGCTGACCATCAAATAGCTCCACGTGCTGAAGTTCTAAGTCTTCACCCCCATAACCACTTCTTACAAACGATCCTAGAACTAGGATTAGTCGGAGCCACTCTCTATACAGCTGTTCTCATCAGTATCATTTGGACCATTCATACCCAGCTTAAAAGCACCCTTGGGAAAGCCACGGCTTACGGTCTGTTTGTTGCATTGTACATTTTCGGAAGCGCAGAGCACAGCCTATGGCACCACTGGTGGGTAGCATGGTTTGGGTTATTCGGCTGTTTTGCCGTCCTTATTTGCCCTCAGATTGATCGGTTGAGATACGAGCTATCTCCTGCCCAGATGCAGCGTTAATCAGAAGAATTTCTTCATTTTTATTTGGCGACCTAAGGTGAATGAGAATCCTTTCAGAAGCTTCCATGATTTTAATAACCTCGAAACCTTTAGGAAGTGCCACCTCTTTCACACGCTTAGGGGGTTCATCTAGGCCCTGTATCTTCTTAACCACCATGACTCCTAAGATAGTAAATCCAAGAACAAGAAGGACTCCCATAATAACAATCAGGACTTTTAAGGCACGCATATGATAGACTCCGCTTATGAATAATTCAGATATTAAAGAACGATACACAGTTTATGCCACAAAGCAAGACGAAGGTCTTCGGACAGATAAATTTCTAAGCAAATCTTTGCCTGATTTAACACGCACCCGTATACAGCAGCTACTTGATACCGGCCATATTCTGATGGATGGGAAGCCCGCAAAAAGTCCATCGAAAAAAGTTCAAGAGAATCAGTTTTTTGAAATCACGATTCCGCCTAGTGTAGAAGCGATCCCCGAACCAGAAGACATTCCTCTTGATATTATCTATGAAGATGTTGACGTCGTAGTTATCAACAAACCCGCAGGAATGGTAGTTCATCCGGCTCCTGGCAATCCTAATAAAACACTTGTTAATGCCCTTTTAGCTCACTGTGGCGCAAGCCTCTCCGGAATTAACGGAGTCAAACGGCCTGGTATTGTGCACCGTCTAGATAAGGGTACCAGCGGGCTCATAGTCGTTGCCAAAAATGATAAGGCTCACCAATCTCTCTCCCAAATGTTAACCGATCGGTCAATGAGCCGTATTTACCAAGCTGTTGTCTGGGGGGTGCCCACGTCGACCACAGGGTCAATTGAGGGACACATTGGCCGCTCCCCTAAAAATCGCAAAAAGATGGCTCTCGTTTCCAAAGGTGGGAAGGAAGCGATCACCCACTATAAAACCCTAAAAGCCTTTGGCTTACTAGCCAGCCTGGTTGAATGCAGACTTGAAACCGGACGCACACACCAAATTCGAGTTCATATGACTTCATTGGGACATTCTCTCATAGGTGACCCCACTTATGGACGCAAACCAAAGAAGCGACCGGACGAATTAGACTACTTTTTATTAACTCATTGGCATAAAGATCGTACTGCCTTGCATGCCTATCAGTTAAAATTTATCCACCCACGAACTGGTAAAGAAATGCTCTTTGAGTGCCCATTACCGGGGGATATACGTGAACTGCTAGATGTGTTAGAATCTCATCATTACGTTTAGAAAATTGGGCGCATTTTTTGGAAGAAGAAGATAAAAAACAACTGGTTCCTTCACTGGCCACCCCAGGGGCAATACCTAATGTCACTGATGGTCTTGGGTTTTATTTCGCTAAGATTAAGCAATTCCCCATGCTTAGTGAGGAAGATGAATTTATGCTGGCTAAGCGCTGGCAAGAGCACCAGGATCCCAAGGCTGCAGAAAAGTTAGTTTCATCACACCTCCGTTTAGTCGCAAAAATTGCCAATGGTTATCGTGGCTATGGCCTACCGATAACTGACATGATCGCTGAAGGAAACATTGGACTTCTGCAGGCCTTGCGTAAATTTGACCCGGATAAAGGTTATCGATTTTCTACCTATGCCATGTGGTGGATCCGCGCCAATATTCAAGAATATATTCTTCACTCCTGGTCCCTTGTAAAAATTGGCACAACTGCTGCTCAGAAAAAACTATTCTTTAGCCTTAGGCGTTTGAAGTCCGAACTGAGTGAATCAGATAGTGAGTTTCTCACCAATGAAGATATAAAGAAAATAGCGACAGATCTGAACGTACCCGAAAGAGAAGTCGTGTCCATGAACAGACGGCTTCAAGGGCATGATAGCTCTCTCAATGCTACCCTCAAAGCAGCAGGTACAGAAGAGTGGCAGGACTGGTTGGTGGACGAAAGAGACAATCAAGAAACGCGCCTCATTGAGGGCGATACCCTTGAAAAAGGCAGTACCATCCTAGACAAAGCTATGAATGCACTCAGTGAAAAAGAACACTTTATTATTTCACAACGGCGGCTTCTTGATAAACCGCGTACCTTAGATGACCTTGCGGGAGAAATGAATCTCTCTAGAGAGAGGATCCGTCAAATTGAAGTGAAAGCATTCAATAAGCTACAAAAGTCTGTTAAGAGCCTTGCCATTCAAGGGCGGATTAGTGGAAGCCAGCATCCAACACTTTTCTAAAGAAACTAATGAAATTAGGCTTTTAATCCCCAGTGATGAGCTGGTCAATTAATTGCTGTGTGGTGGGAATAAAACCATTTTTATAGAAGGGGTCTTCTGAAAAACGATAAGCACCATGGCCAGCAAACATCAGCTCTTTGTTTACATCACCCCCGTGGCTTATCGACTGAAGAGTCTTCTGTATACAAAATGAACGGGGATCTGCTTTGTGACCTGTCGTGCCAGTTTCACCCTGAGACCAATTGCTAAACTTACAGGCACTGAGACACCCCATACAATCTATTTGGTCTTTCAGAATTACGTCTTCTATTTCCGGCGCAACAAATATAAGCGTAGAGTCAGGTGTACGCATACTCTGGGTATACCCCTGGGCTGTCCAGGATTCAGCCATTTTCTTATCATGAGCGGTCAAATAAACCAAACGGCCACGTGCTCCTACAGGAAAAGGTTCACTATGATCTCCCATGGCTTCAACGGAATAAGCCACTTGCCGAGCATTCCGCTCTTTTAGCTCAATTAGGAAGTCATTCTCGACTGCTGAAGAATAGAAACCTGTGGGGCTGAAACGGTTTAGATAAATGTCGCCTTTCTTCAATGTAAGCAGTTTTTGCTTCCACTGATCAGAAATTGGACTTTCCTGTGTTAATAATGGACGAGTACCGAATTGGAAAGCTATTGGACCCAATTCAGGATTATCAATCCAATCACTCCACTCTCTCAAGTACCATACGCCACCAGCCATAATGATAGGAACGTCATTCAGCCCAAGTTGATTCATTAGCTTACGAATTTCCAAGACCCGCGGGTATGGATCTTGCGGCACATTGGGATCTTCAACATTGCTTAAGCCGTTATGACCACCTGCTCTCCAAGGGTCCTCATAAACTACACCCCCTAGCCACTCAGGGTTCCTGTTATAAGAACGCTTCCACAAGGCATTGAATGCCCGGGCTGAGGATACGATGGGGTAGTAGTAGCATTTATACTGAGCTGCTATCTGAGATACCTTGTAGGGCATTCCAGCTCCACAGGTTATTCCATCTACAAGCTCACTAACTTGGCCGAGAACTCCGTGAAGGATTTCTTCTACAGCTGCCATTTCCCACAGAACATTCATGTGGAGACGGCCTTGGCCAGAGGCTTTCTCATAAGCGATCTTAGTCTGGTCAATACCACCTTTAATAGAGTACTCGATGAGTTCTTCATTACGCTCTCGGCGTGTCTTACCCCGATAAATCATAGGTACCAAAGCACCATTATCATCATATGTATTGGCATTTACGGCCGAAAAGGTTCCAACCCCTCCGGCTGCGGCCCAAGCACCTGAACTTTCGCCTGTAGATACGGAAACGCCTTTCCCTCCCTCAACGAGAGGAAGGACTTCCCGTCCTGACATGCGAATGGCATTTAATGGCTTCACGCTAAACCCTTTGTTTAGTTGGTTGCCTGTCCTGCAGCTGGCTGCAGTTCTGTTCCAGACTCTTGATCGACGACTTTCATACTGAGCTTGACCTTGCCTCGGTTATCAACACCAATAACCTTTACATAGACCTTATCGCCCACTTTCACAACGTCACTGACTTGCTCTACTCGACGATTTTCCAATTCACTAATATGAACCAAACCATCGCGACTTCCCATGAAGTTCACAAAAGCTCCAAAGTCAGCCAACTTAACGACTTCACCATGGTAGATGACTCCCACCTCTGGTTCAGCAACAATGCCCTGAATCCATTTGGTGGCTTGATCAATGGTATTTTGATCGGAAGAAGAAACCGACACAGTACCGTCATCGTCAACATCTACTCGAGCCCCAGTGGTATCGCAAATTTCACGAATTATCTTACCTCCAGGCCCAATAATATCACGGATCTTGTCTTTCTTAATGGTGAAGGTCACCACCTTAGGAGCGTGGTCACTCACATCGGTGCGTGATGAAGTCAAAGCTTCAGACATCTTATCTAAGATGTGGAAACGTCCTTCACGTGCTTGATCCAATGCCACTTCCATAATTTCTTTTGTAATGGAAGTAATCTTGATGTCCATCTGTAATGCAGTGATACCATCTTTAGTACCTGCAACCTTAAAGTCCATATCACCTAAGTGATCCTCATCACCCAAGATGTCAGACAGAACTGCAAAGTCACTGCCCTCTTTAATAAGACCCATTGCAATACCTGCAACTGGGGCTTTAAGCGGAACACCGGCGTCCATCATCGACAGAGAAGCGCCGCAAACAGTCGCCATAGATGAAGAACCATTTGATTCGGTCACCTCAGATACAACACGAAGCGTGTAAGGGAATGCCTCTTT
This sequence comes from uncultured Alphaproteobacteria bacterium, assembly GCA_905479605.1. Taxonomy (GTDB): domain Bacteria; phylum Pseudomonadota; class Alphaproteobacteria; order UBA9655; family UBA9655; genus CAJQNC01. Next base: position 22,636 of record CAJQNC010000025.1, on the reverse strand, counting down.
TTCTGGAAGCAATGGGTGTACGGAGCGCCAGGCTAACTTTCCATGGCCTACTTCACGACGACCAGGAGTGCCCATGCGACCAGTTTCTCCTACAGAGTATGGAGGGAAGTTGTAATGCAGAAGGAAAGATTCTTTGTATTCACCTTCCAAAGCATCGACGATTTTCTCGTCTTGGCCTGTGCCAAGAGTCGTCACTACCAAGGCCTGTGTTTCACCTCGTGTAAAGAGTGCGCTTCCATGAGTACGCGGCAGCAATCCAACTTCACATGTGATGGGACGAACGGTCTTTGTATCGCGACCGTCGATGCGCTCGCCAGTCCTCAGGATATCCCCACGCACAATGTCAGATTCCAACGCCTTGAATTCGGAAGTTGCCATGCCTTCATCAAACTCTTCTTCAACCATCGCTTCAATTGTTTGAGCCTTAATTGTCGCAATTTTTTCAGTACGGGCTTGCTTTTCACGAATTTTATAAGCTTCACGCAGCTCTTCGTCTGCCAACTCCTTCAAACGAGCCACAACCTGGGGCTTGTCAGGGTTTTCTTCAGGCAGAGGCCACGCTGCTTTACCTACTTTTTGAACCAACCGCTCAACCATTTCAATAACTGGCTGATAGCTCTCATGGCCAAATACAACTGCGTCCAGCATTTGCTGTTCTGTGAGTTGCTCAGCCTCAGATTCAACCATAAGAACGCCTTCTTTAGTACCGGCAACAACAAGGCTAAGGTTACTTTCAGGCTTTTCTTCGCGACGAGGGTTCAATACAAACTTCCCATCGATCATACCTACTGTGGCACCACCGACTGGCCCTTGGAAAGGAACACCTGAAATAGCCAGTGCTGCCGAAGCACCAATCAAGGCAGGGATATCTGAATCGTTTTCTAGGTCGTGACTGAGAACAGTACAAACCACCTGAGTTTCATTCCTAAAACCATAGGGGAACAATGGACGGATAGGCCTGTCAATCAAACGAGAAGTCAAAGTTTCAAAGTCGCTTGGACGAGCTTCACGCTTTAAAAAGCCACCTGGGATACGACCAGCAGCATATTTTTTTTCTTGATAGTTAATTGTCAGTGGGAAAAAATCTACATCTTTAGATTGCTTTTGAGCAACTGCAGTGCAGAGAATTACTGTCTCTCCGTAGGTAACCATGATGGCACCATCTGCTTGGCGTGCAACTTTTCCAGTTTCAAGAACTAGTTTGCGGCCACCCCATTCGATTTCTTCTCGATGAATCGTAAACATATTTTAATATTCCTTTTCCAATATATTTCAATCCCCAATGGGACAGAAACTAATAAATGGTATCCTAACGACGGATACCCAAACGCTTGAGAAGACTCTGGTAGCGGGATTCATCTTCACTGCGGGCATAGTCCATCAGTTTACGGCGACGGCTTACCAACATAAGGAGCCCTCGACGAGAGTGAAAGTCCTTCTTGTGGGATTGCATGTGTAAACTGAGGTTATTAATACGCTCAGTTAGGACAGCGATCTGGACCTCAGGAGAACCGGTATCTCCTTCAGAGTTTGCGAATTCTTTTATAAGTTCTTGTTTGCGAATAGCATTAATCGACATCAATCTTTCCTTTCATGGATACTTAACATACGTACAGGCTTTAATTGCCCCTCAACAGCCTTCGCTAAACCGAGCAGCCCCCCATCTGAGTTACGACACACGAGTGTCTGTTCATCTGGGAGCCCTTCTTTCGCAAAGCGCTGACCGTGGCAGAAGCGCCTTTCTTCCTCAGGGTTTAAGATTAAGTCCGGGATGTCGTCCAGAACCCAATCTAGAGGAAAAATACTTTCTTCTACGTGCCCTTTATGGCTCATATTCTCAAGAAAATCCAGAGAAATCGCATTTTTTTCATCAAAGACCCCTACAACTGTTCTTCGCAGATAAGAAACATGGCCAAAAGTCTGTAATTTCAAGGCAATATCACGAGCAAGACTGCGAATATAAGTCCCTTTTCCACAATGGCATTTGAATGTGGCATGGTCGTGATCTGGCATGTCTAGCAGATCAAGATTATGCACAGTGATTTCTCGAGGCTGCAGAACAACTTCTTTTCCCCCACGAGCCAGAGCATAGGCTCGTTTACCGTTGATTTTCACCGCTGAGAATGCGGGTGGAACTTGGGAAATCTTCCCTATGAACTCTGGTAAGATTTTTTGAATTTCTTCTTGAGATGGTCGAGCATCTGAAACATTAAGAATTTCACCCTCTTGATCATCCGTGTTGGTTTGCTGCCCCCATCGAATAGTAAATTCGTAGGTCTTGGCTGCATCGACCATAAAAGGGATCGTCTTTGTTGCCTCCCCTAAAGCGATGGGTAAAATTCCAGAGGCAAGAGGATCTAACGTACCCGCATGCCCAGCCTTACGGGTAGAAAGTAAGCGCTTAACCCGAGATGTGGTTTGCATTGAGGAGAGGCCTAAAGGCTTGTCAATAACAACCCAACCGTGGATCATTCATCCTCAGCGCGCTGCAAGTCACGAACAACTTTGGGATTCCTCAATAGGTCACCGATTTTCTGAACTTCATCGAATGATTCATCTGGCTTAAAATTAAGCCGAGGAGTCATTTTAGTGGTCAAACGTTGCGCTACTTCATGAGAAAAGTAATTGCGGTGAGCCTGAAGCTCCTCAATGATTTCATCAAGCTTTAGGCCACCCAGTGACATCACAAAAGCCGTTCCATTCCGCAAATCAGGACTAAGGCGAACTTCGGTAACCATAATGGAACTACAGTCGAGAAGTGCAGATCCACTGGTGCCACGTTTAAACACCTCAGCCAAAATGTGACGAACCTCTTCTGCAACACGAAGTTGACGCTGCGAAGGGGGTTTAGAGTATTTCATGAAACCAAAACTTTCTCAAACACTTACAAGGATCGGCTTTCTTCGATGACTTCGTAACACTCAATGACATCGCCTTCTTTGATATCATTATAGTTTTCAAAAGCCATACCACACTCAAAGCCTTCTTTCACTTCCTTCACTTCATCTTTAAAGCGCTTCAATGTCTTGAGTTTTCCTTCATGAATCACCACATCATCACGCAATAAGCGGACTCCAGCACCTCGCTTGACCTGCCCCACGGTCACCATACAACCAGCAATCTTGCCTATCTTGGAAACATTGAAAACCTGTCGAATTTCGGCGTTACCAATATATTCTTCACGTACTAATGGGGATAGAAGGCCACTCATAGCATCCTTGATATCATCAATCACATCATAAATGATGGAATAATAGCGGATTTCAATGCCATCTCGTTGAGCCATCTCTCGTGCTTGCGCATTGGCACGAACATTAAAGCCGATAACAACAGCCTGAGAGGCATTGGCAAGGGCAATATCACTTTCCGTAATACCACCCACTGCAGCATGCAGAATATTGACTTTTACTTCGTCAGTAGACAGCTTGTTCAAACTACCTGAAATCGCTTCCATTGACCCTTGAACATCAGATTTGATAATAACAGGTAGCTCCTGCACCTCTCCTGCCTCAATATTGGAGAATATCTGATCCATGGTTTTTACAGAAACAGCTGTTTTACGGTCTCTGTCTTTGCGCTGACGGTATTCGGCGACTTCCCTAGTTTTTGCTTCATTATCAGAGACGATAAAGTCGTCACCTGCCAGAGGCGTGCCATTAAACCCAATAACCTCCACCGGCACTGATGGGCCAGCCTCTGTGATGTTTTTACCTTGATCATTAAGAAGAGCTCGGACTTTTCCGAATTGTGAACCGGCAACAAACAAATCACCAACTTTCAAAGTCCCCTTTTGCACCAACACAGTCGCCACAGAACCGCGACCTTTTTCAAGCTTGGATTCAACAATAACCCCATCCGCGCTACGATCAGGGTTGGCTTTTAATTCTAGTATTTCAGCCTGCAGCAAAATACCCTCTTCCAGCTTATCCAATCCCTGCCCAGTTACTGCAGAAACTTCTATATCCTGGATATCACCACCCATGCTTTCACAAACCAACTCATGCTCTAGGAGCATGTTTCTTACTCGATCTGGATTAGCTTCAGGCTTATCAATCTTGTTAATAGCCAAAATAATAGGAACCTCAGCAGCCCTGGCGTGACGAATAGCTTCGATGGTTTGATCTTTCACCCCATCATCAGCTGCAACTACAAGGATTACTATATCGGTGACATTGGCACCGCGCGCTCGCATTTCTGTGAAAGCTGCGTGACCAGGTGTATCAATAAAGGTAATTTTTCCTCCAGAAGGAACCTCGATCTGGTACGCACCAATATGTTGGGTAATACCACCGGACTCTCCAGAAACCACATTGGTTTTCCTAATGGCATCCAACAAAGACGTTTTACCGTGATCCACGTGACCCATTATAGTGACAACGGGTGCTCGTTGCTTCATCTTAGATGTATCATCATCCTCAATTTTTAAACCTAGCTCGATATCTGATTCTGAAACGCGCTTTGATTTGTGACCAAACTCTTCTACCACTAACTCTGAAGTATCAGCATCAATGATTTGGCTCATAGTAACCATGACATCCATCTTCATGAGAACTTTGATTACATCGGTTCCTCGCGTTGCCAAACGGTTTGCAAGCTCACTTACCATAATGGTTTCGGGAATAATAACTTCACGAACAAGTTTCTTTTGCTCTGTCACTTCACCGGCAGACTTCAACCGCTTTTTCTCTTGCAAACGGCGAATTGATGCCAAACTTCGAGCTTTAACTACGTCTTCTTCCCCGGTTTGCTGCAGAGCTTGGGAGATGGTCAAACGACCAGAACGTCGCCTTTCATCGGAACGAGGAGGAGTACGTTTTTGCTCAGGTCGAGCATTAGACTTACTCGACTCTTCTTCTTTACTGGGCCCATAGGATGAGTATACTTTTGCTTTACTCTTCTTCGCCTCTAGGCTTTTTTCAACAATTGGCTCACCAGGAGCCAACTGTGGTTCAACTTTAGGCTCCTCAGGAGTTGCTTTAGCTTCCACAGCTACTTCTGTCTCTACAACTTCCTCTTTTGTTGCCTCAACGTTTTCATCTTTCTTCTTGATAAATGTCTCTGAACTAACTTTTTCTGCTTTTTCTGCATTGACCTTCATCGCACCCTTGAGGGTTTGCATACGCTCAGTAAGCTGTTCCTTTGTCAAACCAGAAGAGGTTGTTTGCGTTCCGGCCCCTGCGTTAGAAGATTGAGAACCGGAACCTCTAGATATAACCCGTTTTTTCTTTACATGCACGGTCACAGGCTTCGATTGCCCTGTGGACGCGCGAGGACTCCCCCTCTCAGAAGGTTTTTTTAATCCCAAAGTCTTTGAAGACAGCGTTAAGGACTTCTTCGTCTTATCTTGATCTGTTTCTGACATAGCAACCTACAATTCTATCTAAATTACTTAGATTCTTCTTCCTGCTCTTCCTCAAACCAATGAGCACGAGCCGCCATAATAATATCGTTAGCCTGATGCTCATCAATGCAACCATCTGGCAAGACCTCTAATAGTTCATCAGCGGCCAAGTCTGCAAGGTCATCCAGTGTCTTCACTTTATTTTCCCCCAGGGCAACTAATATTTCAAGATCCAGTAATTCGAAATTCTTTAAATCTTCAGAAATCTTGAATTTAGCAATTTTCTCGTTAAGAGCTTTATCACGCTCTTCCATGAATGTGCGTGCCCGAGCTTGCAACTCACCAGCTAATTCTTCATCAAAGCCTTCGATACTGACAAGCTCTGCGAGCTCTACAAAAGCAACTTCATCGATTTTTCCAAAACCTTCATTCACAAGAAGGTGAGCAATGACTTCATCTACATCCAAAGCCTGGACAAACAATTCAGACCTTTGCTGAACCTCTTGGTTACGACGATCAGATTCTTCAGACTCAGTAAGAATGTCAATCTTCCAACCCACCAACTCAGAGGCCAAACGAACATTCTGCCCGCGACGCCCAATAGCCAAGCTAAGTTGATCTTCTGGAACCACAATATCCAAGCGATTACTGTCTTCGTCCACGACAACCTTAGCCACCTCAGCAGGCTGAAGAGCGCTGATCACGAAATTAGCAACATCTGAAGTCCAGGGGATAATATCGATTTTCTCACCTTGTAGCTCGGCCACCACTGCCTGCACGCGGCTACCTCGCATACCAACACACGCTCCGATAGGATCGATACTGGTGTCGGGGGTATAAACAGCAATCTTGGCGCGACTTCCTGGATCCCGAGCCACTTTCTTGATTTCGATAATGCCATCGTAAATTTCTGGTACTTCTTGGGCAAACAACTTTGCAACGAAATCAGGGTGAACCCGAGATAAGAAAATTTGCGCCCCACGGCCCTCTTCACGAACATCTTCAACATAAGCCCGAATACGATCACCCGTCCGGAAGGCTTCTCTTGGAATCATGTCGTCACGACGCAGCAAGGCCTCAGCTTTTCCAAGCTCAACAATGACATTGCCAAACTCAATCCTCTTGACGATACCGCTAACAATATCTCCTACACGATCCTTATACTCTTCGAATTGACGGCTACGTTCCGCATCTCGGACCTTCTGGTAAATAACCTGCTTGGCTGTCTGAGCCGCTACACGGCCGAAATCAATAGGAGGGAGGACCTCGGTAATATGACCACCAATATCAATATCGGGGTCCAACAACTTAGCCTCTTCCAAAGTCAGCTGTGTAATCTCATCTTCAATCTCTTCCACAACTTCCCGGTACCGCTTAAGGGTAATAAGACCAGTTTTGCGGTCAATGTGAGCCCGAATATCGTGATCATAACCATACTTGGAGCGACCTGCTTTTTGGATAGCTTGTTCCATAGCTTCGATGACCTCGTCACGAGCGATAGATTTCTCCCTCGCAACGATATCTGCGATTTGCAACAAATCTTGATTCTCAAGGTTTAGTTCAGTCATTTTATTCCTCTCTACTCGTAGCTAGGTAGAATATTCGCTTTTTGTATATCTTCAAACTCAAACTCAGAAATTGCTGACTCATCTTCTGTATGAATCAACACTTTTCCATCCTTTACCCCTTCAAGGCGACCTTGAAATCGTCGGCGCCCCTCCACGGGAAACTTTAGCTCAAGCCGGACACTCTCACCAGAAAACCTCTCAAAGTCTTTCAGCTTTACCAAAGGGCGATCCATTCCAGGTGAGCTGACTTCTAAGTTATAGGCATCCTGGAGAGGATCTTCTACTTCAAGAAGTGCCGAAATAGTGTGGCTGGACTGGGTACAGTCCGTGATTGTAACAGGCTGCCCATCAAGGCGATCAATCATAACCTGTAAGGTCTTACGCTTCGCGCCTTGGATCTGAATCCGAACAACCTCATACCCCATATCAGCGAGAGAAGGCTCTATAGTCCGTTCGATCTTCTCAGTAATATCCACTACCACCCCTAAGATGCACAAAAGGTGGAGCACAGCCCCACCTCTTGAAAAGGTTTCTAATAATTAATGAAACAATAACTGAATTTTAACAATTTGCAAGTTATTTTATAGATAGATTGGCGAAAAAGCGTTATAAACGAGATATGGTTCATATTTTATAACGTTTGGAATTTAGAAACTAGGAGAATAACCCCTCCGAAAGACTGAGAGCAGGAAAACAAATGGCTTACATTGATATACTCATCCTCGCAGCTGTCGCGGCCTTTTTAGGCTATAGACTTTGGAGCATCTTGGGTACTCATGACCCAGACAAACCTGTTAAGCCAAAAGGACAGCTTCTTAATGAGGAAGCAGATATACCCGTTCGCCCCACTCAACGGCATCAAGTTTTTGATGAGGAGGAAGAATCTTTCTACACTTTCAATCGCATCGAGTTTATTGAAGAAGCTGAAGTCGCATTCCGTATGATTGTGATTGCTTTTGCTGAAGGAGACAAAACCAATCTCAAAAAACTCCTTTCCAAAGACGTCTATGACAGTTTTGTTAAAGCCATTGATGACCGAGAAAAAGCTAAACAAACCTTAGAGCTTGAAGTTGCGCGCATCGTTCAAGCAGAGGTTGTGAAAGAGATTGAGTCAGATGTGCTGATGGAGATCACCGTAAAATTCATTTCAGAGCAATGCTCAATAACTTATGATAAAAAGGGAAAGATCCTCTCTGGCAACCCAGAACAGTTCCATGAGATTACAGATATCTGGACATTTACCCATGAGAAGAGCTCTCCTAACCCCAACTGGACAGTGACGTCCACACAGGCTGATTTTGAGGAAGAAGATGAGGAAGAAGCGTGAACCCAGCACAGAAGATCTTCACCTTTGGTGGCTGAACACACAGGACGTTACACCCCTTGACAAACCTGCTCAAAAACCTTCTGAAGTCAAAACACCCGCAGAAAAGAGGGATGCTTCGGCGCCCAAACCTTCATTTCAAGAGGCTACAAAACCTTTTCAAGGTTCTTTTGAAATAAAAAGTCGCCAAGCGTTAAGAAAACAAAAGACTGAAGCGCAGATCGATCTTCATGGCCACACCCATGACGAAGCTTGGCATGAATTGTTGAGCTTTATATGTAAAGCACAAGATCAAGAGAAACGGACAGTACTTGTCATCACAGGAAAGGGCTCGCTTGGCTCTGACCAAACACTGAGGGTTCAAGTCCCTCGCTGGCTTGAAGGTCCCCTTTTCTCAAAGTATGTTCGAGGATACCAGCAAGCACTCCAAAAGGACGGCGGAGCCGGTGCTTATTACGTACATCTGAAGCGGATAAAATAATTTCTGCAATTCGAAATTATACCAAATATTAATATCAAACTCACAAAACATAGGCTAAATAAAGATTTGTGAGAGATAAAAAAGTGAATAGTGCTGTTCTCCTCCTTGAACCACATCAATACGTTTCCCGGAAGCCATATGACCCTGCGGACGAAGTGAGCATTTGGCGAATAGGCTATACAGGATCCATCTCGAACCATAACAGATATTGGTTTTGATTCGCCATGGACCCCGGGTGCTAAGGTTCGCTATGCTCGCTTCGCTCATGCTCACCTAAGCCCCGAGGAGCGTGGTAAGTCGTCTTGATTTTATTTTTTGAAGTAGAGCCTGTTACAATTTCCTTGCAGTCACCTTTGAGAACTATTACAAATGGGGCCTTAAAGGAATTGAAATATACTCACTTTACATACAAAAACATGGGCACTTTCACTATAAAATTAAAGAGTTTGTTGGCATTAGTTGTGTGCCTTTTTTTGGTCGCTTGCCAAAAAGAGAATGTGGACAATTGTGAAAAGCCGCTCATAGTTATGGTTTCACCCGACAATCCCCCCTTCGAATTCAAAGACACAGGTATAGGGGGGGATGGTGTTTTAGGATTTGACATAGACCTTATAAATAAGGTGGGAGAGCAACTTGGCCGTGAGATCAAGATCGTTGAAGTAGACTTCTCAGCCATAATTCCTGGGATTCAATCCAAACGGGCAGATATGGCTATCTCAGGCTTTGCCGCCACAGAGAGGCGCCGACAAAGTGTAGACTTCTCAGATCCCTATCACTCTTATAATTTTGCAGTAGTTACTAAGCAAGGCACCACTGTCAATAGCCACAAAGACCTGGCGAATATGACAATAGGAACTCAGCTAGGAAGCACTCACGAAACTAAGTCTCAAGAGCTGGCAGGTTCACTCCCAGGGATGAAAGTTTACTCACTCAACAAGTTACCGGAACTTATTCTCGACTTAAAAAAAGGGCGTGCTGATGCTGTTATGACTGAAGAAGTTGTTGCTAAGAAGATCGTTACAGCAACCCCCGATCTCGAATTTACTGTTCTAGATGATATTGGGAGAGAATCTTATTTTATCGTATTTCCAAAAGGATCTCCTCTTATTGGAGAGGTTAATCAAGCTCTTGAGAATCTCAAGTCCAGTGGCCAAATTGATCAGCTCGTTAGCAAGTGGCTTGAGGGGGGGTATATTGAAGATTTCGATTTTTCCTGGGCAGATGTGACCTATATTTTGGGGGGTATCCCCATCACTCTGGGTTTTACAATAGCTTCAATTATTTGTGGGTTTATCTGGGGAGGGATTCTCGCTTTATTCAAAGTGGGCGAAATTAAGCCACTCAATTGGTTTGCTGCTGGATATACCTCTGTTTTCCGTGGAACACCTTTGCTACTTCAACTTTGGATCGTTTGGTTCGCTTTGCCAGTTGAGCTTACCCTCTGGCAAGCAGGAATTCTCACATTTTCACTAAACTCAGGTGCTTACATTTCAGAAATCATGCGTGGGGGAATACAAGCGGTAGATACAGGCCAAATGGAGGCAGCAAAATCATTAGGTGTATCCTATATCCGAGCGATGTATGACATCATTTTGCCACAAGCCTTCCGCAAGATGCTGCCATCTCTAACCAACGAATCGATTACTCTGCTCAAAGAGTCTGCTTTGATTTCTGTAATCGGAGCACCAGATATCCTCAAACGGGCGACCAGCGTTGGCGTTGCAAACTTTGGTTACTTTGAACCTCTTCTTACTGCAGGTGCCCTCTACTACACGATCGTGATGATTGTGGCCAGTGGAGCCAAACTGCTTGAACGGAAGCTGAGGCTACCATGATCAAGTTAGAGAATATCACAAAAATCTTTGGCCCCCTTGACGTCATCCGCGGAGTATCTGCTGAGATTTCCCAAGGGGAAGTTGTCTCTGTCATTGGTCCCTCTGGCTCAGGAAAGTCTACGCTTTTACGGTGCATTAATTTAATGGAGATTCCCACATCTGGGCGAGTCCTGATTGATAACGAGTGCATCAATGAAGGTCGTGTGAAGATTACGAAAGTTCGTAAAAAAGTTGGCATGGTATTCCAGCATTTCAATCTCTTCCCCCACATGTCAACTCTTCAAAACGTGGCTTATGCCCCTATCAAGGTGAAGGGTATTAAACGCAAGGTAGCGGAAGAGCAGGCCCGCAAATTGCTCGAAAAGGTGGGACTAGGGGATAAAGCAGATACACACCCCTCAAACCTTTCTGGTGGCCAAAAGCAAAGAGCAGCTATAGCCCGCGCCTTGGCTATGGAACCTGAGGCAATCCTATTTGACGAGCCTACATCAGCCCTCGATCCTGAAATGGTTAAAGAAGTGCTGGGTGTTATTAAATCCTTGGCTCACACAGGGATTACTATGGTCATCGTTACCCATGAAATGGGATTTGCCCGTGAAGTTGCTGACAGGGTGTGGTTTATCGATGAGGGCAAAATCCAAGAAGATAGTCCCGCCAAGGAATTCTTCAAATCACCAAAGAGCAAAAGAGCCCAAGACTTCCTGAAGAACGTTCTTTAATTGACAGGTGGCTGCGGCAAACTCATCGGGCTATTTTTGGGTTCAATAGGATAAAGTTTAAACAGCTTTACAGGGCCAACGCGTCCATACCCATTTTGCAGTGTGACAGGTATCGCAACTTCTTTTTTACCTAAAGCAGGCTTTCCTTCAATGAGATGCAAAACAAACGATATAGAATCAGCGCTTTTTTTCTTGAGGTAACCGGCTTCGACCAACATTGAAAGCGTCGTATCATACTCTTGGAAGATAAGGCTGAAGGCTCCAAGTGGTCGCATTTTTTCATCAAAAGTCAGTGACCCCTCTCCATTAATCTTAAGAAGTTCCCAGTCAACGTCAACGTCTTTAAATTCAATAAAGCCCCCTGCTCGACTCCACTGCTCAAGGTCTGAGAGAGAACTATTATCCTGAATACCCGACAGTGTAAATTCAAGGCCAAGTTTAAGAGGGTAATCAAAGTTTTTTATACCAATAGACTCATCTACACCTTTAATCCTCATAAGAAGATTTCCGCTCATAGCCAATGGATCTTGAACGCTGAAGAATTCTCCTTGAAGAACATCAAAGCGAAGAGGGGCATTCGTATCTAGAATTTTTGGTTGAACATTTTCGGTATAGAATTGGAATTCATGCACTTTAGAATCTTGATTTAGCTGAAAACTTCCTTCCACATTGCCTGTGCCTATTTCAGACCATTTAAACCGATTTAACAGCGTAGCCACAATAGTCATACCCTTCTCAGCTTGAAAAGTGATGTTGGTATAATCCCAGGGACGAGCGGTAAACTCAAGATGAGGTATGGTGAACTGATAGGTTCCCGACGTATCTTGCACTTGTAGATTTTCCCAATTCATATGCATAAGGACAGGTGTGCCAGAAAATGATAGGTTCCCATAAGTTACCTTATACCCCTTTTGAAGAAGTTTTTCTGTGAACTTTTCAACTGAAGCTTCAAGCTGCCGAACGCCATATTCATAGACTCCCCACCATGTGAGCACGATAAGAAGCGGAACAAGCATGAGAAGCCCGCCTATTGTTTTTTTATTCCAAATCATTGTTGCCTCACATTATTAAGGGCTTGGGATGCTGTTTCTATACGGGATTGTAACACAGACATAAACTCTTGTCTCGGTAGGCCTGGAGGAATTGAATCAAGAAACTGGATTGTGACCACACCAGGACGCTTTAAAAAGCAGCGACGAGGCCAATAACATCCTGAGTTCAATGCTACAGGCACGACAGGAATATCAAGGTGTTTATAAATGCTAGCGACACCCGACTGGTACTGTCCTGGCTGATCAGGTGAAGATCGAGTTCCCTCTGGAAAAATAACGATAGGTTGATCATTGTCTACAGCAATCTTACACACTTTTAACATTTTTCTAAGGCTGCTTGTGCCCTTATTTTTTTCTCTGGCTATGGGAATCATTCCCAACTTCTTAAAGTACCACCCGAAAAAGGGAATCCACATCAACTCCCTCTTTAAAACAACAGCGGGATCGTTGAGCACATAATGAAAAAGCATAGTCTCCAAAGCCGATTGGTGCTTAGAGGCATAAATTACAGGAGGGGAGAGCTGGTTTTTTACACCTTGTATTTCTACTTTTAGATCCATAATTGTACGCATCAAAAAGAAAACACCTTTGATCCAAATCTGATTACTGAAATATGTAGCTCTTCTTGAAATTAATAGTGTTGGTGAGAACACAACAGACGCCACAACGCCCCAGGTATAAAAAGCTAAATTAAATAATGTTGATCGAATGATAGGCATAATTTCTTAGGTAAAAAGTGTTCCAACGTTATAACGGAGCCATGCCCACACGTACTTATTGTACTCTCCAAGCACATTGTAAAGAATCACCTTATCCTGCCACCATGTGTTATCTTGGAAAGAACGAGCAATAACCGGGTGTGCGGTGATATCTAAATCAGGGGCCGAATGATTCAGTTCGAGTATACTTCGAGGCATATGATAGTTTGATGTAACAAGGAATAGCTTTTGAACATTATTGGCCCTTGCCCATTTAGCTGTTTCTTGAGCGTTCTCAGCCGTATCCTGAGCTTTATAATCCAAAGTTACGCGCTCTGCAGGAGGACAACATCGTGCACGAGAAGCTCTGATCAGTTGGCTAACACTTGTTCCTTGATTAACTCCTGATATAAGAAGTCTGCTGTCGGGGTACCGCCGCAAAGTTTCAAAGCCTTCCTCAAGTCGCGCTCGCGTTCCCGTAAATACTGCTATTCCCTGGGGGGCAGAACTCATTGTTGCGGGTTGCATAGGAATAGCATTCGTAAAATAGACAAATCCAAATAAGGTGTATAGTGCCAAAAGGATGAACGTCCACTTAAAAAATTTTTTTATGATCCCTTTAACTTGTCCTGGTCTCATCATACGTCTCCAACAGATTATTCACTGCTTCCAACAAATTTTTGCAAATCGTGACAGGTTGTACGTAATCAGGCAACCCCTCCTCCAGAGTTTTTTCACCTTTTCCAGTGAGAATCAGATACCTTCTACACTGAGCACTCGCTGCAGCTTCAAGGTCCCGTAATGCATCGCCAATAAATACAACATCTTGAGGATTAACTTGAAAGTCATTTAGAGTCTTAACTACCATACCTGGATTTGGCTTTCGATCAGGATGATTCGGGTCTGCTGAAGTGCACTGATAAATCCTATCAATCTTGGCGCCTAGTGATTGAAGAGTCTTAAGCATATGATCATGAATTTCATCAAGAGTGTCCTCACTCATAGTTCCCCGGCCAACTACTGCCTGGTTGGTAATAATAACTACCGGTATTTTAGCATCATTCAGCTTTTTAATAGCTTCAGCAACATTCGGTAAAAAAATGAACTCCTGAACGGATTTCACTGAATCAGGTCTATCCACATTGATAACCCCATCACGGTCTAAAAGAACCAACTTGAGATTTGTCTGATCGAACATGATGCCTCTCGCTTGCAACCTACGCATAAAAAGAATATAAACGAATCAAGAATGTGTGCAACAAACCAATATTATGATCGTATCTTGTCCTGAATGTAACAAACGCTATCAAGTTGAAAGCGGCCTGATCCCAGATCAAGGTCGACAGGTTCGTTGTGCGTCTTGTGGGCATGTATGGCTACAGCAAAGTGATGTGGTTGAGCAAATCTCTCAAAACCCTCGTGTTCAAGGCTTGAAGAATGTCACAGCCAATAACAAAGCAAATAAACAAAGAAGTATTATTAACCCCCTGCTAGGTTGGGGTTCTTTTGGTATTGCTACCATTGCCTTCATAGGATTTATTCTGCTTAACCAAAGTGCTTTCACTACTTATTTTCCTCAATCTAAGAAAATTTACAGCATGCTCGGAATATCCTCTCCTATTCTTGGCGAAGGCCTTGCCATTACCGACACCAAAATTATGGAAACCTCAGAGGGCCATTTTATTGTCAAAGGCAATGTTCTAAATATTTCCGATCAGGTACGTGAATTAACTCCTCTACAAATCAAAGCTCTAGGACCTGATAACACTTGTGAAAGCCCCGATGAACATAACAATTGTGTGATGAAAAAATGGCAACTCACCCTTGATCACCAAAGCCTACTCCCTGGAGAACAAGTCCAGTTTAAATCATCTCCTTACCCTTTGATTAAGGGTGCAGAAAGTGTGGGAGTCAGTTTTTAATATAAGGCAGATTTATGACTATGCAACATGCCCCCAACGAAAATTTCAATGCCTCTCACTATTATTCCAGAGAGCTGGATGAACATTCAGAAGTCCTAAGCCAAACTCGAAAAACAATGCTTGAGCCCTTTTCTCAGTGGGTCGATATGTGTTACGAAAGCATTCGTTCGGGTGGAAAGATCTTGTTTTTTGGAAATGGTGGCAGCGCAGCAGATGCGCAACATTTGGCCACAGAGCTAACCGTTCGCTTTAAAGATAATAGACCTGCTATCCCTGCATTAGCTTTAACCACAGATACATCCACATTGACAGCCATTGGCAACGACTTAGGTTTTGACGCTTTATTTGAAAGACAAATCGAAGCCATTGCCAGCCCCAAGGATGTCGTCGTGGCTATTACCACCTCTGGAAAAAGCCCCAACATTATTAAAGGAATTAAAAAAGCAAATGAAATCGGAGTAAAAACTGTCGGATTAACTGGAAAAGGCGGAGGGGATTTACATTCTATTTGTGATTTGTTATTAGTTGTTCCGTCGGATACAACTGCTCGCATTCAAGAAATGCATATTACACTAGGGCAAATGTTGTGCGGAGCCCTCGAGCAAAAGTTAGGATATGTTGATGGTTGAATCATTAGGTCATTGGGTTGAAAAATTAAAAGACACGAAATTTATTTGCATTGGTGACGTCATGTTGGATCGTTTCGTCTGGGGTGATGTTGAGAGAATTTGCCCCGAAGCCCCCATTCCTGTCATACGCGTAAGGAAAGAGCAAGAGATGTTAGGTGGTGCAGGAAATGTTGTACGAAACCTAGACGCCCTTGGAGCAACAGGAACTCTTCTCAGCGTAATCGGCGATGATTCTGCTGGCAAACGCATGTCTGAGTTGACCGATGAACTAGAAAACTCCAATTCTCGCTTTTACAAAATTAATGATCGTCCTACGACTATTAAAGTAAGGTATATTGCCTCGGGCCAACAGCTGCTTCGTGCCGATACCGAGGAATGCCATCCGATTGCACGCATTCATGAAGATGAAATTAACACACAATTCAAAGAAGTCCTCAATGGCCAAAACATTGTCATTCTCTCTGATTATAATAAGGGTGTTCTCACCCATAATCTGTGCCAATCTCTTATTAACACAGCAAAGTCGGAAGGGAAGACTGTCGTGGCTGACCCCAAAGGCCGAGACTTCGCTAAATATGCTGGTGTGGATATTCTAACTCCTAACAAAAGTGAACTGGCTTTTGCTACAGGCCTGCCCGTTGATTCTGATGCTGATGTTGAGGTGGCCGCGAAGTGCGTTATGGATACTCATAATATCAACGCCATCATCGTCACCCGAAGCTCGGAAGGGATGAGTGTTATTACTGCTGATGAATCCACCCATATCCCCACTGTCGCCAAAGAAGTCTATGATGTATCTGGTGCAGGAGACACAGTTGTCTCGACCATTGCTGCCGCACTTGCTGTTGGAGCCCCTCTGGTCGAAGCTGCCAAACTGGCGAATGTGGCTGCTGGCATTGTTGTTGCCAAACTCGGGACCGCGGTGGCACACCAGTCGGAATTGTTGGAAGAAGTCCATCATCAAGAAATCAAGAAAAGTGAGTCTTCTATCGTTTCCTTTGAGCAGGCCGCCTCCATGACGCGGTTGTGGCAAAAGAAAAAACGGAAAGTTGTGTTTACTAATGGTTGCTTTGACCTCTTACACCCTGGACACCTGGCTCTTTTAACCCAAGCTCGGGCTGCAGGACATCGTTTGGTTGTAGGGTTGAATACAGATGCTTCCATTAAAAGACTAAAAGGAGAGGGTCGCCCTATTCAAAGTGAGATGGCCCGCGCTGTTGTGCTTTCATCCTTAGAACTCGTGGACCTAGTCGTACTGTTTGATGAAGATACTCCTCTCAAGCTTATTGAGACGATCAAGCCTGATATCCTTGTTAAAGGCGCAGATTATACCATTGATAAGGTTGTCGGAGCTGCTTTCGTCCAAAGCTATGGTGGAAAAGTGGTTCTTGCTGAGTTAAAGCCGGGCCAAAGTACCACTAATACAGTCAAAAAAATGTTGGAAATTGCTTGAAATAACTGAATATCATCATTACCTAAAGAGATAGACTTTAAAAAATTTGGTGAAGAGATGGCCCTTTTAGATGTAATTAAAGCCCCAGACCCCCGCCTGAAGCAGATAGCAAAAACTGTTTCTAAGGTCGATGATGCTATCCGCAAAACCCTTGCCGACATGCTTGAAACTATGTACATCAATGATGGCATTGGCCTGGCAGCCACACAAGTTGGTATTGATAAACGTCTGATGGTTATGGATCTCAGAGATGGCCCCAATGAAGAACCTAACCCTTTTAAGATGGTCAATCCCGAAATCATCGAAACTTCTGACCAAACCAAGGACGCAGAGGAAGGGTGTGTGTCTCTTCCCTATCAATATGCGAAAGTTCGCCGCTCTACTGAGATTACCGTCCAATACCTGGATGAGTCTGGGAATGAGAAAAAGCTAACTGCCCATGGCCTCCGAGCAGCATGTATCCAACATGAGATTGATCACCTGGATGGTATTTTGTTTATTGATCGCATCTCCTCCCTCAAGCGTAATATGATCATTCGTCGTTTGATGAAGGAGAAAAAGGCCAATGTCTACGCCTAATACCACCCGAGTGGCCTTTATGGGCACCCCTGACTTCGCTCTCCCTTCTTTGAAAGCCCTCTTAGACGCAGGCTACAATGTTGTTGCCTGCTATTGTCAACCTCCAAAGCCTATGGGTCGGGGTCATCAAGTGCATGAAATGCCTGTACATGTTTATGCTAAATCCAAGGGTATCCCGGTATTCACTCCCAAGTCTTTAAAGTTAGAGGAAGAGCAAAAGCAATTCTCTTCCCTAAACCTTGATCTAGCTGTTGTTGTGGCCTATGGCCTAATTCTACCAAAAGACATATTGAACGCACCAAAGCATGGCTGCGTTAATGTCCATGGTTCCCTTTTGCCCCGCTGGAGGGGAGCAGCCCCTATTCACCGAGCTCTACTAGCTGGGGATGAGAAAACGGGAATTTCCATCATGCAAATGGATGAGGGCCTGGATACAGGATCTGTTATTCTTATGGAGGAACTTCCTATCGTTGAAAGTATGACAGCGCAGGACCTTCACGATCAGATGGCCTTACTTGGTGGAAAAGCCCTTGTTGAGGCACTCCCTGAATACCTGAGCGGCTCGATTACTCCCCAACCTCAGCCAGACGAAGGAGCTACATACGCCACTAAGCTAAGTAAGGAAGAGGGTCTGTTGGTATGGTCTGAACCGGCTTCCACCCTGTTGCGTAAGATCAAAGCTCTTAATCCTTGGCCAGGTGTTTGGTTTGAACACCTTGGGCATCGCATTAAGGTCATCGATGCTGTGATAGACTCTCAATCAGGGACTCCTGGCACTGTTCTAGATGGCCAGCTCACCATTGCTTGTGCTGTTCATTCATTGCGCCCTACACGGGTACAAAAAGCAGGCAAAGCACCAATAGCAACGGAAGAGTTCTTAAGAGGACATGAACTCCCCAAAGGAACCCAGCTGTAGCCTATGAATCGTTATAAGTTAATCATCGAATATGACGGAAGTCCTTTTGCTGGCTGGCAACGGCAAAGTCATGTCCTCACAGTTCAACAAGCTATTGAAGAAGCTCTCACTGAATTTTTGCAGATTCCTACGACTATCTACGGCAGTGGCCGTACCGATTCAGGGGTGCATGCCACCTGTCAAGTCGCCCATGTGGATATAGAAAAGGAATATTCACCAGAAGCCATCCAAGGCGCTGTAAATCAAAGGCTAAATGACTTACCCATTTCCATTCTCGCTGTCGAAAATGTTTCCCCTGATTTTCATGCACGGTTTTCAGCATCACATCGTGCTTATCGTTACATTATACTTTGCCGCCGTGCTCGTCCAACCTTTGAACAAGGTCAAGTGTGGTGGGTTCCCCGGCCTCTTGACCATGAAAAAATGCATGAAGCTGGCCAATTTCTTCTGGGTCATCACGACTTTACATCATTCCGAGACAGCATGTGCCAAGCGTCTTCTCCCATGAAAACGATGGATGTTCTAAATGTTTTGCGGGAGGATGATCGCATTATCGTCTCAGCGAAATCACGTTCATTCCTGCATCGGCAAGTCCGAAATATGGTGGGTACATTGAAGCGAGTTGGTGATGGATCATGGGAACCGCAGAAAGTCAAAGAGATCCTTGAGGCGAAAGACCGCTGTGCTGCAGGACCCACAGCGCCTCCACAGGGGCTGTACTTATGTGATATTGGGTTTGAACCCCAAAGCGCTTAGACTCCATTTACCCCTTCCCCTCTATGGTAAAATATGGTAATTCCACATCATCCCTTGGGGGATAGTTTAGCGGCAGAACTACCGACTCTGACTCGGTCAGCCCAGGTTCGAATCCTGGTCCCCCAGCCAGTTTGATTTCTCTTATAATTCTTCACGTAATATTAAGACATTTTTGTTTTAGTGATAAGGCGGAATTCTTTAGAATTTCTCTCAATGTAATATGGAGGTAAATATCGTGACGATTAACAGGAACATGCCAATTCTTGTTGTTGACGATTTTAAAATGATGCGTCGCGTTGTCAAAAATATCCTCAATCAACTTGGATTTTCTAATCTGGATGAGGCTTCTGACGGTGCAGAGGCTCTGCAAAAGCTGCAAACAAGATCCTATGACCTTGTTATATCAGATTGGAACATGGAACCCATGACAGGTATTGAGCTCTTACAACAGGTGCGCAGTATTGAAGCAACCAAGAACGTTGATTTCATTATGCTAACAGCTGAGGCCAAACCAGAAAATATTGTCAAAGCCAAGCAAGCTGGAGTTAACTCTTACATCGTGAAACCATTCACAGCCAAAAAACTTAAAGAAAAGCTCGTAGGTCTGTGGGGCCCTTTCTAATTTCATTTCAACAAGTCAATTTTTACTCTGTTTTTATAGAAATCTTAACGTTTCGATGGCTTTACTGATGTAATATCTTGAGTAGGGCTATAAACGCATATGGATGAACTACAGAAAGAATTCATCATAGAAGCCAATGACTTGGTAAAAGAGCTTGATACAGCTCTCGTCGAGCTCTCCCATGATCCAAGTTCGAGCCAACAGCTTAACAAGATCTTTCGGGTCTTTCATACACTCAAAGGCGCTTCTGGCTTTCTTAATCTTGAAAGACTGGAAACCTTAACCCATGAGGTCGAAGATGTTCTTGCGGCCTTACAGTCGGAAGAAGTGAAAGTTACACCTGCACTTATAAGCTGTCTGTTTGAGTGCGTCGACGTGATGAAATATATTCTCAAAACATTAGAGATAACAGGCAAACAGCCAAGCGAGATCGATATTACTCTCTCTAAATCTCTTCGTAATTTTCTTACCAATCCAGAATTCTTGCGTAATTCACCTTCAAGCAAGAAAGAGATGCAAGAGCCTTCAGAGGATCTACATGTTTCATCAGGCATCCATTCGATTCGGGTTAATCTTTCACTTCTTGAAAGCCTCACAACCGCGGTAAGCGAGTTGGTTTTAATACGAAATCAGCTGATGAATATCGGCGCAGAAAGCAGTGAAAGTAAAATTGAAGCTCCTCTCAAGCGCCTCAATCAAATTACCTCTTACCTGCAAGAGACCTCCTTAAAAGCTCACATGCAACCTATAGGAAGTGCTTGGTCCAAGCTCCCTCGATTAGTTCATGACCTTTCTCAATCATTAAAAAAAGATATACTGCTTAAAACCGAAGGGTCAGAAGTTGAATTAGATCGACAAATCATCGAAGTTCTTCAGGACCCCCTACTCCACATCATACGAAATGCTGCTGACCATGGCATTGAAACGCCCAAAGAAAGACATGCTTTAGGAAAGCCCAAACAAGGCACTATATTTCTTCGTGCCGAACATAAGGATGGAGCCTTTCGCCTTATAATTAAAGACGATGGAAGAGGTATCGATACCAATAAAATACGCGAACAGCTTCTTAAGAATAAGCTTGTATCCCCAGATGAACTTGAGAGCATGTACGAAAAACAGCTATATCAAACTATTTTCACTTCTGGTTTTTCAACTGCAAATAAAATTACCACCCTTTCAGGCCGTGGAGTCGGTATGGATTTAGTCAAAAATAAAGTGGAGTCCATCGGGGGAAACATTTCTATAGAGACTGAACCTGGAAAGGGAACAACGTTTATTCTTTTTCTACCAGTCACCCTTTCTATTATTCAGGGAATACTCGTCCGGGTTGGTCAACAACGATATATTATCCCGAGATCCTCCATCCAGAGAATCATAACTCTTCACCCAAAAGACAAACTTTCTTTTAAGGGAACGCTACCCTCCCTGGAAACAGATGAAGGAAAGCTTGGACTGCTTTTCTTATACTCATTTCTTCTGGAGAAAGCTCCTGCAAACACAAGAAAGTGCAGCCAATATATAATCCAAACACAAAACTTGCCAACCCCCTTAGGACTTGTTGTGGAAGACATTGAAGAGGTTCAAGATGTTGTTATTAAGCCATTATCTGATCCACTCTGTGCACTTTCCATCTATGGAGGCTGTACAATTCTGGGGGATGGTACGGTCGCCATGATCTTTGACCCCATGGGCCTATACAATAAAACCGTTGGAAACTTTTCTCAAATAGGTGGCGTGCATGGCTAAAAAGTTTGCGAATCATAATCAAACACCTTCACTGCACATAAGGCTGGAAAGCACTAAAATCACTCTCCCAACGGATCAGATATACGATATCTTTCGATTGCCTCAATTTACCCCAGTACCTTTTACCTCAGACTCTATTTTGGGTGTATGTAATCATAGGGGTCGTATAAATACCATTTTCTCTCTAGACAACCTGCTTAGAAGTGAAAAAATCTGCCACTCAAAATCTGCTCGTAACTGTCTTTGCTTATGTCTTGAATACAATGAAGCGCTCTATGCATTCCCGGTGAAGTCCGTAGATGACTTTTCGGAAGAGTCTGAGCTTGAAACACTCAGTATGAATAAAGATAAAGTTATGGAGTTGCTGTTAAACTCACCATTAAATGTTTGATGGGAACTTATAGCGCAAATTGTAAAAAAACACCCCTAGAGAAATAGAAGCTAAGCCCCCCATACATAAACCCATCGTCAAGGGATAGTCTGGTACCGTTCCTGCAATTGCACTTCCTACAGCACCTGAACCAATTTGAATAGATCCAATGACTGCTGCTGCAGATCCCGCCGCTTTTGGATGAAGATTCATGGAAAGTGAAGAACAGTTAGCAATGGCCGTCGCTGAACATCCTAAATAAAGAATAACAAAAATTAAAACATGAATGTCATTCACCCACCCCAATAAACTGACCAAAACCAAATAAAACGCCGATCCAATTGTCAGGTAAAGACCATTTAGTATAAGTTTATTGGGGTCTACATAACCCGCCAAGCGGTTAGCAATGGCAAAGCCACCCACGTTCCCAACTGTAATCATAGCACTCACCCATGCATACTCTTCAGGAGCCCAACCAAACTGCTTAATCAACCACTCACCGGCTAAAGCCGTTGGTTTGATTAATGCTTGGAAAGTAGATTAAAAGGGTAAACCCTAGAATTCTGAAATCCTAAAGTCATCTTTTTTGTGATGTTCTTCCTGTTCCTCGATATAACGCTGCACA
>CAJQNC010000024.1 GCA_905479605.1 uncultured Alphaproteobacteria bacterium | reverse complement strand
GGCCGCGAAGCGGTCATGGACTACGATGCCCTGTGCGACAAACTGGAGGAAGGCTCCCTCAGAGGCGCCATTCTCGATGTTTTTTATCCCGAACCCATCGCCGAAGATTCCAGGTTGTGGAATACCCCGAATCTGATCATCACCCCGCATATTTCTGCAGATGACGGTGATGCCTATATCCCGTTAACCCTGAATCTGTTCTTCGAAAACCTTAAACTCTTCCTACAGGGAAATCCTTTGTTAAATCCGATTCAGCCTGATCTGGGTTATTAGCAGGAGAATAGCGGGTGGGTGCCTTTAAAAGGCCTGCTAATACAGCAGACTCGTAAAGAGTAAGTTTATTGGCAGACTTTCCAAAGTAGTGATAAGCGGCTGCCTCTAAGCCAAAGGTCCCGGAACCAAAGTAAACCCGGTTAAGATACATGGTAAGAATCTGGCCTTTGGTAAAACGCCACTCCAATGATAAAGCCATCAAGGCTTCTTGAATCTTACGCCGTAACGAGCGGTCCTTAACATCATAAAGTTTTTCAGACTGAAGAAAATTTTTAGCCAACTGCTGAGTCAAGGTACTACCGCCCTGCACCACGTGCCCTGCTTGAGAGTTCACATAAATCGCCCGCACCAAGCCGATAGGATCCACACCGAAATGATAATAAAACCGTCGGTCTTCAATAGACAACAACGCCTGTATCATATGAGGCGGAAGATTCTCCACACGAACCACCTTGCCATGAAGGTC
Organism: uncultured Alphaproteobacteria bacterium; assembly: GCA_905479605.1. GTDB lineage: Bacteria > Pseudomonadota > Alphaproteobacteria > UBA9655 > UBA9655 > CAJQNC01. The sequence goes on along the minus strand of CAJQNC010000024.1, from coordinate 16,390 downwards.
TCCATATGTAGCTAATCGAGTTCTGCCATCATTGGCCAGCACTGTAATGCTAGGACGGCGCTGGGAATTGAGAAGGTTTGCTGTATCTGGAAGATCATAGCCGAACCATAAGGCAAAAAGTGCAAAGAAGAAAATGAACCAGATAGATATAGTCACACTCCACCGGGTCATCCAAAGTAAGAATGAAGGTTTCTGTGTTGCCTTTTTTGAACTACTTGAACGAGACACCTTGGCCTTAGCTTTCCCCTTAGCTGCAACTTTTGCCTTGGATCGACTGCGAGGTGATGGTGGTTTTTTTCTAGCCATGGGCTTTCTTTAACTCAAAGGGTGTTCTAAAAATCACGCCAAAATGTTTCAATACATACAAACGAAACCAACGAGCATAGTTCTGTGAATTATCACGCACATCTCTTGCCAGGTCCTCAGGGGAAATCCACTTATATTCACAGACTTCTTCTGGGTTAGGTTCAACTTCTCCAGAGGAGTAATCATGAAATACATGGGTATATTCCAATTCCCACAGATCCTTTTCAAGCTTTAACGTATAACAAACCTTAGTAATGGGAGTGAGTTGAGGCGCAAAACCTAGCTCTTCAAACGTGCGCCGCTGTGCGGCTTGGGCAATATCTTCGCCTGGACGAGGATGACCACAGCATGTATTCGCCCACAAACCAGAAGAATGATATTTTCCGAGAGCTCGCCTTTGGATAAGGGTTTGCCTCTGGGCGTTAAATGTAAAAACAGAAAAGGCACGATGACGGTTGGGTATACCTTGGTGAGCCGCATGCTTTTCAGAAGTACCAATTTCCCGGTCATTGGTATCAACCAAAATAACCTGTTCGTTGGTAGGCTTAAGCATCCAATACCCTCACCTTCAACGCATTTTCTTGAATGAACTCGCGACGGGGCTCCACAACATCGCCCATAAGGGTAGAAAATACCTCGTCAGCTTCATCCAGATGGTTAACTTTCACTTGCAAAAGGGTACGAACATCTGGATCAAGGGTTGTTTCCCACAGCTGTTCAGGGTTCATTTCACCCAAACCTTTATAGCGTGATATAGTCAAACCTTTCCGGCCAAACGCTGTGATGGTATCCACCAAACTGAGTGGACCTTTAATTGATGTTTCAGCATCTTTAATGGTCAAAGTAGCTAAACCAGCAAAGTTTTCCTGCATCCCCTCACGCAACTGATTCAATCGCAATACTTCAGCTGTCTCCAAAACTTTCTGGGAGAGACGGTATTTCTCTTCAACACCACGCTGTAGACGCCTAACCATTAGGCAGCGATCATCATCGGTGAAGCCTTCCCAAAGGTCAGCAGAGCGCCCCTGAATCAAGTTCAGGCGCTCCGCCCAGATTTTGGCTTGAGCTTCAGGGTCTGCTTCTGCTTTTGTTTTATCTAAAACACCACAAACGACGGCCTGTTCAAGGACCTCTAGATTACCAACTATGTTTGAAGGAACCTCCAGAAGCTTTTTCACTTCTAAAGACAAATCAACCACACGACGCAAATCAGCCCCAGAGATGATTGTCCCATTACTTAATTTGAGATTACTATCTGCAACACCACCCTCAATGAGGTGGTTTTCAAGGGCTTTTTCATCCTTGAGATAAATAATAGAGTTACCTTTTTTGGCCCGAAACAATGGAGGGCGGGCGATATAAAGATAGCCTTTCTCTATAATCTCGGGCATCTGACGATAAAACAGTGTAAGTAGCAATGTACGGATGTGACTACCATCAACGTCAGCGTCAGTCATGAGGATAATCTTATGATAACGCAGTTTTTCAATATTGAAATCATCGCGGCCGATCCCTGTACCTAATGCCGTAATCAGCGTTCCAATTTCAGCAGAAGACAACATTTTATCAAAGCGAGCCCTCTCAACGTTAAGAACCTTTCCACGTAATGGCAGGATAGCTTGATACTTACGATTACGGCCCTGCTTAGCAGAACCGCCGGCGCTGTCACCCTCCACCAAGATGATCTCACTTTTAGAGGGATCTCTTTCCTGGCAATCAGCTAACTTCCCTGGCAATGATGCCATATCCAAAGCGCCCTTACGTCGGGTCAAATCGCGAGCTTTCCGAGCGGCTTCACGGGCCATAGCCGCTTCCATAATACGAGCTACGATTTTCTTAGCCTCGTTAGGATGCTCTTCCAACCATTGCTGGAATTTCTCATTGACCAGATTTTCAACAGCCGGACGTACTTCTGATGAAACAAGCTTATCTTTGGTTTGTGAGGAGAATTTAGGATCAGGAACTTTAACAGATAGCACACAAGTTAAACCCTCGCGCATATCCTCGCCAGTCAGATTGACCTTATCCTTCTTGCCACTCATTTCCCCAGCGTACGTATTTAAACTGCGGGTCAATGCTGCACGGAATCCTGCCAAGTGAGCGCCACCATCCCGTTGAGGAATGTTATTCGTAAAGCAAAGAGTGTTTTCATGATAGCTATCTGTCCACTCCATAGCCAACTCAAGGACGATACCATCTTTCTCACCTTGAATCACGATGGGAGGTTGATGCAAAGCGCTACGACTACGATCGAGATACTCAACAAAGGCTTGAATGCCCCCGTCATAATGTAAAATTGATTCTTTCTTTTCTACATGACGGTCATCGCGTAAAATCAAATTCACCCCTGAGTTCAGAAACGCCAACTCGCGCAGGCGATGTTCAAGAGTTGCAAACTTGAATTCTACTTGGGTAAAAGTCTCCTTTGAGGGGAGGAAGGTCACATGCGTGCCCTTCATTCCATCCGCATCACCCACAACCTTCAAATCCCCTTCGGGCTCGCCGTGCTTAAAGCACATAGAATGCTTTTTTCCATCTTTATAGATAGTGAGCTCTAAAAACTCGGACAGAGCATTCACAACAGACACACCCACACCATGGAGACCGCCAGAGACCTTATAAGAGTTCTGGTCAAACTTACCACCCGCATGGAGCTGAGTCATAATCACTTGAGCTGCTGAAACGCCTTCTTCTTCGTGAATATCTACAGGAATGCCACGCCCGTTATCGGTGACCGTCACTGAGCCATCAGCATTCATAATCACCTCGACCTTATCACAATGGCCTGCCAGTGATTCGTCAATCGCATTGTCTACCACCTCGTAGACCATGTGGTGTAGGCCCGATCCATCATCCGTATCGCCAATATACATGCCCGGACGTTTTCGGACCGCATCGAGGCCTTTCAGTACTTTAATAGAATGGGCGCCATAATTTTCAGAAGAAGGCTGTGTCATACGTTTTAACTCACTTTACTTTTACACATTTGGGCGTTGGATTTCTGCAATGGTGCCCTCTTCAATTCGGACAAAATGGGCAAAATCCTCGAGCCCCATAAAAAACTCTTTCTCGGTCCCTGTTAACCAGGCCTGTATCTTAAGCCCTAAAAGCTTTTCAAACAACGCAATTCTTCGCTTTTTATCCAAATGAGCCGCCACTTCATCCAACAACAAAAGGGGGACTGTTTGTTTGCGGATCGATTGTAGCTCAGATGCAGCTAAAGTTATTGAAATTAATAATGTTTTTTGTTCTCCGGTGGAGCATAAAGATGCAGGAATTTTCTTCTCTGCATGGATCACATCCAAGTCACTGCGATGAGGCCCCACCTGAGATCCACCCGTAAACTGATCTTGGTATCGATTCTGCGCAAAAGAATCACGAATCCATTCTTCTACTTCCAAAGCCGAAAGGCTACCCCATTGCTCTTCAAGACTGCCACTCAGCGACAGAATGGCTCGAGGGAATACACCGTTATAGGCTTCGAGAGCTTGGTTTAATTGACCAACCACTTCACGACGCGCTGCTGTGATGGCAACTGCTTCCTCAGCTAATGCTGCTTCCAAAGAGCTCAGCCATTGGGGATCAGCCCGGCCTTGCTTGAGCAACTGGCTGCGCTCTCGCAGATGGTGTTCATAGCGATTAAGTCGACCGGCGTGACCTTTGTCAAAACCATAGACAATCCGGTCTAAAAACCGCCGTCGGTTGGCCGCTCCGTCCAAAAACAAACGGTCCATCTGCGGCGTAATCCAAGACAAGGATACATACTCGGCTAAAACAGTCTGGGATTTGACTTTTTGGCCATCGATCTTAGTAATTCTCTTCTCTCGATCTGTACTCTCAGGATCAAGGCCTGTGCCTATTTGGGTAACGATTCCTCCATCAACTAAACTTGCAGACACCGCCCAAGGATGAGAGCTTCCTATGCGCTTTACTTCGCCCAACTTAGCACTGCGCAACCCACGGCCCGGTAGCAAAAACGACAGAGCTTCTAGAATGTTCGTCTTACCAGCTCCATTGGGCCCAGTGAGTACCACAGACCGTGTATCCAAATCGAGAGATAAAGATGAATAGGACCGGAACTGAGATAGCATCAACCGACCCACTCCACGAGAAGGGGTAGAATCGTTCTCTATCGCAGTCACTTCCTTGACCTGACTCATGATCTCTCAGTATAAAAAATGCTATTGTGAGAGGACTATAAACCATCTTGTTTGGGGTAGCAATTTGATGTTTCCTGAGAAAGAAAATTAAGCTGGAACATTGATGGTATATTTACTTTTCTCACAATCTCGTGCACAAAAGATCAGGAAATGACTGGAGTCTACAGCATTATGGATATCTTAAAGAAAAGCCTTCTATACCGTAGCGAGCATCGGGGCACGCGGGAAGCGGATATGATTATTGGTCGCTTTGCTCGAGATAATATCCAAAAAATGACTGATACTCAGCTCAATAACTTCGAAGTACTCCTCGAACTACCTGATCAGGACCTTTTAAACTGGGCCATGAAGTTATCTCCTCTACCTTCAGAATACAAATCAGATGTTATGACTTGGCTTATCGACTATGTCCAAAACCCTTCCTAAGTTTCTCCTCACCAAAGAAGGAGCCACCCTCACCCATGTGCCTGAGGGCTATGAAGCCCTGCTGTTAGGAGAGCTAGCTTTGCGAGAGAATGATGTCCTGCACGTCAGTCGCGACGCCAATAGAGCGATACGATTATTGAAACATCTGGAATTTTTTCACCCCACACTGGATATCTACTTTATGCCAGGATGGGACTGCTTGCCTTATGATCGAGTTTCGCCTCAATCAGAAATCATTGCCCAACGTATCGATACCCTCACATCACTGATGAATGAGCCTTTAGCTCAAAAACCTCGACTGATTATCACAACTGTGGGAGGCCTTCTGCAACGAGTTATTCCGCGGGCAGTATTGCAAGACACAAGCCTCCACCTTCAAACAGGACAAGAGTATGATCGTGACCACTTAATCCATTTTCTTTCAGACAATGGTTATTCCCGCCGTGAGACCGTGCGGGAATGGGGTGAGTTTGCCGTTCGAGGTGGTATTATGGATGTCTTTCCTCCAGGAACTTCTTACCCTCTTCGTATCGATTTTTTTGGTGAAGAAGTCGAGTCCATTCGTAGCTTTGACCCCCTCACCCAGCGTAGTGCTGCAGCAGTAAGTAACTTTACCCTCAAACCTATGGGGGAAGTACTGTTAACGCCTGAAACCATCAAGAATTTCCGGGAAAATTATCGAGCAGAATTTGGGGCAGTTGACCCTAAAGATCCCCTCTATAATGCCATATCAGACGGCCACATCCATGCAGGATGTGAGCATTGGCTTCCACTTTATTACAACAAGTTGGAAACTCTACTGGATTATCTGCCTCATGCAGTGGTTACCATTGACCATCAAGCCGATGAGGCTCGTGATTCCAAACTGGTGCAAATTGAGGATCACTACAAAACTCGCCTTGAATTCACTAAGATTGATACAGGCGGGGACGGAATTCCCTATCACCCCTTGCCACCGAACCAGCTGTATTTGGATGAAGCTCACTGGGACAATGCCTTATCTAAATATCGAAAAGTGTACTTTACACCCTTTAACGAACCTGCAAAAGAGGGCAAGAAAGTTGTGGATGCTGGCGGCAAACTCGCCCCATCCTTCGCCAGCGCCCGCATTCAAAAAGACGGGAGCCTTTATGAGGTTTTGTCTAAACAGCTTCTAGAATATACGGAGCAAGGGAAGCAGATTTTCATCACAGGCCTGACAGCGGGCTCAGCTGAACGCCTGGGACACCTTCTTGAAGAGCATGATATCAAACCGCTATCGAAGGTTGAGAACTATATTAAAGGCCTCAAGGCTGAAGGCATTGCACTTGCTCCCCTTGATTTACAACATGGATTTGAAAGTCCCCAGCTAGCATTCATCACAGAGGAGGATATTCTCGGTGAACGCCTTGGACGACCTCAGAAGAAGCAGCGCCAAAGTGATATGTTCATCACAGAGGCATCTTCTTTGGAAGTGGGTGATTTAGTCGTCCATACTGAGCACGGCATTGGTCGCTACCGTGGTCTCGTTGCTGTGGATGCCGGGGGTTCTCCCCATGATTGTTTGGAAATCGAATACCATGGTGGTGACAAGCTTTTCCTACCTGTTGAAAATATTGATATGATCTCTCGCTATGGCTCTTCGGAGGCCATGGCACAACTGGACAAACTGGGCGGTACAGCCTGGCAGGCCCGTAAGGCTAAGGCTAAGAAGCGGATACGGGTTATAGCTGACCACCTGATCAAGGTAGCCGCTGAACGACAGCTGCGTAAGGCTGATGTGCTCACTAAGCCTGAGGGGCTCTATGATGAGTTCTGTGCCCGCTTTCCCTATATGGAAACCGATGATCAAGTCACCGCCATTGAAGATATTCTCTGTGATCTTGCATCGGGCAAACCCATGGATCGCCTTATTTGCGGCGACGTGGGCTTTGGCAAAACCGAAGTTGCGCTTCGAGCCGCTTTTGTGGCAGCAGCGTCTGGCGATCAGGTGGCGATAGTGGTACCAACCACCCTGCTAGCACGCCAGCATTTCCAAGCCTTCCAACAACGCTTCAAAGATACTGGCCTCAAGGTCGCTCAACTATCCCGCCTGGTAAAACCGGCAGAAGCTAAAAAAATTAAGGAACAACTAGTACGCGGTGAAATTGACATTATCATTGGTACTCACGCCCTGTTTGCTAAGTCTGTGAAGTTCCAAAAACTGGGGCTCCTGATTGTCGATGAAGAGCAACACTTTGGTGTTACCCAGAAAGAACGTCTCAAAGAATTGAAGTCAGACATCCACGTACTTACACTGACAGCTACGCCGATTCCCCGCACTCTGCAAATGTCGCTTTCGGGAGTTCGTGATATGAGCCTGATCACCACTCCACCTGTGGACCGCTTGGCCGTACGCACCTTCGTTATGCCCTTTGATGGTATGATTATCCGAGAGGCCATTTTGCGTGAGCAATTCCGTGGCGGACAAACCTTCTACGTATGCCCACGCGTCAAAGACATCGACAAGGTAGCCAATCGATTGCAGAAATTTGTACCTGAAGCTAAGTTTGCTATCGCTACGGGACAGATGGCCCCCGCCCAATTAGAGTCAGTCATGACCGATTTCTGCGATGGAGTCTATGACGTCCTGCTCTCCACCAATATAATTGAGTCAGGTATCGATATCCCGCAAGCCAACACCATGATCATTCACCACGCAGATATGTTTGGCCTGTCACAACTCTACCAATTGCGCGGGCGCGTGGGCCGCTCTAAGACCCGCGGCTATTCCTATCTCACACTCCCTCAAGGCAAAGCTCTCACTCCAGAGGCCCAGAAACGACTTGAAGTCATGCAATCCTTGGACAGCCTAGGGGCTGGCTTCACTGTAGCTAGTCATGACATGGATATCCGCGGTGCCGGCAACCTGGTGGGAGATGAGCAATCAGGACATATCAAAGAAGTAGGTGTTGAGCTGTATCAGCACATGCTGGAAGAGGCAGTGCATGCCATTAAAGATAAATCTGGCCACGCTGAAGTGGATACACATTGGACACCACAGATTAACTTGGGTGTTCCAGTTCTCATTCCTGAACCTTATGTATCAGACTTAGGTTTACGGTTAGGCCTCTACCGTCGCGTTTCAACACTCCACACTCGTGAAGAAATTGAATCCTTCGCAGCTGAACTCATCGACCGTTTTGGTAGTCTGCCTGAAGAAGTAAAAAACCTCTTGGAAGTCGTTCACCTCAAAACTCTATGCAAATCAGCAGGTGTATCCAAATTAGACGCAGGACCTCGTGGCATGGTTATGGAAATTCATAAGAACGAGTTCAAAAATCCAACCGCCCTCATTCATTATATCGGCGATCAGAAAGGGTCAGCCAAGATTCGCCCTGACCAGTCAGTTGTATTTGTGAGAGCTTGGAACACCCCTATGCAACGCATTAAAGGAGCCCAAGGCTTGGTAGAAGATGTCTTGGGGTTGATTTAAAATAAAGTAGGGAAGCCCGATGGCTTCCCTTGTATAACATTAAGTGTCCAAGAAGCTACGCAGCTTCCGTGAACGACTCGGATGTTTTAACTTACGCAAAGCTTTTGCCTCTATCTGGCGAATACGCTCACGGGTCACAGCAAACTGTTGCCCCACCTCTTCGAGAGTATGGTCCGTGTTCATTCCGATACCGAAACGCATACGAAGCACACGCTCTTCACGGGGGGTAAGGCTGGCGAGGACGCGAGTAGTTGTCTCACGAAGATTACCATGCACGGCGGCATCCACAGGGATAACAGCATTCTTGTCTTCAATGAAATCACCCAATGAACCATCTTCCTCATCACCAATTGGTGTCTCGAGGCTGATAGGCTCTTTTGCAATCTTCATGACCTTACGAACCTTATCCAAAGGCATCTGCAGCTTTTCAGCTAGCTCCTCAGGTGTGGCTTCACGGCCCATTTCATGCAACATCTGACGAGAAGTACGTACAAGCTTGTTAATGGTCTCGATCATATGAACAGGAATACGGATAGTACGCGCCTGATCTGCAATAGAGCGAGTTATGGCCTGGCGAATCCACCATGTCGCATAAGTAGAGAACTTATAGCCGCGGTGGTACTCAAACTTATCAACGGCCTTCATCAAACCGATGTTACCCTCTTGGATTAAGTCCAGGAACTGCAAACCACGATTGGTGTATTTCTTAGCAATAGAAATCACGAGGCGGAGGTTTGCTTCAATCATTTCCTTTTTAGCAATGCTGCCTTGGCGCTCGCCCTTCTGAACAGTACCAACTACACGACGGAACTCAACAAGTTTTAAACCCGACTCTGAAGATACATCAGCAATGCTTTGGCGAATATCGGTTGCTTCTTCTTGATATTTATCGAGGAACTTTTCCCAACCTTTGTCTTTTTTAGCGAGTTTCTTAATCTCTTTGAACCAATCAGGGTCCAGCTCATTACCCATGTAAGCTTCAAGGAACTTTTCACGCTTAACACTGGAATTAATAGCCAGACGCAGCAGTCGGCCTTCGAGGCCTACAAGCTTACTATTCAAGTTATAGAGTTGCTCGACCAATTGCTCAACACGTATTGAGTTAAGGTGAACCTCATCCATCAAATGCACGAGCTCACTGCGGTAATTTTCGTATTTCTTATCCAGTGGCTTGGGAACAGCTTTTCCATCTTGGATTAGGACCAAGCGTTCTTCCTGCACTTTGTGAATCTTTTTGTAAACCTTGGCAATCTTATCGAAATTTTCGACAACGATAGGGCGCAGCTCTTCTTCCATAACAGCCAAAGAGACAGCACCGGCATCATAACTATCATCATCACCTTCTTGCTCTTCACCCTCTGCAGGCTTGTTTTCCACAGATCCTTCGGCACCTTCTTTTGGTGCTTGAGTCTTAGGTTCTTTTTTGTCTTTCGCAGCCACCTCTTCAGGCTTATCGGCACCATTATCACTCTGCGCTTCACCTGCCCTTACGGACAAAAGTTCTTTTTCGAAGTTCTCAGCTTCTGCTGCTTCTTCATCACTTGGCCCTTGAGTATAGGTAGCATCAATATCAATGATATCACGCAAAAGCATTTGATCTTCATTAAGTGCATCACGCCACCTTACGATCGCTTGGATGGTCAGAGGACTTTCACAAATGGCACCAAGGAGCATTTCACGGCCAGCCTCAATACGCTTGGCAATTTCAATTTCTCCCTCACGAGACAAAAGCTCGACGGTTCCCATTTCACGCAGGTACATACGAACAGGGTCATCGGTACGACCACCTTCAGAAGCTTCTGGCTTCTCTTCCAGCTCGGCTTCATCTTCAGGATCTTCCTTTTCATCACTTTCTTCTTCAGAATCTTCTTCAGAAACAGCCTTCGCCTTTTTGACCTTTGCTACTACCTTAGACTTTGACTCATCATCCTCTTCAACCACCTCAGATTGCTCAACGACATTAATCCCCATCTCTGAGATTATAGCCATAGCATCCCCAATTTGTTCAGAGCTGAGCTGATCTTGCGGCAAAGCCTCGTTGAGCTCTTCATAGGTTATATAACCACGTTCTTTAGCCTTCGCGATCAGAACTTTAATAGACTTTTCGTCTAATTTCCCCTTCACTTCAGCCTCTTCGTAGTTATCACTTGTCCGTATACTTGATGTTCCTGCCATTTGAAACTTACCTCTAATTTAATCTGTGACTATAAAACGTATCGTCTTATTCGTAAATAGTTATCCTCAAGACTCTGCAACCATTTTCTTCAACTCGACCAACCGTCGCCAATTTTCTTCAGTCATCTCATTTGCCAAGACCTGCTGAAGATGCTGTATCTCAACCTCGGCTTGATATTTCTGAATATTTCCGTACACATCCTTCCACCCTCCTAAAGCCTTCTCAGAAGGGGTGCTGGCCTGAGCCCAAGGAAAATGAGTAACAGCATCACTTGCGAGAAGCTCGCGTGCAGTAACTCGAAACCCTTGATCAATCAAGAAATCATTCAACAACTCAGTTGTATAATCTCCGTCTTGAGAAGCAAACTGCAAAAGACCATCTTTCAGGTCCCTTAAATCAACATCCTCAACCTCGAGAGATGCCAACTCTTCACCCACTTCATCTAACAGATGGGGATGATTGAGCAAAATTGCAAGTAAAATTGTAATACTTTTATCAAAAAAGTTCTGTGGGCGGGTGAGTTGAATGGAACTCGGTTTGCCTAATTTTCGGTGTTTACGCTGCTCATAATACTTATCTTTCAAGGCCGACCGAAAAGTTGATGCAACAGTGGTGTTTTCCACTTGTTTAGTTAGCTGATCAATCTGCTTTAACAGAAGAGCCTGCTGCTCAGGAGCTTTTAGATCCTTCCCCTGAGCAAGGGAACTCCATAAAACATCCAACAAGCTTTGACCTTGGGACAGGGCCTGAGCCAACTGAGCCTTCCTGCCCGCACGAATCATACTATCTGGATCTTCGCCTTTTGGTAAATGAGCAAATTTAAGGGTATAACCAGGCCTCAACAGAGGCAAAGCTCGCTCAGCTGCACGCTGCGCAGCTTTCATACCAGCCGCATCCCCGTCAAAACAAAGCACAGGTTCGAACGAAAGACGCCAAAGAAGCGAGATTTGATCCTCGGTAAGAGCGGTTCCCATGGGAGCCAATGCCCCCTGATATCCAGCTTTTCTCAGAGCCAGAACATCCATATACCCCTCACCTAAGACCACCTGATCACCACGCTTCATATGGGTACGAGCATGATGATAGCCATAAAGCATATGGCCTTTCGAAAAAATTGGTGTCTCAGGAGAGTTCAGATACTTTGGCTCCCCATCACCAAGAATACGGCCGCCAAATGCTACAAGTTTACCGCGATTATCATGAATAGGAAACAGAATGCGACTGCGGAAGCGATCATAACTTTCCCCACCATCTTCTGGCTGAACTAAAAGGCCTGCCTCTACCAGAACTTTTTCATCAAAGCCCTGCTTTAGAAGATCAGCCTTCAAAGCCCGCCGGCTTTGCGGTGCATAGCCCAGCTTAAATTCTTTTACTACATCAGGAGACATACCTCGCTGCTCAAGATAGTTCTGCGCTTCACGAGCGCCGTTACTAAACAACTGTTGATGGAACCACTCGCCTGCCTTCTCCATGACATCATAGAGACTAGGATCTACCTTCTCTTCATATCTTTCCTCGTAACTGGCAGGAAGTGAAAGGCCGGCTCGCTGCGCCAACTCTTTTACAGCATCAAAAAAAGGATACCCCTTATAGTCCACGAGAAATCGAATGCAATCCCCATGGGCACCGCAACCAAAACAATGATAGAATTCTTTCTCATCATTGACAGTAAATGAAGGTGTTTTTTCCTTATGAAACGGGCACAAGCCAGTGTGCTCACGGCCCTTACGTGTCAGATTGACACTATCGCCAACAATCTCTGACAAGGAAAGCCGTGAACGAATTTGATCCAAAAATTGGGTGTCAAACTTCAAGAGAGCTCTCAGTGATGGCTGTGACCAGCCGTCGCAGCAGCAGACTTCACAGGAACATCAAGGTCAAGAGTTTCTCCACTCTCAAAGGTCAGTGATACGGGAACAGTCTCACCATCCTGTAAGGGTTTCTTCAATCCCATAAGCATGATATGCAAGCCACCTGGCTTCAGCTCAACTTTATCTTGAGCCGGCACTTCAATAGATGAAACTTGGCGCATCATCATCTTACCATCTTCATGCTTGTGAGTATGAAGCTCCATGTGATCACACTGGCCTTGATGAGTCGTCGCACTCACTAAAGAGTCCAATTGAGGAGAACTATTCTCTATTTCAAGAAACAAAGCTCCATTTGGTCCAGTCGATGAACGAATCCATGCATTTTGAGTCGAAATTTCAGCACAGGCCATGGCTGGGGCCAAGGAAAGCAAACAAGCGATAAGTGTTTTCATAGGGAGTCTCCTTCGATAGATGTGATGAGTCTAAAAACTCATCCCTGTTATAGTCTGAAGGTAGATGAGATACAAGTTTTATGGACGGCTCTCAAAAATTAACTATTGAGACCACTGCAATCGAAATAAGTAACTGCGTTTGTTTCCACCCTAGATCCATGCTAAATTTTTCCTGAATTAAAAAATATAGGGGAATTCTGATGACTACTTTTTCTACAAAAGCCGTATCCGGTATCGTTCTCTTCCTAGCAGGGCTGCTCTGCATATCATTTCTCATCATCGGTGCCATGGACGTAGAGGCCATGCTGGGCATTGCACTTCTTCTCTCTGGTATCTTTCACCTTGCCGGAGCTGCCGATGATAAAGATGCCCCGGACTTTTTGTGTGGAATGTTGATTTCCCTGGTGTTTATCGCCTTTGGCTTATTGCTTCTCGCTGACCCATTTGGAGGGATTGAACTGTTAGCCACAATACTCTTTGTATTTTTCATCTCCAATGCATTTTTCATTCTAGGCGCAGCATTGTACCAAAGAGAACTCCATGAACGCTGGACTTGGACTTTATTCGGAGGGATGCTTTTCTTTGCGATGGCCATCCTCACCTTCTTTGGTCTTTCAGGCAGTGATCCTTGGACCATTGGCGTAATGACAGGCATTGCTATCCTCGGATACAGCATGTCACTTCTTGTCACAACAGGAGTTGTGAGCTCCGAAGAGGCAATGAAGCCACGTAAAAAACAGCAGAGCTAAGCCAAAATTTCTATAATAAAAACCTAAAGTTTCTGAGCGGATATACTCTCAGCTTCGATACTGTATGCACCTGCAAATAGCTTAGAAAGAAGGCTTAGTTCTTTTATTAAGGTAATAAAAGGGGCAGCCACATGGCTCAAGAAACCGTCATAATTGAGCATATCTTCTCCTGAAATCAAGGCTACGATCTTCTCTGCCAATGTCTTTGGCTTGGGAATGATGGCAATAGGCGCATCCTCCGGCAAACCGGCCTCTGAACGCGCCAACCGAAGGGCATCTTCAAGCCCACCAAGCTGATCCACAAGACCCAAAGCTTGAGCCTGCTCACCGGTCCAGACTCGACCCTTAGCAACCTTTTCGACCTTGTCGAGAGGGAGGTTTCGGGCTTTTGCAACAAGTGCTATAAAACGCTGATAAATATAGTCCAAGTACTGATTGATGCGGACCCAAGCCTGTGATGTAAAATCTTCATTAAACGACCACATACCGCCATTCTCGCCAACATTTATCTTACTCCAGTTAACACCTATCTTTTCCCACAGGCCTTTCAAGGAGAACTTTCCAGAGAGAACGCCAATTGAACCTGTGAGTGTACCCGGCTGCGCCACAATCTTACTACCGCCACAAGCAATCCAATATCCACCCGATGCTGCTGTATCTCCCATGGATATAATCACTGGCTTACCGGCTTCATTTGCTTTTAGAAGGATATGGGTAATGGATTGGGATGCCACAGGATCTCCACCAGGTGAACTTATTCGGTAAACAATCGCTTTGACATTATTATCGTTAATAGCAGTCATCACATTTCGATGGGTTTCATCATTATTGATAAATTCTTCACTTCCATTGACTAGGCTGCCGTCTCGCAAGATCATACCACTATCAAAGATCAAGGCCACTTTGTCACCTTTTGCTTTGGAGCGTTCGTTTGCTAGAATTTGGGCGTAATCATCCATTTCATAGAGCTGTAACTTCCGACTCAGGTCATCTTCGATCCACTCTTTAATATTATCCCGATAGGCGAGGCGATCTATAAGTTTAACCGAAAGAGCATTCTCTCCCAGATAGGGCCCCTCATTCACTAGCTCCTCAACACGGCTAGGAGAAAGGTTTCTATCTTTAGCAATTCCTTGAACCATCTGGCTCATTAATGAATCAGCAATGGCTTGCATAGCTTCCGTATTCGCAGGTGTTGGGCCAGAGTGGGTATACATCTCAGCAAAGGATTTATATTCCTTACGCTGTGCAAACTCGGGTTTAATATCAAGATGATCAAACAATCCCTTAAGGAAAGGTGATTCCAGCTGAAGTCCAGTCAAACCCACAGTACCAATAGGTTGCACCCAAATCTCATTGCATGCAGAAGCAAGGTAGTACATGCTATTCCCAGTCTCTCCATAGCCCAAGGAGTCGGAATACAAGTAGACTTTCTTTCCAGTCGCCCTAAACGCTTGTATAGCATCCCGAATTTCCTGAATCTGAGCAAATCCCAAACCAGGAGATGTCAGATAAATGGCAACTGCCTTGATTCTTTCGTCAGCGGCAGCATTATAAAAACCTTGGGTTAAATCAAAGAGTGACTTTTGTTTCCCCATGAACAGCTCTTGCAAGAGGTTACCATCTTTGTGCTCGACAAATCCATCACTCAACTCAACTGTAAGAAGTGCATTATTGGGCACAGCCATGACATTCGGCTGAGCTTCCTTAAAATAAGCGTATAAACCCAAGAAAATGATCAGCGCACCTAGCAGAGCGCTGATCCAGAAAAAACTCTTAAAAAAGAAACGGAAGATTGATCGGATCACGGTGCTCTCTATGTTTTAGATTAAATTTTAGCTTGCAACTGCGATGTCAGGCGCATCCACAGATTTCATGCCAATAGCATTATACCCACAGTCCACATAATGAATTTCACCAGTAACCGCGCTGGACAGGTCCGACAGCAGGTAAAGCGCAGAGCCCCCTACTTCATCAATCGAGACATTACGCTTCAAAGGAGAATTGTATTGATTCCACTTGAGAATATAACGGAAGTCACCAATACCTGACGCAGCCAAAGTCTTGATGGGTCCAGCGGAGATCGCATTCACTCGAATGTCCTGATCTCCAAGGTCCACAGCCAAATAACGAACACTTGCTTCAAGCGCTGCCTTTGCAGGCCCCATCACATTGTAGTGAGGCATAACCTTTGCTGCACCGTAATATGTAAGAGTGAGGAGACTTCCTCCATCTCGCATCATAGGCGCTGCATGACGACAGACATCTGTAAAGGAATAGCAAGAGATATTCATGCTCATAAGGAAATTTTTACGGGATGTATTTACATACTTACCCTTTAGTTCCTCTTTATCAGAGAAACCAATAGCGTGAACAACAAAGTCAATGCTATCCCAGTGTTTCGCTAACTCTTGAAACGTATTCTTTACACCATCATCCTCGCTGACATCGCAAGGGATAAGAAGGTTCGATCCTAAGGATTCTGCTAGAGGCTGCACGCGTTTTTTCAACGCATCGCCCTGGAAGGTAAACGCTAGTTCTGCACCTTGAGCAGCCAAAGCCTGAGCGATACCCCAAGCAATAGAATGATTGTTAGCAAGGCCCATAATAAGGCCGCGTTTTCCCTTCATGAGGGGAGTAGCAATGGTCATAATAAACTCCGTTACAAAAATTTTGGCTAACCATACACACAGGTTCTTCAGTTGTCACCTGATATTTCCCCCTCACCCTACAGCTGAATAAGTTCAAACAGAAATGAGACTCCCTGAGCATGGGTTTTCGGAAAGAATTCTTTTCGGAGCCGCCCTCACCGATCCCAGGGGTGGATCCGAAAAGAATTCTTTTTGGAAGCCCTTG
>CAJQNC010000023.1 GCA_905479605.1 uncultured Alphaproteobacteria bacterium | reverse complement strand
TAACCATGAGCTGCAAAAAGCTGTTCATAAATATAACTCTTACAGGCCGCATGCGAACTTGAAAATGATGACTCCTTGTGAGTATATTAATGATTCCTATCGAGAGGCTGCATGAGTCTCATATGTATTGAACCTACACAGCTACAAATAATTAGCTTGATAAAACCACGAAGATAATGTATGTAACTAATAACGAGTTACGTTATCGATCCTTTGAGGATGCCTAATTATCAACTGTCTAACTCATTAGTTACAAGCAGTTACATATTATTTCGCCTCTAATTTCGAACTCACTAACTCAAGGCTTTTCACTCATGTGAGTGGAAAGATTAGAACTACTATCGTGATTAAGGAGAAAATTTATGTCACAAGGCACCGTAAAATGGTTTGATACCACAAAAGGTTTTGGTTTTATTTCCCCAGACGAAGGCGACAAAGACGTTTTTGTTCACATTACAGCTTTGGAAAAAGCTGGGCTTCGCAGCCTTAATGATGGACAAAAAGTTAGCTTTGAAGTTGCCATGAATAAGGGTAAAGAAGCTGCTGTTAATATTCAAATTATTGAATAGTATCTTTCCGCCGCCTAAAACACTGCTAACAGCATGTTTTAGGCGGTTTTTTATATCTCCTACCCATCCCCCCCTACAAACAGCAGACAGCTATACCCCAATTATAGCAAAAACCTATAATTCCCTATTCTTCCCAAACACCAAATGACACCCCTCCTCCCCCACATCTCTCAGTTTTTTATTATTTAAGCGCCCACACACAATGCCACTGTCATAGCTTTTGACTATAGCCATTCACTTCGTTTGTCTTGTTTTTCAGTAAGTTAATACAATTCCCTACTGCAAATAAAATAGAACGACAGGATGACTCCATGAAACCCATCAGAAGAAAAAGACGATGAAACAAAATGGTTACCCGTGACTTAGGCACTCCAGAGATCCAGAGAAAACGTTCTCTGCTATATTCAAAGAATAATAGAGAGCAAAAATACGTTGAGTCTATGTTAGGCGTTCTCTGGCTAAATGGCTATATAGACAAAAATATGTATGAAGCTGGAAATACCCTCAGGTCACTTCATTATTCCTATACACGAACGTTTGGCATCCCCCACCACCGAACCCTGTCACCGGAAGCGAAAGTCATTACAGGGATGCTTCCTCAGCATATTTTAGGGGCTCGAGAAAGTGATACGCCGCGCGAATTACAATTGAACATGAAATGGACTCGCATCCATAACTATATTTACAACTTAGGGCAAGCTCCTTACCGAGCTGTTATGCACATATCGATTCATAGTTTACCCTATGAGAATCCATCACCACAAACCATACACCACGCCCACTATGCACTTTTTCGTCTAGATAATTGGCTAAGACTAGGAAAATATGATAAAATCAAAGAAAAAGACGAAGGGAAGTAATAAAATGCAACAATACGTTGTCGCCAATTGGAAGATGTACTTGAATACTAAGGAGGCTCATAAGCTCTCTGAAAGTATGTCCAAGCGAATGCAGGAGGCTGAACGCCCTTTACCCAAGCTGGTTCTTTGTCCTTCTTTCCCCCACTTAATTCCGGTTTTTGAAAACATCAAAGGAACCGCGATTTCACTGGGAGCGCAAAACTGCCACACTGAAAAAAATGGTCCCCACACTGGGGAAGTTAGTCCTGAGCAGCTCAAAGATATCCAAGCAGAGTATGTCATTGTTGGACATTCGGAAAGGCGCAGACATCACAATGAGTCAAGTGAAGAAATCAAAGCTAAGATAGAAGCTGTCATCGCGCACGGAATGATACCAATTCTATGCATAGGTGAAACTATCGAAGAGCGGCGCTCTGGGAAAACTCTCAAGAAAGTTCAACAGCAACTAAAGGATGAAACTCCTGAACACTTCACCCCTAACCAGCTCATCATTGCTTATGAGCCTGTATGGAGTATCGGAACAAACCTCACACCAACGGAAAAAGAGATTGAGGAAGTGCATGGCGCTATTCGTTATGAGCTACAACAAATACAACCTAATGGCAATCTGGTACCCATCCTCTATGGCGGTTCGGTTAATACTAAAAATGCTGCAGCTCTCCTAAAATGCAAATGTGTCCATGGAGTCCTCGTCGGTCGACATGCCATTAATGCAGACAATCTGTGGGCTGTGGTTACCGCTGCAGAAGAATAAGCGCAACGAGAGAGGCAGTCATGAAAATCGCATTCATTGGCCTAGGCCACATGGGACTTCCCATGGCGAAAAACTTATTAGGAGCGGGCCATATTCTCAAGGTCTTTGATCTCAATCCTGATCCAGTTGATATTTTAACAAAGCTCGGGGCTACCCCCTCCCCATCGGCCATTGATGCGGTTAAAGACGCCGAAATGGTCATTAGCATTGTCCCTGAAGGTGAACACGTTAGGGCTCTCTACGGTGGACATGAAGGCATTCTCGATCATATTCCACAGAAGGCAATGATCGCCGAGTGCTCGACTATCGACATCACGACCACTCGCTGGCTGCATGAACAAGCTGAAAAAAGTGGATTAAGTATAGTGGATGCTCCTGTTTCAGGAGGTGTCACTGGCGCGGAAAATGCCTCCCTCACCTTTATGGTTGGTGGCAAAGAGGATGATTTTTCTAAGGTTGCACCTATCTTAAACCAGATGGGAAAGAAGATTGTCCACTGTGGCGCAGCAGGAACCGGCCAAGCCGCCAAGATTTGCAACAATATGGTCCTGGGCGTGACGATGATCGCCTCATCAGAAGCCTTTCTTTTGGCCGAAAAGCTAGGCCTGTCGAAGGAGAAATTCTTTGAGGTGGCCTCAGGCTCCTCAGCCCAGAACTGGTCCATCACTTCATATTGCCCCGTTCCAGGACCAGTACCCACCTCCCCCGCCAATCGAGACTACGAGGCTGGCTTTACCGCAGCCATGATGCTGAAGGACCTGAAACTGGCTGTGGATGCAGCGCAAACCACAAACAGTTCTTGTCCTATGGGCGTTGAAGCAATGTCACTCTATAACCTATTCTGCAATACGGGTGAGTCTGGGAAGGACTTTTCTGGGATTATTCGGTGGATTGCTGGGGGTGGCTTCAAGTAATCATAAGAGAATATCCAGAGCTTGGTATGAACGGCATTTGCAGGTAAAGGGCTCGGGAGTCGGGTAAAACTCTTTTGCCCACATTCCACCGCTCAACCTTAGGGCTTAACCTCAGTAGTGTCCGGGAACGAGAAGCTAATTACTAGAAACGCCCAGGGTACCGCTTGCATATAAACTGCCTTGGATGGGGTAGATATTAGCTTAGGAAAGGTTATTCATTCACACCATATAATACGTTCCCCGACCTTGAGCCAGTACTGGCCGGTTTAAAGTCCTTCTAAAACCTTAAGAAAATGTTCCTCGGAACATAGACCAGCCCAGGCTTTGCCTGGGTAGTGAGTCTTGTATCCGGGGTCCAACCAGCCTCAAAGGGAGTATCCCCCAGGTGTCCAGATGGGCCCCGGCTCGGGGGCCGGGGAACGTATTTCGAAGGTACTTCGAAAACGTTATTAGCTTAAGCTGTAAGGTAAATAATTTTTCCCGGACACTAGTAAACTGAAGTCTTGGCATGAGCGGTATTTGTAGGAAAAGATTTCGAGACCACCGGAAGAAACATTCGAAATATGATCCAAATGACAAATTTCCACAAAAATTTTCCTGAAAATTAAATAAAATTTAACACATATTTGCTATTTTTGATCATAGAGACATACCAATTTGAGGGTCTTTATGAAAGCATTGTACTTTGAAACTATTAGTGTCGTTGAGCGCCTGCACCGCCAGTTCATGGATGTGCTGAAGGTCGAACTTGACCGCATGGGACTCCAAGACATCAATAATGTGCAATGTTTTATTCTCTATAATGTGGGAAAGAACGAGATGACCGTGGGGGAACTCGCCAACCGGGGTTACTATCTGGGGTCTAATGTGTCTTACAACCTAAAGAAGCTGGTTGAAAACGGCTACTTTATCCAAGAAAAATCCCAACGTGATAAGCGTGCTAGCAAAATTCGTCTGTCCGAGAAGGGTATCAAACTCTATGAAAAGATCGATGTTATCTTGGATAAACAATCAGAAAATCTGTGCCATAACGGTATCAATGACCAGTCTCTAACAGATACCCTGCGTCTTCTGCGTAAGCTGGATGCGTTCTGGAACTTTATTATCACTCATAATATCCGTGGGTGACCAGAGTAAACCAGCTTAGGCATATTTTAACAACCTTCAACCCATGATCTACTCAGTATAAGCTCCATGAATAGCACGGCATTCTAAAGGCCCCTCACCTTTGTTATCATCAGCCACAAAAGTCACGTGCCCCTCACCGCTGTATACCCAGGGCAATTTTCCAAATTTACAATCAACAAATTGACTTTCATCAGCTGAAACTTGCATCTGCATACCTGAGCAAGGAGCCATACTATTCGTTGTTTTTGTATCGCTCACGGAGGCAAGGTCGTGCTGTCCACAACTAGTCTGGAACACCACGCCGTGGTCATTAAATTTTTCGGCATGATTTACAAAGTCAAAAGTTGGCTCTGGGTTGGCGATCGCAGCACCGCAGGCTAGTACTCCTGCTAATGCGATAATTGGAAATGTCTTTTTCATTGTTTTATCCCCCTATGTTGGTTTTATCGTTTTTCTTATTTTCATTCTCACACGGAATAAGACAAAGACCAATAATTGTTTTCGAAGAAAGTAGGTGGTATGATGGAAGCTGTGATTTACTTTTAAGTTGTTTTTTCTATGACAGTTTATGCTGCAAACAGTAGCCCCAAGGTCAAGCCTTAGGGTGGAGTGGGGGATAAGGGCTTTCAGCAGTGGCCATAATTATCATTTTTTTTAGGTTGAAGGGGAACAACCTCACGTCCCTTCAATCTTCCCGATAAGCTTCTCGAAATCTTTCGCTTCGTGAAAGTTCTTATAGATAGACGCAAAACGCACGTAGGCCACGGAATCCAACTCGAGCAAAGCGTCCATCACCATCTCACCAATATCCTTGGCTTCAATTTCATTTTCGCCACTGGTTTCCAGCTGACGAATAATACCGGTTACGACTTTTTCAATTCGTTCATCAGAGACGGGACGCTTATGCAAAGCCAGGCGGATAGAACGGGTTAGCTTTTCACGGTCAAACGGCTCAAGACGCCCTTCTTTTTTTTTCACATGCATTTCACGAAGATAGACACGCTCAACTGTGGTGAAACAAGACAAACATTCAGGACAATAACGGCTCCTCCGAGTGGATGTCCCATCCTCAGAGGTCCGAGTGTCTTTCACGTCAGTTTTATCAGATCCACAAAAAGGGCAATGCATAGGATTCTCTTAGTAAATGGGGAATCGCTCACAGAGAGCCTTGACCCGTTCACCGACTTTCTCGTTATTCTCAACGGCAGTAAATAGATTGACGTCACTGAGCTCTTGCAGAACATCGGCGATCATGTGACCAACTTCACGGAATTCTTCAACCCCAAAACCACGAGTCGTCGCAGCCGGTGTTCCCAAACGAATACCTGAGGTTTGTGACGGAGGAAGAGGGTCGCCAGGAATACCGTTTTTATTACAGGTAAGCCCTGCCCACTCGAGGTTCGATTCTGCTTCTGCACCCGTGATTTTAAAGGGCCTCAGATCGACCAAACAAAGATGGCAGTCGGTACCACCGGTCACCACGTCCAACTCACGTTCTATTAGGGTTTCGGTAAGGGCCTTGGCATTATCAACCACATTACGTGTGTAGATTTTGAATGACGGATCGAGAGCTTCTCCAAAAGCCACAGCTTTCGCTGCGATCACATGCATCAGAGGTCCACCTTGCAAGCCAGGGAAAATTGCACTGTTGAACTTTTTGCCCAAGTCTTCATCATTAGCCAGGATCATTCCACCGCGAGGACCACGCAACACTTTATGGGTTGTTGTCGTCACAACATGGGCATGCTCCATAGGGGACGGGAATATACCCCCCGCCACAAGCCCCGAAAAGTGGGCCATATCGACCAGAAGATAAGCGCCGACTTCATCAGCAATTTCACGGAAAACTTTAAAATCAATAAAACGTGGGTAAGCCGATCCACCCGCAATAATCAGTTTGGGTTTGTGCTCACGAGCCACAGCACGTACCTCATCATAATTGATAAGGTGCGTTTCAGGGTGAACTCCATAAGTCACACAATTGAACCACTTTCCCGAAAGATTTGGCTTGGCACCATGGGTCAGATGCCCACCTGCAGCCAAAGACATTCCCATAAAGGTATCCCCGGGCTGCAACAAAGCCAGAAATACAGCCTGGTTTGCTTGAGAGCCGGAATGGGGTTGAACATTGGCATACTTGGCATCAAATAATTTACAGGCCCGTTCGATGGCTAGATTTTCAACCTCATCCACAAATTCGCAGCCCCCGTAATAGCGGTTACCGGGGCCGGGATATCCCTCAGCGTACTTGTTGGTCAGCACAGACCCTTGAGCTTCTAACACCGCTTTCGAGACGATATTTTCAGAAGCAATCAATTCAATCTGAGTTTGTTGCCGATGCAATTCTTTCTCAATAGAACCAAATACATCTGGATCGGCACCCTCAAGATGAGAGGAAAAAAATTCATTTTTATTAGCTGGATTAACCATTTATCAATAAACCTTCTTTAAGTTAAAAGCTGAAATCAAACTACCAAAGTGCAAAAGAATAATCTAGGAGAATCCGATGTGTGTAGGTTCAATACATATGAGACTCATGCAGCCTCTCGATAGGAATCATTAATATACTCACAAGGAGTCATCATTTTCAAGTTCGCATGCGGCCTGTAAGAGTTATATTTATGAACAGCTTTTTGCAGCTCATGGTT
>CAJQNC010000022.1 GCA_905479605.1 uncultured Alphaproteobacteria bacterium | reverse complement strand
AAAGATCGCAATCTTCAGCCGACCTAGACAGGAGAGGTGCGTCCAAAACAAGGAAATAATCCAAAAACACCCCTCAAAAGAGGGAGTGAAGCCCTATCCAAGGCTAAAATGTGGATGATTTTACGAATTTACGGTTCTCCGCTCTTATTTAGAATCTCAATAACGATTTACGCATCGGTCTCTTATTAACACCTACTTAAAAATTAACTTGAGCATTGAACTCAACAGCACTAAGGGTTTAAAATGATACTTTATATTTTTTGAGAGTAAGAAATTAAACTTTCAAAGTTTTCTTTAACATTGATAACAATCACTATATAAATTATATTTCTTTTTTTAAGAGGTTTTAATCACATGAATAGAATAAATAACGCCAAGAACATTAATACAGCAGTAATCTTAGGAAATGGTCCATCTCTAAAAGGATTTGACTTTCAAAATTTCAAGGACTTTGATGTGTTTGGGATGAATGTGGCCTATAGATATTGGGAACAAATTGGTTGGTATCCTAAATATTATTCATGTTTAGATTTAGTCGTCGGTATGCATCACAAAAATGCAATAGAAGAGATGATTGAATACTCAGATAAATTGAACATCGAGTTATTTCTGCTTAGAGATAATCTAATCAAGGAACTTTCAATCAAAAAAAATGCCCATCGAATAGTCAACTTTGATTTAATAAGACATAATCATCCTGCATTAGAGTATAAACGTGTTACAACAGGGAGCCATACAACTGCATGGGCAACCGCCTTAGGTTACAAAGATATTTACCTTATGGGTATTGATTGCAATTATAAACAGTTTGTCGATGGATCTAAAAAAGTCGATGGAACTGTGCTGGAAATTGAAAAAGAATGTGAAAATCCAAATTATTTTTTCAAAGGCTATCAACAAACAGGGGATAAATATAATATTCCAAATCCATCTGACGATCTCCACCTTATCAGCTGGAAGGAGGTCTCAAAATTGATTCCAGACGATGTTGCGATATTAAACGCAAACCCAAAATCTGCCCTAGATGTTTTTAACTTTGTTGACCCTAAAGTTATTTTTCAGAAAAATAAATTAAGTAGTCCTATTTGCCATTCTAAGCTTCTTATTTTTGACATGACAAAAATAGGCGATGGAACCGCCACAGGGGAAATTAAAGCAAATATACTTCAAGAATACCCTAAAAGTAATTTATTACAAGTTTATCGCGCCAGCGATAATCAGCTTGGCGTCTTCCAGGCCCACAACGAAAGCTTAAGTAAATTTACCATCAATAAGTTTGATCAAATTTCCCAAATTATCGACAACTTTAATCCTGATGTAATTTTATTCAGGCCAACACCCAACATTGCAAACCACAACCCTTTTCTTAATGACTTCGCAACACATACAATTAATCGAATACGATGCCCCTTAATTACTTGGGTTATGGATGATTGGCCAGAAGATCTCAGAATAAATGACCCAAATCAATTTGCAAAGATGGACAGTCTAATCCGAGATTTATTTTCTAAGTCATCAAAAAACTTTAGTATTTCTGATGTGATGAGTAAATGTTTTGAAGAGCGATATGGAGTAGAATTCGAAGCGTTGGCAAATGGTGTCAATATTAATGAATGGGATATCATGGAAAAAGAAATCCCATCACTTCCAATTCGCATAAGATACTGTGGAGCCATTGCTGAAAACATGTGCTTACAAAGCATCCTGCGCATCGCTCAAGCAATTGAGGAAATAGCCAATCATTACAATGTTATATTTGAGATTAATACAAGGTTTACTATTGCAAAAATTCTAGAGCAGTTTAAAAATTTTAAACATACTCACTTTACTTTTGAAAATTACTCAAGACATGACTACTATCAATGGTTAAAAAACGCAGATATTACATTACTAGGCTATAACTTTGATGAAGCATCACTCAATTACATACGATACTCTATCGCAAACAAGGCCCCAGAATGCTTGGCGAGCGGTGCTGCTACATTAGCATTTGGCCCAGAAGAAGCGGCAACTATTAAACACCTCAAATCAAGTGGATCCGCAGCTGTCGTTTATGAAAATGACGATCAAACATTAAAAGATGAACTTATTCGCCTGGTTAGTGATAAAGACTATCGCGAGGAGCTTGCTAGAAACGCAAGAAAATTTGTTTTAAAGCACCATAATCTTATAGAAATTCAGCAAAGGTTTATTGATGTTATCAATAGCTTGACACCAAATTCATCCAATACAACACCAATCATGAATAACTTTAGAGAATCAAAAACAACGGGACTCATTATTAGTCACAGTGACATGTCTAAGAGCCATAAATTTTATAGTTTGCCTTCCTATGTTGTACAAACATCTGAAATTCAAACAACAGACGCGCTGCTATTTTCCGCATTAAATCCGCATATTAATAAAGCCATTAAACTACTAGGAATAACCGACACGCAGCTCGCTGCAAAGTTTGCACATGTCTATAAAACATCTTTTGCTACTAAAGATGAATTATCCCGCAAGTTTAATCCTGCTGAATACTTGAAACACAATCCTGATGCCCTTAAGTATGCAAAAAAAACAGCTACAAACACATCTGATGATGCAGAGTTACATTTGCGAGCAACTATCTACTTTAGAACCCATGACAAAGGTATATCCAATATCTAATAAAAGGCAAGGCAAGATAGAATATAATTGTTCCTGCCTGAACAAATTACCCCTAATACCTTCATGAGGTGGCTATGGAATAATTTTCACATTCTATTGACCATTTTTCAAACCTTGCTATTCTACTAAGTTATAAAAAGGAATAGGAATGCTGAATAAAATTGCCATAGCCATCATAACCCTCCTCCATTTTGCCAGCCCATGCCTGGCGCAATGGGCACCTCCGCCGCCAGTTGTGGTAACTACGACTGTGGAAAAGGACAAGATTCAAGAGGGACTGAAAATACCCGGAACTTTTAAAGCGCCCGATGATGTCGTGATTCGCTCGAAGATTGATGGTGAGATTCAGGATATTTTGTTTCAAGATGGTGTAAGTGTTGAGAAGGGAGCTATTCTTTTTCAAATCCGCGACGTTGAAAAGAAAGCTTTACTTAAAGAAGCCCAAGCCGTGCTTCATATGAACTCTGCTGAACTAAAACGGGCCAAAGAACTCCAAGCAAAGGGATTCCTAGCCCAATCCAAGTTCGACAAAGTGCAGGCTGAAACTGTTCAAGCCCAAGCACAGCTGTCCATAGCTGAAGAAGAGTTATCAAAAACAAAAGTGACTGCTCCTTTTGAAGGCGTTCTTTCATCCCGTGATGTTTCCAAAGGAGCGTATGTAAAGGAGTATGACTCCCTTGTTCGCCTACAAGACCTCGACCCTCTTCGATTTCAATTTCAAATCCCTATAGACAAACTTTATCTTGTAGAAAATGGAATGGATGTAAAAGTAACTACCGACTCACGCCCAGGCCAAGAGTTTACTGGAAAAATAACAGTTATTGAACCACGGGCTGATGAGAACACACGAAATGTGACAGCTTTTGCTGATTTTACTAATAAAAGTAATCTCTTGATCCCGGGAATGTTTGGCAATATTTCCGTATTAACTGCTGATCAACGTGAAGCTCTCGTCATCCCTGAAGAAGCTCTTGTGATTCGCCGCGAAGGTCTTTATGTGTATAAACTCTTGAGCAACAAAAGGGCAGGGAATACTTCTACTCAAACTTCCTTATCTGATCCAATTAAAGAACCTGAAAAAGCTTCTGAGGCAACAGGGGATAACAACATCGCTGTATCCGAGAAGGGCCATAAAGAAAAGGTTTTGCTTGTACCCATTACTATTGGCACTCGAAAGAATGATAAAGTTGAGATACTCTCTGGCTTACAAGAAGGGGACAAAATTGTACTCAGAGGGCAAGAGAATATCACTGATAACGGGGAGATTGAGGTTTATAAACCACAAAGCTAGCCTATGTTAATTACTGACTTTTCCATACGCCGGCCGGTGTTTGCGGTGGCACTGAGCTTAATCATCACGCTGGTAGGCATTTTGTCCTTACGGCAGTTGAGCCTGCAGCATTTTCCGGAAGTTGAAGAACCCGTACTAACGGTACAAACCAATTACCGCGGAGCTTCTCCCTATGTTGTTGAATCCAAAATCACCAACATTATGGAAGAGCAATTTGGCGGCCTCACGGGAATTGATTATATTGAGTCAACCAGTGAAAGCGGTCGAAGTCAGATTACTCTTCACTTCAAAGAGGGCACCTCCCTCCAAGATGCCTCAGCAGATGTTCGTGAACGGCTCTCCCAAATTCGCGATCAATTGCCCGATGATGTAAAAGACCCACGCATCATGAAAAGCGATACCAATGATCGCGCATTTATGACGCTGGTGTTTCAATCCCCAACTATGAATGAAATGCAGCTTTACGACTATGTGGATCGGAATGTTCGTGGACGACTGGAGGCCGTCTCCGGTGTGGCTGATTGCATGCTTTACGGTAGCCCCTACACTATGCAAATTCGATTAAAGCGAGACCGATTAAAGGCCTATAGCTTGACTGTAGCACAAATTTTACAAACCATCGAAAACTCCAGCCAAGACATGCCCAGCGGAAATATCACCAAAGGTGGGCGACAAGTGACAGTGATGACAACATCTGGCCTGAATACCCCTGAATCCATGGGAAAGTTGGTACTCATGGCAGCTGATGACGGCATTGTTTATTTGAAAGATGTGGCGCACATTACACTCGATAAGGACGATAGTAACTTTGCTTGGGAACCTCGCTTCA
The DNA here is from genome assembly GCA_905479605.1 of uncultured Alphaproteobacteria bacterium. Taxonomy (GTDB): domain Bacteria; phylum Pseudomonadota; class Alphaproteobacteria; order UBA9655; family UBA9655; genus CAJQNC01. Next base: position 330 of record CAJQNC010000022.1, on the reverse strand, counting down.
ACCAAGAAACAGCTATTTTTGCCGCACTCAATAAGATGTCTGGTGGGAATATGTTGTCTATTTCCAACCAAGTGGAGGAAATGTTACCCGAAATTCAGGCCAAACTGCCAGATGGAATGACTGTAAAACTAGGCTATAACTTCTCCCGGTTTATCAAAGCGTCATTAGATGCCGTGCAGCATACCATCCTAGAAGCTGTTGTTTTGGTGCTATTGATTATCTTCTTCTTCTTAAGATCTGCTCGAGCCTCTTTTATTCCACTCATGACCATACCTGTATCACTGATAGGTAGCTTTGCATTTTTATATGCATTCAACTGCTCGATAAATA
>CAJQNC010000021.1 GCA_905479605.1 uncultured Alphaproteobacteria bacterium | reverse complement strand
CGGTACTTCGTGCAAAACACGACGTGATATTTTAAGTCATACAGGCTATGAGATCCATGACGATATTCCATAGAAAACACTATACTAAAGTGTTCGCCTAAAGGCGAGGGTGTTAACCCTATCCCACTCAACTACATAAATTTCCCGTTTTAATGAGATTACTCATTCACATTAAAGTACATGACCATTTTCTCATCTGCTACTGGATCAGTCATAAAGGGCCTCGCCTCGAGACAAAAAATTCCATCTCGGTTACTACCTTCAATGTCCCGGTTTGTTCCAATGGTAATGGTTTTTGCATCAGGGCCTTCTCCCCAAGTACTCAGAGTCATAGAGGTGTGACCACCGTTGCCCCAGAGGGCTATATCCTTCTTGCCCGACAAACCACGGTAAGTTCTTTCTGCATGCACCATTCCTGGCTTTACATCTTTCACATCAAATATTTTGACCGGTGTCATGGTGTCATAAAGAGAACGAATGTAGTTATCTTGAGCATGCTTTGATTTGTCTATAATCCATTGAGCACGCTGTGCAATAAAAGCCTCTTCCTTAAACTGGAACCCCTCCACAAGCTGATAGTAGGTCGCTTGGTGGAAGGTGGCTACTGGCTTACAACCAACATATTTCGCAATAAACGAGGAACAATCATGGGGGCCGAATGTTTTCGGCGTTTCGCTTCTGTGCCCACCATAAGTATAACCATTATGGATGACTGCCATGTAGCTACTGGACTCTCCTGGTACGAAATATGATGAAGGCCCCAGAGCTTCTAAATCTATCCCTTTTGGTAATGGGGTAAACTGCACAAATGGAGATTCCTTAACATCAAACCCGAGAGGCTTGTGTAAACCTGTAACATTGGCCCCTGCCAGTCGCAGAGCTGTACGGAGAAGTAGGTGCTTTAGAGCGACTCCACGACCGCTGGCATAGATATGGTCTTCATCGCCTACGGTTGCTACTTTTGGTATTGAGATGGAGTACCCTGTAGGGAGCCTACCGTCCACAATATCATCGAAGGAAACGTCCAAAAGCTCGAATGCCAATTGAGCTCCCAATTGCATCTTGTTGGTTTTCATTTGATAAGTCACCCCCTCGCCAGGCCTGATGGGTTTCATCTGTTCAGACAGGGCTGCGAAATAAGCCTGGTCAGCCTCTAGGTCTGCTCTAATAACTTCCTTTAAAGACTCACTTTTATCTGGGTGTTCTGCAACAAAGCTCAGCAACTGTTGTAACTGTTTGGACTCCCTTGTACGCCAAGCCAAGCTATCGGCATGGATTTGTGCAACCATGGGGCTAGTAAAAACAGCCTGCTCATAGAGGTCATCCCAGGGTCCCGCCAATGTTGAGGAGGCAGCAGATGTAAGAGCAATTAAACCAATAAGGGGAAATGTTTTTTTCATAACCAAACAACCTTTCAAACTATGTAAGTGTCTGACACACTGCTATTTTTTAGCAGATCTGTCAAATACCATGATTGACCTTAATGCTTGGCTCCCGAAAATTTATTTATAGTCTTCACCCTACTTTATAATATTATTTCAATCGGTTACGCTTCCCGCACTTGATGCGGGATCCAAAGTGCCAGTAAAGAGACAATCGTTATGTTTCAAGATGGACCCCGCATTAAGTGCGGGGAGTCGTAACTAGTTGTTTTTTATGGAAATTATAGATTAACCTCCACAGTCTCAACCTAAGCAGAGAACATCATAGTGCTACAAACAATCTGAGAGAATCAATTCTGTCGGTGAGTACGTCCTTAAGGCTAAGCTTATACACAATAAAAAAACCTTTCCATTCCTGAATCAACAGAGTATTATTTCTATATATTTCAATAATATTTTGTTTTACTAAAATGGAAACTTGGGAAAATAGCTTAAAAGCTTATTTAGACAGAAGAGTCTTATCGATCTTCTTTCTGGGTTTTTCCAGTGGGCTTCCTTTCTTATTAACTCTTTCTACATTGGCTGTGTGGTTAACAGAATCAGGAATCGATAAAACCATTATCGGTTTATTCACCCTGACCACCTTGCCCTATACCTTTAAATTTCTCTGGGGACCTTTGGTGGATCGGCTGCCTCTACCTCCGCTCACAACCATGCTGGGTAAGCGCCGCGGCTGGGCTCTCGTCACTCAACTCGCAGTGGTCTGTTCTCTCATAGGCTTGGGAAGCAGCAACCCCATGGAGAATATCTGGGCCACAGCGCTGATGGCGTTTTGTGTCGCGTTTTCCTCAGCCATGCAGGATATGGTCATTGAAGCCTATCGTATCGAACTCATGGATGAACAACACGCGGGTACATCTGCCGCTGCATCGTCTCTAGGCTACCGCATTGGCATGCTGGTTTCTGGCGCAGGTGCACTTTATCTGGCTGACATAATGAGTTGGGATGACGTCTATTGCATCATGTCACTGTGCATTGTAGTAGGAATGATTACATTGCTTTTAAGCCCGCGGACGAAGAGCCTAGTTCCTTCTTCTTTTCCTCGTACACGCTTACGAATGAATGAGAACACCTCGCTTAAAGGTAGCGTGATTCAATGGTTACGGCATACATATCTACCGCCACTCAAGCAGTTACTCAATAATAATGATTGGCGTGTCGTGCTGGCCTTTATTCTATTTTATAAGGTGGGTGATACAGCGATAAACGTAATGAATGCTCCGTTTCTACTTGAACTTGGGTTTAGCAAAATTGAAATTGCGAATGTGGCTAAGCTCTTTGGGATATCTTCGATGATCGCCGGTGGTTTCTTGGGAGGTATCCTTCTGACTCGTTTTGGTATTCTCACCAGCCTCATGTTGTGTGCCACCTTGCAGATTCTCTCGAGTCTCATATTCGTCATTCAGGCTATCGTAGGATACAACCTCGAGATTCTCGTGATTACAATTGGGATAGAGAATCTTACGTGTGGATTAGGAGCATCGGCCTTCATCGCTTATCTTTCGAGTATGTGCAGCCAGCCCAATACAGCGACTCACTTCGCACTGCTTTCATCATTTGGTTCCATGGCACGGGTATTCATCTCAAGCTTTGCAGGCTGGTTAGCCGATCAAGTTTCCTGGGAAATTTTCTTCTTAATCACTGCAATTGGCAGTATACCCTGTATGTTCCTCCTCATTCGGTTGCCCGAACATTTTCCTGGACTTCCTGCTCACACTCCCCAAAAAGCTCGCGCTTGACAACCAACCTAAACTCACATTAACTTAACCATGTGGTTTCAATAGATAAATTATGGAGTGAATTATGCGCAAATCTTTTCTTGTTACAGCCTTTACGGGATTATTATACACATCACTAACTTTTGCAGAGGGATTTACCCTTTCCCTTGATAGAGAATACGACCCTTCCATTGAAAGCCATTCTCATGCGAAGGCGAGCCCTAGAAAAAATTCTGAAGATATGGGAAAATCGCAACAGACATTCTTTCGGGCCATCAATCATACATCCTCAACGATAACTCTGGGGAGTGAAGAGAGCACTTTTCCCCTGAAACCAGGTAAGGCAATGTTGTTAAAGACAACTCCTGACGAGGGAAAATATTATTCCAGTATTCCTGTAAAAGCAGAAAGTAGCAAAATTCTTGAAGGAAGAGTTATGATGTCTACGGAAGAATTACCATCCTTTTCCGTAACCTCTGGACATGAGATAGCATTTCATTTTTACACGAGGGATCAGCTTCTTTCTCATTTAATCGATATTGAACAACCTAAAAAAGTGATCCTGGCAAGGGACGCTACAGCCAAATCAGTACCTCAGTTGGATGAATATAATACATGGCTTAGTAACTGGTCTTCTTTATTATCATACTGTGACCCATTCCAACCCGATAACACAGGCGTCGTGTCGTCAGATGCTATTCATCAATTCGTTCGAAGTTTATTAGACCTTCCAGAAGAGACTATCTTTATCCGTCATGATCTAGGAAATCAGAGGAATGCTAGATCAGGTTGTTTCTTCTAAAATTGATACATGAGGCGGGACTAGCTCTTTCCTCTCAACTTAAAAAACGTATATGAAAGTGTGATGGTGTGTACATCATCACACTTTTTATCATCTGCAAAATCTGGATCGATAAAAAATTGCACGGGGAAGTCTGTTTCTTGACCCGGTTCAAGGTGTTGCTCAAGGAAGCAAAAGCACTCTACCTTGTTAAAATATATACCGGTCTTGTTAGGAGTAACGTTGTAGGTAGCCATACCCACTGTGTGTTCATCAGAACGATTTTTTGCGTGATAAAAGGCCAGGCCTAGCTCACCGGCTTTAACCTTTACCTGGTTTTGAAGAGGCTTAAATTCCCAAGGCAGATGAGGGTTTGTGTCTGCGTTGAAGCGGACAGTGATCATACGATCGGTACAACGATCGGGCATTTTAACAGCCTTTTGGACTGTCCCACCAAAGCCAGTCACCTGACAAAACATCTTGTACAAGGGCACTGCCGCAAAGGCCATGCCCAACATACCCAAAGCACAACCAGCTAAGATAATGGCGGTATTTCTCTGTTTGGACTGACTCAAAAAATAATCTCATACTTACTGGCAGCCACTGCATAGAAGAGTGCAGCAACAGCCAATAGAATAAAGAAAAGAGAGATATTTTTAGACTTTCTCGGTGTCATGAAAAAACCCTTTGATCAATAACCATAGTTAAAAATAGAACGAATAAATAGAGAATGGAATAGAGAAACATCTGTACCGCTGGCTTATGGATTGAAGTGAATCGAACCCACAGGGACATGTATATGAAAACCCCTCCCAGAAGTGTTGCGCTGGCTCCGTAAAACCACCCAAGAAAGCCGAGATAAGTGGGTAGCAGACTGACACCCACCAATACCAAAGTATACAGGATGATTTGATTCTTGGTTGTTTGAATACCGCTGACGACAGGTAGCATTGGCACTTTGGCCTTCTCATAGTCATCTGATTTATACAGTGACAATGCCCAGAAATGAGGAGGGGTCCAGAAGAAGATTATAGCAAATAACAACCAGGCTTCCCATGTGGCCTGGCCAGTGACTGCTACCCAACCTATCACAGGTGGAAAAGCTCCTGCGGCACCACCTATAACGATATTCTGAGGTGTGCGGCGCTTGAGCCAGATGGTATAAACGAGAACATAAAACAGAATGGCTCCTAAAAGGTAGAAGGCAGATGGAATGTTAACGGTAACCGCCATGATAAGAACAGAACCCAAAGCCAAAGTAATACCAAACCCCAAAGCGGCATCTGGATTCACTCGACCTGAGGGTATTGGGCGAGATTGAGTACGGCTCATTACGGCATCAATATCCCGATCAAACCACATGTTGATAGCACCTGCTGCTCCACTGCCCACAGCGATACAGAGAATAGCAGAAAAAGCCGTTATTGGATTGACTTGCCCTGGTGCGAGTAATAGGCCCACTATTGCAGTGAACACCACCAAAGTCATGACACGAGGCTTTAGCAACTCCCAATAATCACGAGCATGGGATTCCTGAGTTTTAGTGTGGGCATAGGTTGTAGCAGACATATTCCTCGTTACTTAATCAATGGCTGAGTTTCAAATGTGTGGAATGCAGGTGGTGATGTTTGCGTCCATTCGAGTGTATCCGCACCTGCACCCCATGGATTGTTTGTGGCTGGACGCTTCTTCGCAAAGACATCCCAAAGAATATAGAAGAATAACAACGTTGCTAAGGTTGTTATAGCAGAGCCCACAGAGGAGACCATATTCCACCCAGCATAAGCCTCAGGATAATCAGGTATACGCCTTGGCATGCCTGCAAGCCCTAAGAAATGCATGGGGAAAAAGATCATATTGACTCCGACCATAGTGCTCCAGAAATGAATCTTGCCCAACGTTTCATTATACTGATATCCAGACATCTTACCAATCCAGTAGTAGAATCCAGCATAAACACCAAATAAAGCCCCCATGGAAAGCACATAATGGAAATGGCCTACAACATAGTAGGTATCATGGAAAGCAATGTCCAAACCGCCGTTTGCAAGCGCAACTCCTGTGACTCCCCCTAAAGTGAAGACAAAAATAAAACCCAATGAAAAAAGCATAGGCGTTTTAAAATCAATGGAACCGCCCCACATCGTCGCTAACCAACTAAAGATCTTGATACCAGTAGGAACTGCGATAATAAGAGTGGCTGCTGTAAAGTATGCATTGGCATCAACATCCATACCCACAGTAAACATATGGTGGGCCCATACAACGAACCCAATAACACCAATGGAGACCATAGCGTAGGCCATACCAAGGTAACCAAACACCGGCTTTTTACTGAATGTAGAGACCACCTGGCTGATGATTCCAAAAGCCGGTAAGATCATAATGTACACCTCAGGGTGACCAAAGAACCAAAACAAGTGTTGATACAAAACGGGATCACCGCCACCCGCAGGTTCAAAAAAGCTCGTTCCGAAGCCACGGTCTGTAAGCAACATCGTCAGAGCTCCAGCCAACACAGGAACCGCCAGCAACAAGAGGAAAGCTGTGATAAGTATGCCCCAAACGAACAGTGGCATCTTGTGCATAGTCATGCCAGGAGCTCTCATGTTGAGGATAGTTGTAATAAAGTTAATCGCACCCAAAACAGAGGAAATACCAGCTAAGTGAAGACTGAGAATAGCAAAGTCGACAGCGGCCCCAGGCGAGCCCAACTCACTACTCAAGGGAGGATAAGCTGTCCAACCAATTCCAGCACCTTCACCAACAAATGTAGAAGACACCAAGAGCAAAAGGGCCGGAACAAGCAACCAGAAACTGATGTTATTCATGCGGGGAAACGCCATATCCGGAGCGCCGATCATCAGTGGGACAAACCAATTACCAAAACCTCCGATAAGGATAGGCATGACCATGAAGAAAACCATCAAAAGACCGTGGGCAGTAATCACCACGTTGTATAACTGGTAATTAGAACCAAAAACCATACCTTCGGGTGAAGCGAGTTGCGCACGAATCAGCACCGAGAACAAACCACCAAGAATACCGCCCACAAGACCAAATATCAGGTACATGGTACCAATATCCTTGTGGTTCGTCGATAGAACCCAGCGTCGCCAGCCCACAGGATGGTCTTCGTGATGGGGAATAGCGTCAGCAGTTGCAGCAGTACTGGTCATATTATTTTCCTTCACCTGTCTTTGGAGTTTTCACTTCAACGAATTCTGCAGCAGGTTGCGCCTGAGATACGTTGGATATATTTTCTTTTACTCCCTTTCCAGAAGAATCTTTCGTCTCTTCTGGAATGATCTCTTTTGTTTTTTCTTGTATCTGAGTCTTCTCGGCAGCTATGTTATCTGTCTCTTTCACAGCGGTTATTTCTCCATCACGGAGAGTCTTCGTTACCTCATGACCCGCGGCATCCTGACTCTCAGGAGTTGGCTCTTCAACAGAAACGGGGGCCTCTGCTGGAGTTGGATTGTTTTGAGCGACCCAATGCTTGTAACGAGCAGGAGATACAACATCGACCACAATTGGCATAAACCCATGCTTTGCACCACATAGCTCTGAACACTGACCGTAATAGGTTCCCTCTTTAGTAACCTTAAACCAGGTCTCATTCAATCTTCCAGGTACGCTGTCTTTCTTGACACCAAAGGCTGGAATTGCCCAACTGTGAATAACATCATTGGAGGTTGTTATAATCCGTACTGTGGTATTTACGGGAACCACAACTCGCTTGTCCACTTCAAATAAACGTAACTGGCCTGGTTGCAAGTCATCACCCTCAAGAGGCAAACTGTCAAACGAAATGCCTTCATCAGGATATTCATAAGTCCAATACCACTGATTTCCGATGGCTTTGACAGTCATCTGAGCCTCAGGGGTTACATCCATAAAATAGAGTAATCGTAAAGAAGGGAATGCAATAACCAATAAAATCACTACCGGAAATATGGTCCACACGACTTCCAGTAAGGAGTTATGAGTTGTTTTGGAAGGCATCTTATTCTTCGAGGAACGGAATTGGATAACAATATAAAGAATCAAAGCCCCAACTAAAGCACAAATACCAAACTGGACCCACAGGATAAGATCATGAAACGCCACAAGTTTTTCCATCACAGGGGTGGCAGGTTCTTGAAAATTAATCTGCCAATCGACTGGTACTTCCGCCTTGAGGGAAGCAATGGATGAAACCATACCTATAATCAGTCCTATTAGGTAGGATGGCCACTTTGATACGCCTCGCATATGAACCTCTTTATTTTTATTATGGCCAAATCCTAAACCCATAGAGCAATAATCTCAAGTCTCCGTTGCATTTTTCGTTATTTTTCTTCAAAGTGGTACTTGAATTAAACAGCGAGGACTTCTCAATGACTGCTAGCTTCTTTTTTGACCGGACTAACCTGACTCCAGAGTGTGCTGAAAAGATCACGAAAGAGTCCCTACATGGCAAAGATGATGGGGAACTTTTCTTGGAGTATAAAGAGTCAGAAGCTCTCAGCTTTGATGATGGGAAAATCAAGACATCCAGCTTTGACGTAACTCAAGGGTTTGGTCTTCGTGGAGTACTCGGTGAGCAAACATCTTATGCCCATGCATCAGAGATTTCTGAAGAGGCTCTGAAGCGAGCAGGAAAAGTTATTCAGGATTCATCAGCGCAGGGAACCTATACCGCCCCTCCACACAAAACCAACCAAAAACTTTATACCGATGAAAACCCTCTCGAAAAAGTGCCATTCAAGCAGAAGGTGGATTTACTAGGGACAGTTGATCTCTACCTCCGCAAAAAAGATCCACGTGTAAAACAGGTCTCGGTTTCATTGCGCGGCAGCTGGCAGATCATCAATATCCTCCGCGCTGATGGATATATAGCTTCAGACTACCGCCCGTTTACAGTGCTGAATATCATCGTTCATGTGGAACAAAATGGGCGTATGGAAATGGCTCGGTCCGTGATTGGGGTACGTGGTTTCTATGAAGATATCATTAAAGAGCAATCCTGGAAACATCATGCAGACGAGGCTCTAGGTAAGGCCATAGTGAATCTTTCTGCTATTGAAGCTCCTGCCGGTGAAATGCCAGTTGTATTGGGCTCTGGCATTCCCGCTGTTTTACTCCACGAGGCAGTAGGCCATGGGTTAGAAGGAGATTTCAACCGCAAAGGCAGCTCCACATTTTCTAACTCAATGGGAGAACGCATCGCCTCTCCAGGCGTGACTGTCATTGATGCTGGGAATATCACAGATATGGATCATGCCCATGGTAACCTCACCATTGATGATGAAGGCACTCCTACTACCAAGAATGTCTTAATCGAAGATGGGATCATGACTGGCCACATGAATGACCGTTTAAATGCTCGTTTGATGGGAGAAAAAGCCACAGGTAATGGCCGCCGCCAAAGTTATGCTCATGCTCCCATGCCACGTATGACCAATACGTATATGCTTCCTGGGGAACACTCTCAAGAAGAAATGATTGAATCTGTTGATAGGGGAATCATCGCTCTCGATTTCGGTGGTGGGCAGGTTGATATCACCTCAGGTAAGTTTGTGTTCTCTACAGCAGAAGCATACCTCATTGAAAATGGTAAGATCACATCGCCCATCAAAGGGGCCACATTAGTGGGAAGTGGAGCTGAGGTGATGCAAAAAATTACCATGATTGGTAACGACCTTGAGCTTGATCAAGGTGTTGGCATGTGTGGAAAAGCAGGACAAAGCGTCGTCGTTGGACTGGGCCAACCCAGCTGTTTGATTTCCCAACTCACCGTAGGTGGAACGGGTTAGAGCAAAACTAAGAACTTGATTTTTTTCAAATATCCCTTATCTACTAATTGGTAATCTAGCTGATGTAAGGAACCAATTATGACTCTGACTGTAAAATCTCTTTCCCTGGACATGGCAAAAACTATGGCCGACGCTGCCGAAAAAGAAGCCCGTGCCCGCGACCTTAACCTGTGCGTGGCTATTCTCGATGACCATGGAAATCTGAAATACTTCCACCGCATGGATGGGAACAACTTCGTGAGCGTTAGAATGTCCCAGCTGAAAGCTATGACCTCCTCCAGTATACCCATATCAACCAAAGATTTGGCTAAGCGGAATGAGAGCATGCCCAACTCACCATATTCCAGTGTGCCTGGTATTGTGTTGCTTGAGGGCGGACTTCCCATCATCACCAAAGATGGTCAACATATTGGCTCTATTGGAATCAGTGGCGCAAACCCAGAGTTAGATGGCATCTGCGCTCAGGCCGCACTAAATGCCATTGAGAGTGATCTATAGGGGAAATAGCATATCCCAAAACTAATAACTTCCCCCCGATTGTACATTCCACAAGAAATTTAAGAAATTCGATATATGGTGATATACTAAGAAAAACTTTTTATATTTACAGGGGAACCCATGGATAATCGTCTTATTTTTCGCCAACTCTTTGATCTTTCATCGTCAACCTATACCTACCTCTTGGCTGATCCTGATACTGGAGATACTGTCATTATCGATCCGGTATTAGAGCAATTGGAGAGAGATTGTAAGCTGATACAAGACCTGGGACTGACTCTAATTTACTCTATCGATACCCACATCCATGCGGATCACATTACTGGGTCAGGCCAGCTACGAAAAAAAACAGGGTGTAAGATTGTTGCAGGCGAGGGCACCCAACTGGAATGTGCCGATAGATTGATGGCCGATGGAGAAGAACTCATATTTGGCGGGCGCAGCCTGCAAGCAATAGCAACCCCAGGGCACACCCAAGGATGTACGTCATTTTTCATTAATGACCGCGTATTCACAGGGGACACTCTTTTGATTCGCTCATGTGGACGTACTGACTTCCAAAATGGCTCAGCTACAAACCTTTATCACAGCATCAAGAGCAAGCTTTATAAGCTCCCCCCCCCAAACCACAATTTACCCAGGGCATGATTATTTAGGTCAGACATCCAGCACCATCCAAGAGGAAATGCAGTACAACAAACGGGTAAATCTAGAAAAAAAGAAAAAGAATTTATAAAGACCATGGAAAAACTAGACCTTCCTTACCCCAAGAAAATCGACATCGCAGTGCCAGCCAACCAAGAGTGTGGAAATATTCAGTTCACCGAAATGACTCCAGAGGAAGTGAAAAAAGCGAAAAAAGACTTTATTTTTGTGGATGTGCGCTCACAGGCAGAATTTGATGAAGGCCACATTGAGGGGGCCAGCTTGGCAACACTTGGCAATGACTTACTGCAGTATCTGTCTAAAGCAGATCCCACAAAATCGTATGTGTTTATCTGTAGGGTGGGTCAAAGATCCAGTCAGGCTCTCGAAATAGCCCGCGGTCATAGCTTTAAGAACTCTTATAATCTAAAGGGGGGTATGACTGCCTGGGTAAAGCACCAATACCCCATTGTTAAAAGCCCCTAAGCATTCATTGATTGAAAAAATTCTTCATTACACTTGGTGTTGCGAAGTTTTTCTAACAAGAATTCCATTCCATCCACAACTCCCATGGGTTGCAGGACTCGGCGAAGTACCCACATTTTCGAAAGCTCATCTTTTTCCACAAGCTCTTCTTCCTTACGAGTACCAGACTTGGTGATGTCAATAGCTGGGAAAGTGCGCTTATCAGAAAGCTTACGATCTAAGATAATTTCAGAGTTACCAGTACCCTTGAACTCTTCAAAGATCACTTCGTCCATACGCGAACCCGTATCTACAAGAGCCGTACCCACAATGGTAAGAGAACCACCCTCTTCGATATTACGGGCCGCACCGAATAAGCGCTTAGGGCGCTGTAGGGCATTGGCATCAACACCACCCGTTAGCACTTTACCAGAGGAAGGAATGACTGTGTTGTATGCGCGAGCCAAACGGGTAATAGAGTCCAACAAGATCACAACATCTTTCTTGTGTTCAACCAGACGCTTGGCTTTTTCAATGACCATCTCAGCCACCTGAACGTGCCGGGAGGCAGGCTCATCAAAGGTCGAGCTCACCACCTCACCCTTAACTGAGCGGGACATATCGGTGACTTCTTCAGGCCGCTCATCGATCAACAGGATAATAAGAACGACCTCAGGGTAGTTTTCAGCAATTGAGTTAGCAATGTCTTTCATCATGACCGTCTTACCGGTACGTGGAGGAGACACCACAAGGGCACGCTGACCTTTACCGATCGGGCAAACCAAATCGATGACCCGTTGGGTAAAGGGTTTCTTGGTCGGGTCTTTTAGCTCAAGAGTCAACTGTTCGGTTGGATAAAGGGGAGTCAGGTTATCAAAGTTAATCCGGTGCCTTGCGACATGTGGATCCTCACCATTAATGGTATTCAGTTTATCTAATGCAAAATAGCGCTCACCCTCTTTAGGAGCACGAATTTCGCCTTCTACAGTGTCACCTGTGCGTAAAGAAAATCGGCGAATCTGGCTAGGGCCAACATAAATATCGTCGGGTCCTGGCAGGTAGTTAGCTTGTGGAGAACGAAGAAAGCCAAACCCATCTTGTAGCACCTCAACAACACCATCACCAAAGATGGCATCACCCTTGAGGGCACGCTGCTTAAGAATGGCAAACATCATGTCCTGGGTACGAAGAGTGCCGGCGTTTTCAATTTCCATCTCCTCAGCAAGCTTCAACAGCTCCACGGGAGTCTTTTCTTTTAATTCTTTCAAATTCATGGGATTGGGTTGATCCTTTTAAAACACATATTTTTGGAAAGGTATTCGTGATCCTTCGACAATCACTCAACACCTATAAAATGTCAAGAAAAAAGACTCACGGGAAAAACTAAAACGGCTTTACAACAGCCATAATGACAATAATAGCCGCAAGCACAAAGGGTATCTCGTTGATAAAGCGATAGTACTTTTCTGAATGGGGACGCTCTCCTTGCGCAAACTGACGGACATACTTTGCGAGCAAACCATGATAACCAGCAAGCAACACAAGAGCCAACAGCTTGGTATGGAACCAGCCAAAAGGCCAAGGGTCTGTCATAAAAATGAGAAGTATCCCAAACACAAATGAAGCGATCATAGAGGGGGTCATGATGATTTTTAGAAGTTTTCGCTCCATTGTACAGAAGGTGTTGGAGGACTCCGTACCGTTTGCATAGCTATAGTGGTAGACGAGTAGGCGGGGAAGGTACAACAAACCCGCCATCCATGCAATTACAGCAAGAATATGGAGGGCTTTGATCCAAAGGTATGATTCAACAATAAAATCAGGCAACTTTTTTCTCCAGCTTATTGGGGCATTTCACACACGTCCCTAGGCAAATTCGGGGCTGGGGTACGGGAGACAACACGAGGTCAGAGAGAGTCTTGATAAAATCAGGGTGCGTGCCGACGGCAGGTACCCTCTCGTAGGCAGGGCAGCCATGTCTCTCTGCCAACTCTTTGTATTCAATGTCTAACTCCACCAACGTCTCAGAGTGCTCAGACACAAAGCTTATCGGGGCAATGACCAGAGGCTTTCCCTCTTTTGCCGCTTTTTCTATTTCCACATCAGTATAGGGCTCAATCCACTTCAGTGGCCCCACTCGACTTTGATAACACACCACCGCATCCATATCTTCCACCCTGCACGCCCTTACGATTTCAGCCGCTGATCGTTGAACCTGGAACTGGTAGGGGTCCCCCCTTTTAATGGTTTTCTCTGGAAGTCCGTGGGCCGTTAACAACACCCGTGGCTTTCCGTATTGCTCGGCTTTTTTGTAAGCCTTCATGATCAACTCGACATAAGCCTGGACAAACCCCTTTGCTGTTGGATAGCAGCATATTTCATCCACAGGAGCTTGCCCCTTATAAAGGCGGTGCCACTCTAAGAAGGAGGACGATGTCGTGGTGGTTGACAGTTGGGGGTAAAGCGGTAACAACACAATCCGGTTGGGGTTGTAGTCCTGTACTAGCCCTACCGCCTCTTCCGTGCGTGGGGCTCCATGGCGCATCGCCACAAAGACCCGATAGCCAACACCAAGCTTATCCTCTAGAGCCGAAGCTTGTGCTTTTGTATTTGCAAGAAGTGGGGATTTACCCCCCAGATGAGCATATATCTCGGTGGCTTCGGGTGTGCGGCGCGATGAAATGAACTTTGCCAGCAGCCCCCGAAATGGCTGGGGTAAACCAATGATAGCCGGGTCCGAGAATAGGCTATAGAGAAAAGGTTGGATCTCTTCTGGACCATTAGGTCCACCTAAATTCATCAAGACAACGGCTGTTTTACTCATGACCTCAACCCCCGGACCTGTTCAACAAGTTGCTCTACATGCTCAACGGGTGTTATGGGCAAGATCCCATGCCCAAGGTTGAAAATGTAGGGGCGGGTTTTGAGTGTACTGTGAATACGCTCCACCTCTTGAACAAGGAAATCTCCCCCGGCCACCAACAGTGTAGGGTCGAGGTTACCCTGCAGCACGACCTCCTCTGGGATTGCGTCTCGCGCCCAACCCAATGAAACGCTGTAATCGAGCCCAACACCACCCACGCCCGTTCCTTCCACATACGCAGGGAGCTTTTCACCTGCCCCCTTAGGGAAACCAATGATATCCACATGGGGGTGTGTTGTTCGCACAAGGTCTACAATCCTTTTGGTGGGCTGAATCACCCACCTCTCAAACAAACAGTCTGGAACAGAGCCTGCCCAAGAGTCAAAAATCTGCAAGGTATCAGCCCCTGCCTCCACCTGCTTACAGAGGTGGTGAGCGGAGTAAAAAGCCAGCCTTTCAAGGAGTTTGTCAAAGCGCTCCATATCTTTAGCCGCAAACACTTTTGTTTCTGCATGGTCTTTGCTGCTTTTGCCGTTAATCATGTAGGTGGCAACAGTCCAAGGAGCACCACAAAACCCTATAAGTGAGGTATCTGAACCAAGCCCCTGACGAACCAACCGCAGGGCATCCGATACAGGGAGAAGTGTCTTCTCAAATTCATCTAAGGGGGTGTCAAAGATATCCATGTTGAGCGGGCCCAATTGTGGGCCCTCACCTTTAACAAAATCTACATTTTGTCCCAAGGCGTCAGGGATAACAAGAATATCAGAAAATATGATAGCAGCATCAAAACCAAACTTCTCAATTGGCTGAAGAGTCACCTTAGCAGCATCCTGCCTTGAGTAACAAAACTCAAGAAATCGGGGGTAGTGCGATCGAACCTCTCTATATTCTGATAAGTAACGTCCTGCTTGACGCATTAGCCAAAGAGGGGGAGAGGAATTGTGTCGTGCTTTATCTAAAAGTGTCATGCCAATATCTATAATAGTATATATTAAATATAATTGATGTTGTAGTAGAGCCTGTGAATTATGGGGACACAATTTTATCCCGGACATATCCACACCAAGCAACTATATTATTTTCTAGAACCTTAAAGGGAAAAACAGTCTTTGTCACCCACTGTTCACATGTTGTGAATAAGGTTATTCATATGGGAATAACTTAAGCAACTTTGGACGTGGAGGCGTGACTAAAATGGGGATAAGTCCGGGTATGAGGAGCGACCTGTTTTTATCCCCTGGTTTATCCTTCGCCTTATTCACAGGTTTATCCACAGTTGGTTTACAACTTTATTGCGGTTCCAATCATGGCGATAAAAATAGCGGTTGTGAGAACGCACTTTCTTACTATATCCATTCTTGTCTTGGGAACTCTAGCAATAATTTGTTTAGTAATTAGCGAGGCAGCAACCACACCCCCAAGCAGCAAGAGAATATACTCGGCTTCAATATCATCCATACGACCTTGGGCCCAAATAGAGAAGGGTGCCGTAATAGCAATGACCATCAAGCTGGTGGCCGTGGCTTCTGCAAGCTTTAGTTTTCCTATGGTGACCATCCATGGAATCATGATGACACCTCCCCCGAGCCCCGTCATGGTACTCAGACAACCCGCAATGGCACCCCCAAGAGCGGACTTCCCTGAAGGGGCTCTACCCTTACCCTTGATATCTTTTGTTTTGTGGAGCCACAGGCTGTAGATGCTAATCAAGCATGCCAGGTTGAGTAGAAGGATGATAACCCATTGAGGTGAAATCTCTTTTAGGGGGACACTGAAGTAGGCAAAGATTAGAGAAAATAGGGTTAGTATCAATCCGGTGGTGAACTCTGTGTTGTGCCTCTGTACAAACCAGGCCGTTGCAGCGCCAAGGCTTACCCCCCAAAGGCCATACCCTGTGGCATCTTTAACTCCGTACCCCCCTAAGTAGATTAACATAGGGATGCCGATGAGGCCTCCTCCAGCGCCAGCTAATCCAAGAATGATACCGCTTACGACACCGACGAGTGGCCAAAGAATGAAAGGATCCTCAATAAGCATTTTTTATTTTACCTTGTTGCGAAAAACTTATAAGACTGGTGGGTGTTCTCAACCATGGAAGGACTAATATGTCATTGGATTTAGAAACCGTCAAACGAATCGCTTTTCTTTCACGCTTAAAAGTAGATGATACTCGCGCTGAGGCTGTGCGTGATGATTTAAATAATATCCTGGGATTTATTGATCAATTAAATGAGGTGGATACCGAGGGTGTTGCCCCTATGGTTGGTGTTGGTGCTCAAGAAATGCCTATGCGTGAGGATGTTGTTAGTGATGGTGGGTATGTGGACCGGGTGTTAGCCAACTCACCGGAAACAGCAGCCAATATGTTTGTCGTTCCTAAGGTGGTGGAGTAGAATATGACACAAGCACTTGCGAAAGCAATTAGTCAATCCGAGTTAACTAAGCTAACCCTTTCACAGGCCCGTGATGGGTTGCAAAAGGGCGAGTTTACGTCTGTAGAGCTTACAAAAGATTATATCCAAGCTATGGAGCAAACCAGGGAGTTGAATGGTTATATTCTTGAGACTCCTGAGGTTGCGCTTGGTCAGGCGGCAATCAGTGACAAGAGGATTCAAGAAGGTAAGGCAGGTACCTTGGAGGGGCTACCCATTGCCATGAAAGATCTGTTTTGTACACGTGATATTCGTACCACCGCATGCTCAAATATTCTGGATAATTTTGTTCCTCAATATGAATCTACGGTGAGTCAAAACTTGGCGAACGCCGGGTCTGTGCTTTTGGGTAAGACCAATATGGATGAGTTTGCTATGGGATCAGCGAATATTACCAGCGCCTTTGGTAATGTTGTGAACCCTTGGATTGGTGCCGATGGGAAGCCCTTAACTCCAGGTGGTTCATCGGGTGGGTCCTCAGCTGTTGTGGCAGCTGGATCAGCTCTTGCGGCTACAGGAACGGACACGGGTGGGTCTATTCGACAGCCAGCTGCGTTTACTGGGGTTGTGGGAATGAAACCCACTTATGGGCGGTGCTCTCGGTGGGGGACTGTGGCTTTTGCTTCTTCTTTAGATCAGGCTGGGCCGATTGCCCGTACAGTTCGGGATGCGGCCATCATGTTGGAAGCTATGGCTGGCCATGATCCTAAGGACTCGACTTCTGCTATGCATGAGGTCCCCAATTTTGAGGCGGCCCTCACGGGGGATATCCGCGGATTGAAAGTTGGCATCCCTAAAGAGTATCGCATGGAGGGAATGGACCCTGAAATTGAGAGTCTGTGGCAGCAAGGTGCCAACTGGCTACGTGAAGCAGGTGCAGAGATCGTGGATGTTACCCTTCCTCACACCAAGTACAGTTTACCGGCTTATTATGTTCTGGCACCAGCGGAGTGCTCATCTAACTTAGCTCGTTATGATGGTGTGCGTTATGGGTTGCGTGTGCCTGGGAATACTCTCGATGAGATGTATCAAAACACCCGCGATCAAGGGTTTGGCGACGAGGTAAAGCGCCGTATCCTCATAGGTACGTATGTGCTCTCAGCGGGCTATTACGATGCTTATTATTTGAAGGCCCAACGGGTGCGAAATCTCATTGCTCAGGACTTTAAAAAAGTCTTCGAAAGTGTCGATGTGTTATTGACACCGACAGCCCCCAATGCGGCATTTCCATTAGATGAGAAACCAACCGATCCTCTGGTAATGTACTTGAATGATATATTTACAGTGCCCGCTAACTTAGCAGGCCTTCCAGGAATTTCTGTTCCAGCGGGCTTGAATCAGAAAGGCCTTCCTTTGGGGCTTCAGCTGGTGGGGCTAGCTTTTGGTGAAAATGTGGTTTTCCGCGCAGCCGGCGTCTTAGAAGCGGCCGCACAGTTCCAACCTTTACTTGCACGATGAGGTCCTGATGTCACAAGAAAATTTTTATATGGAAGGAAGTACTGGTCTTTGGGAGGTTGTTGTTGGGCTTGAAATTCATGCTCAGGTGACCTCTGAGGCGAAGCTTTTTTCTGGGGCTGCCACCACATTTGGTGCTGAGCCCAATACACAAGTATCGCTTGTGGATGCGGCGATGCCTGGCATGTTGCCGGTGATCAATAAGCACTGCGTTGAGCAAGCTGTGAAAACCGGGATTGGCCTGAATGCCAAGATCAACCTACGTTCAGTTTTTGATCGGAAGAATTATTTCTATGCTGACCTGCCGCAAGGTTATCAAATTTCTCAATTCCTAGACCCTATTGTTGGTGAGGGTCATTTGGATGTGGAGTTGGCGGATGGTAGAAGCAAGCGCATCGGTATCACGCGTCTTCACCTCGAGCAGGATGCAGGGAAAAGTATCCACGATCAACATCCTGAGAAGTCTTATATTGATCTTAATCGCTCTGGAGTCGCTCTTATGGAGATAGTGTCCGAGCCAGATATTCGTACCGCAGAAGAAGCTGCAGCCTATGTGAAAAAGGTTCGTGCCATTGTGCGCTGTCTTGGAACATGTGATGGCAATATGGACCAAGGAAGTATGCGTGTGGATGTGAATGTATCGGTCAGGAAACCTGGTGAAGAGCTCGGTACACGCTCGGAAACCAAGAACGTTAACTCGGTGAAGTTTTTATCTCAGACCATCGAGTTTGAAGCCCGCCGACAGATCGAATTGATCGAAGATGGTGGTGAGGTAGTCCAAGAAACTCGCCTTTTTGATTCTCAGCGAAACATCACTCGTCCTATGCGTGCAAAGGAATTTGCCCATGACTATCGTTATTTCCCAGATCCAGATCTGCCTCCTTTGGTGTTAGAAGAATCATGGGTTGATGAGCTTCGCAAGAATCTACCGGAGCTTCCTGACGAGAAGAAAGCTCGCTTTATGAAGGACTTTGATCTTTCAGCTTATGATGCGACGGTGATTGTGTCTGAAATGGAAAATGCAGATTACTTTGAGACTCTCCTTCAGCATTGTAAGAGTCAAGACCCCAAGATGGCCAAGCTTGCTTCGAATTGGATGACGGGTGAACTGTTTGGAGCATTGAACAAGGATGGGCTAGAGATTACGTCTTCACCCATTTCAGCTGAAAATCTAGCGGGACTTCTCAACCAGATTCAAGACGAAGTCATCTCTGGTAAAATTGCGAAACAAGTCTTCGGTCTCATGTGGGAAACCGGAAAGGATGCCCCCACTCTAATTGAAGAAAAAGGTTTGAAGCAGGTCACCGATACCTCTGCTATTGAGAGAGTTGTAGATGATATTATCGCAGCGAATCCAGATATGGTTGAGCAGTATCAGAGTGGAAAAGATAAGCTCTTTGGATTCTTCGTAGGCCAAGTCATGAAAGAGATGCAGGGTAAAGCAAACCCTGGTGTTGTGAATAAGATCTTGAAGGGTAAGTTGGGGTAAGCGTTCTCGGGCAATAACAACGAGATACTGATTTTAAAAATAGTATTCCTCAATCCAGGTGACCCTAGGCTTTTACTATGCTGTGATTCTCTTATCGAATATCTCCTCACGAATCATCAAAAAAATCCTCCGCAAAAGTGTTTTGCTTCCTGAGATACCGCATACGAGACTCACAATCCAGGAAAAGCCTGGGCCCGTCTACGTTCCGGAATGACGATTTTTATATAAAAATCGTCATTCCGGTTTGTGCGTTTGTCCGAGCTTGCTCGGGCAATAAGCGCCAAAACCGGGATCTGTTGCCAAGCACCGAACTTTTTCAGACGTTTCTTTAACTTTAATTTAAGAAAAAAAATCTATAATTAAATATAGCATTTTAGTATACTAATTACGGAATATATGCTATAAAAGTAGGCATGACCTACGGATACTCCATTGAGCTAAGAGCTCGGGCGATGTCTTT
>CAJQNC010000020.1 GCA_905479605.1 uncultured Alphaproteobacteria bacterium | reverse complement strand
AGCATGCTTTGCATGGTTTCTTCTGGGTTAGGCGCACTGATTTCCAGATAGGACAACACGCCTGTAATATTTTCACGCAAACGATGAAGCAGGACTTGGAACATCTCGAAAGCTTCACCCTTGTACTCGTTGAGTGGGTCTCGCTGACCATAAGCGCGCAGGTTTATGCCCTGACGCAGGTAGTCTAATGAAAGCAGGTGGTCCTTCCAGTTCTGGTCTAGAATCTGTAACAGAAGTGATTTCTCAGCCATGCGCATAAGCTCGGGGCCATATCTCTCTTCTTTTGCGTTCATGTGTTGATCGACAGCTTCGCCGATTCGCTCACGGATCTCAGTGTCAGCAATGCCCTCTTCATCGGCCCATTCCTTAATAGGCAGATCAAGGTTAAAGAGTCGCATGCATTCTTCATGCAGAGCGTGCACATCCCATTTATCAGCATAGGCATTCTCAGGAATGAAGCGAGTCACGAGATCATCCAGCAGTTCTTCGCGCATATCCAAAATGATTTCATGAACATCAGTATCTTCCATGATTTCGCGGCGTTGCTCATAAATCACCTTACGTTGGTCATTCATGACATCGTCATATTTCAGCAAGTGCTTACGAATATCATAGTTGCGAGCCTCAACTTTTTGTTGGGCTTTCTCTAAGGCCTTATTGATCCAGGGGTGGATGATCGCTTCACCTTCTTCAAGGCCAAGTTTTTGCAGCCAACTGTCCAAGCGATTAGAACCAAAAATGCGCATCAGATCATCATCCAGGGCTAGATAGAATTTCGAACGACCCTTGTCTCCTTGACGACCAGAACGGCCGCGGAGCTGGTTATCAATGCGGCGGCTCTCATGACGCTCGGTGCCAATTACATATAAACCACCGGCTTCTTTAGCTATCTCGGCATTTTTAGCCACTTCTTCTACAATCTCTTTTGCGAGTTTTTCATGCTTCTTTGGATCGGTGACATCTGCAAGTTCTTCTGCGATGCGCATGTCGGCGTTACCACCTAACTTAATGTCAGTACCACGACCAGCCATGTTGGTAGCGATCGTTATCGTTCCAGGGACACCCGCGTCAGCGATGACTTTTGCCTCTTTTTCATGCTGTTTGGCATTGAGAACGTTGTGAGGAATATTCGCAGCTGACAAGAGATTTGAAAAATGTTCAGACTTTTCAATGCTGACAGTACCTACGAGCACAGGCTGCTTGCGTTCACGGCAGTCTTGTATTTCTTTGATGATCGCTTCGTATTTCTCATCAGCCGAACGGTAAACCTCATCGTCCTCATCAAGGCGGCGAACAGGTAGGTTGGTGGGGACTTCTACAACTTCCAGCTTATAGATATCACCAAACTCAGCGGCTTCGGTCATAGCTGTACCCGTCATACCAGCCAACTTGGGGTAGAGTCGGAAATAGTTCTGGTAGGTAACCGAAGCAAGTGTTTGGTTTTCTTTCTGAATTTCAACACCTTCTTTGGCTTCCAAAGCCTGGTGCAGACCTTCTGAGTAACGGCGGCCGTCCATGAGGCGCCCCGTGAACTCGTCAATGATCATGATCTTGTTATCCTTGACCATATAGTCCACATCCCGTTGGAAGATCTTGTGGGCTTTCAAAGCTTGGTTGATGTGGTGAACAAGAGACACATTCTGGACATCATAGAGGGATTCCTCTCCGAGGATCCCGGTTGCTCGTACCAGTTCTTCTACATGCTCGGTACCTTTGTCGGTAAGGGTAACGGATCGGGCTTTCTCATCCTTCTCATAATCATCATCAATGAGACTTGGGATGATCTTGTTGATGCTGACGTAAAGTTCAGATGAGTCTTCAGCAGGACCGGATATAATCAACGGTGTACGAGCCTCATCAACAAGAATCGAGTCAACCTCGTCAACGATAGCGTAGTTAAAGGGGCGTTGGACGATCTCATCCAGAGTGAATTTCATGTTGTCGCGGAGATAGTCAAACCCAAATTCATTGTTGGTTCCATGGGTGATATCGCAAGCGTAAGCTTCTTTACGCTGAACATCATCCAGTTCATTGGTGATACAACCGACTGTAAGGCCGAGGAAGGTATAGATAGATCCCATCCACTCTGAGTCACGTTTCGCGAGGTAATCATTGACAGTGATGACGTGCACGCCCTTTCCCTCAATGGCATTGAGGTAAACGGCCAGAGTCGCTACAAGAGTTTTACCCTCACCCGTTTTCATCTCGGTAATCATGCCGCGGTGGAGAATCATCCCACCTTTCATCTGAACATCAAAGTGACGCATGCCTAGAGTTCTCTTTGAAGCTTCGCGAACAACGGCAAAGGCCTCGGCAAGGATATCATCAAGTGTTTCACCATTCTGTAGGCGCTGACGGAATTCCTCGGTTTTTGCCTTCAGCTCACTGTCTGAGAGCTTTACGATGGCAGGTTCAAACTCATTGATTGTTTCTACGCGCCGATCGAGGCTTTTAATAAGTCTGTCGTTAGCTGAACCGAAAATCTTTTGCATCATATTAGATAGCATGCGTTAGTCACCTTCTTATTTTTCAAAAACTCTATGCAACATACACTGAGAACCCCAGGTAAGCCAGTCAATTTATGAGATTTTGATGGAAAAATCAGAGAAATTCAAACTTTTTGTTTCTTAATAGGTAGGCAACGTAACCTTACCACCCAACAATTTTTAACACTCTCTATGAATAGTCTTTACCCTATCTCAGTAAAAAAGTGGAGGTAGCTTAAAATATACCATTAACTCGATCAATGACGTTTCCCACACTTGATGCAGAAAGGGCTATTCGAATTCACTATGGAGGACGTAGGTACAGATGCCAACGAAGGCATCTACCACTTGAGAGACATTGAGAAAGTCGACTTTGCAGGTATGACTTATACTCTTGTGTTGGGTGATGATAATAATATATCTTCTGCAAATGATATCCTCATTGGAGGAGATGGTGATGATCAACTTACTGGGGATCTTGGGACAAACAATGGCACTCTCACCACCGTTGGAAATGATACACTCATGGGTGGAGCAGGGAATGATACTCTTGTTGGGGATGTTTTTTCCAACTTTGGCACTTTCACCAACGCAGGATCAGATACCTTTGTTTTTGATCTCAGCGATACCATGGGAATCGGAATGGATGAAATTTTGGACTTTGGTAGTAAAGAAGTCGATCCTTTAATATTCGATAAACTCGAATTTCGGGGGGTGGGGATGTTAATTTGGACATGTCTATAAACGTTGCTGATGTTGAGTCGCTTGTGGAAACTATTGGAGCTGGAGGTGATGTAACCTTTGATTTTGGTGATGGCAATACGATCACAGTGCTAGGAGTAGGAACGGCTGACGGTCTTCTCTCAATGGGTCAATTCAATGCATTTATTGGAGACGTCATCGTTTCTTAAAAAAGCACCCCCAGTCGGGGGTGCTTCTCATGTAACCTTGCCAAGGTATGGGTCTAAGCGGACGTTTTCGTACGTCCTACAATCTTTTTCTGGGTTGTTCTTTTTTTAGCAGCTGTCTTCGTTGCAGGCTTGCTTTTGGGCTTTGTAGTTGTTTTCTTTTGAGCTGAAACCTTCTTGCCAGTTAGCTCATCAATTTTTTTCTGCTCCCACTCTTCACTCATGAAATGCAGTTTATTGAAAGCACCCTGAAATTGTTCAGAGATCATGGGGAACAAACCGAATTGATAGCTCTTGAATGCCAGGTGTAAAAGAGAAAAGAAAATCACATACTTTGGCCAAAACGTGTGCCCTGTATCAAACAGGATCCATACAAGGATCAATACGAGGTTAAAGATGCCCAGCTCAATAGCTTGGTTATAGAATTGGCGTTGTTTGCGCACGTGGCGACGGATATCATCTTCTCTCATCTGAATAAGTTCAAACAGAAATGAGACTCCCTGAGCATGGGTTTTCGGAAAGAATTCTTTTCGGAGCCGCCCTCACCGATCCCAGGGGTGGATCCGAAAAGAATTCTTTTTGGAAGCCCTTGCGGTGACGCAAAAAAAGG
>CAJQNC010000019.1 GCA_905479605.1 uncultured Alphaproteobacteria bacterium | reverse complement strand
CCTTTTTTTGCGTCACCGCAAGGGCTTCCAAAAAGAATTCTTTTCGGATCCACCCCTGGGATCGGTGAGGGCGGCTCCGAAAAGAATTCTTTCCGAAAACCCATGCTCAGGGAGTCTCATTTCTGTTTGAACTTATTCATATCTTCGTAATAGCGTAGAAATTTATCGGAAAAATCTTGGTGATAACAACACGAAAGTGGCATGGGCCTCCACTCATTTGGCTAACATTCTGCGAGGTAATAAAAGGGAGGACGAGGCTTCGAATCTAGTCGTCGCTAGTTACCCTATATTTAGAGAGGCCTATGGTGATAATCATCCATTGACATGCTGGGTACATTCTTGTTTGGGAGGTATTTTGATTAATGCAGGTAAATTAGATGAGGCCCAAGCTATTTTGGAGAAGAACCTGGGAAATTATCGGAAAAACTTCGGTGACAGTCATGTGCAAACAGCATGGGTCCTGCGTGGCCTTGGCCGTTTGCACTTGGCAAAAAATGAGAGAGAGAAGGCGGAAAGTTATATCCTCGAGTCACTGAAAATTCTTGAAGATGCTCATCATCCCGATGCATATCTTGCTCTTGAACTCATGTCTGATGCAGTAGGGTTATCTGAAACACATAGCGTAGAGGATAAGAAGCAGGCTTTAAAATACTTAAGGAAAGCAAAGAAAATTATTGTAGAGAATTTCCCTGAACATACAGCCCATGAAGTGCGGATTGTTCAGAAGCTCAACAAAGTTAGTGGATGGAAAGAGTATGATGGGCAGAACAATAGCTCAGCGTAAGCTTATTGAATTTTGACCACTTCATAGGCTTGTAAAGCCCGAACACGTCCCACATCTAAGTCAACAATTGGATGAGGGTAATCTTTCCCAATGGTACATCTGCACTCCTTTTGGGTGTCTTCGGAGACAGCCCAGGGTGTATGCACATCTTTATCAGAGAAGTGCTTTAGTTCTGGTACCCATCGACGAATATAATCGCCTTGTGGGTCAAACTTCTTGCTTTGTGTGACAGGATTGAAAATCCGAAAGAACGGTGCAGCGTCGGCCCCACATCCAGCTACCCATTGCCAACTGGCGCTATTATTAGCCAAATCAGCATCCACTAGCGTATCCCAAAACCATGCACTCCCTTGTTGCCATGGGATAAGACAATGCTTAGTGAGAAGAGATGCCACAATCATTCGTACGCGATTATGCATATATCCTGTAGACCATAACTCCCGCATACCTGCATCCACCAGAGGGAAGCCTGTTAACCCGTTCTCCCAAGCCCTTAGAAGCTTTTCATCGTCATGCCATGGAAAAACAGAGAACTTCTTTTGGAATGGGTTCTCTGGCAGGTCAGGGAAGTGGTAAAGCAAGTTGTATGAAAACTCTCGCCACCCCAATTCTGCCAGAAACCGTTGAGTATTTTTATCACTGGGGTTAGAAGATCTATTCACAGCCTCCCAGACTTGGTTGGGGCTTATCTCTCCCCAGTGAAGGTGAGGAGAAAGCTTTGATGTCCAATCCTCGGCAGGAAGGTCACGACCTTTATCGTAATTGTGAAGCTTGTTCTCAAGAAAATCCGTTAACTTCTGATAAGCTCCTTGTTCTCCAGGTTTCCAATAGTTATCGAATCCCTCTGCCCAATTGGGATTCTGTGGGAGAAGTTCAAGGTCTTCTATCGCTAGTCCTGTGGGAAGATTATCCGCCCATTTCAGTTTTGGTTGTGAAAGGGTATCGCGAGGATCAGGAGACGCAAGGCATGCTTTCCAAAAGGGGGTGAACACTTTGTAAAAGTCTGCAGATTTTGTTTGAATCGTCCAGGGTTCGAATAAAAGTGACCCATTGAAACTCTGGGTGCACTCAAGTTCTTTTTTAATTTTCTTATCTCGTGCGATGGCATGAGGTTCATAGCAACGATTCCAGTAGATTGCATCAGATTCTGTTTGCTTTAAAATTCTTTCTAGAATCGGTAAGAGGTTACCCTGTTCAATAATCAGAGGTACTCCCGATTCTCTAAGTGATTTTAAACTTTTGTGCAGCCACCACTTTGAGGCCTCGCCCAAAGGCAATTTATTGCGAGTAGATGTATCCAGAATGTATACAGGAACGACTTCGCCGCGCTGAGCTGCTTCAAATAAAGCAGGGTTATCTTTAATACGTAGGTCTTGTCGGAACCAAACAATGGTGCGTGGCATAGCTTATCCTTTTCTTTCATCATTATAAGGGTAACATAGAAATAAAATGAGGTCAGTCCTTGTTTTCAGGAGATATATTGTTCATAAGTAAATGATTAACTGAGGATAATCACTAATGCCTGAATTACCAGAAGTTGAAACCGTTTGTCAGGGTCTACGCCCCCATATGGAAGGAAACGTCATTGCGTCCGTCCAGTTAAATCGACCTAATTTACGATTCTCTTTTCCTAATAACTTTGCAAGCATCCTATCGGGGACGCGAGTCGAGTCAATTACGCGTAGAGCGAAATACATCCTGATGCATTTGGACAATGATCATACCCTGCTTTCCCACTTAGGGATGTCAGGGCGCATGCTTATTGATCCGGAAGAGACCAATAAACATGATCATGTGGTTTTTCATCTGGAAAATGGAAGAGTGGTGTACAGGGACCCTCGTCGGTTTGGTTTTATGGATTTAGTGCCTACACCTAACCTGGATTCAAACCGATTTCTGCGAAGCCTAGGTGTGGAGCCCCTCTCTCAGGAGTTAGATGGTACATACTTGTCCGCAGCATTCAATAAGAAGCATGGCCCTATAAAGAGTCTACTTCTCAATCAATCTATTATAGCTGGTTTGGGAAATATCTATGTTTGTGAAGCTTTGTTTGAGACAGGTATTCATCCTGAAACTCCGGGTTATGCTTTGAATGAGATGGATATTGAAACTCTTTGTGTGATGATTAAGGAAGTCCTGAAACGTGCGATCCTAGCCGGTGGATCCTCTCTGCGGGATCATCGTCAGGTGGATGGAAATTTGGGGTATTTTCAGCACCAATTTAAAGTCTATGGTCGCGAAAGGAAGTCGTGCATTCAGTGTAAATCACCCATTGAAAGGTTGGTTCAATCTGGTCGGTCCACATTCTTTTGCCCATCCTGTCAGAAGACCAGTAAATCCTAGGCTTTCCTTGCTTGAATACGCATAGACAGCTGGTCACCAGAGCGAATCTTTTCAATCAAATCCTCATTGGCTTTGAGGACAATATCTCGTAGTGAATCATCCAAAATTTCCTTGTATTGCGCGCGGTGTTTTGGTGAAGACAGTCTTTCATGATGAGCTTCAGCGTAGGTTAGGTACTCTTCCGTCAGATCATCAAAGTGGATGTTTTTAAAACCTCGGTCTTCAAGAATATTTGTATAGCCGTCCTGTGACTCTTTGTAAGACGCTTCACCCGTTGGTAAAGTTATTTGTTTCTCGGCCTTATCTGAGGGCACCAGCCAATCAATAAAGCAGATTTCTCCATGAGTCTTAAGAGTGCGGCTAATTTCTCCTAGGAGGAAATCTTTTTCTTTCACATTGGTGAGTACCCCTTTGCTATAGACGAGATCAAAAGATCCATCGGGCAGGGGAAGTGTAAAGTCGGCGCTGTAAGTGACAAACTCTAGTTGTTCCAGGAGCTTGACTTCAACCTGAGAGGAAGCATATTCAGCCATCCAAGGGTGGATGTCCAAGCCAGTCACATAGCAATCATGCTTTTTTGCCAGGTAGATGGCCATACCTCCAAGCCCTGAACCAACATCCAGAAGGTGCTTGCCAGTGAGATCTTGATCGGCAAACATACGGTCGACTGCAGGATAACCTCCAAAAGAAATCAGTCCTTTTTCATAGAGTGCTTCGAACAGAGGTATATTTTCAGGCGTGTAGATTGCGTTTTTTTTTATACTCATTAGCAGGACTTTCTTTTCATAAAAAGTTTGTATTACTTTTGAGCTGAATGCTCCTTTAAGCTCCCAAGCTTAGAATGGAAAAAAAGTTAATGAAAGAAAGTTTTAGAATGAACGGGCAAGGAAAATTTAAAACCTTAGCAAATTTGCTCGTTGTTATATTTTTCGGAATACCTTGAATGTGGGTAATCGTCTCTTTTAAAATTCACCTTTGCAGGGTAGAGTTCCTTTTACATATCAATTGGGAGGAAAGCTATGGCTTTAGACATTGGGCAGAAAGCCCCTGATTTTACATTACCAACCAATGGAGGTCGTGAGGTTACCTTATCTGACTTTGCAGGTAAGAAGGTAATCGTTTACTTTTATCCTAAGGATGCCACATCCGGTTGTACAAAGCAGGCTTGTGGGTTTCGTGATCATAAGCCGCAATTTGACAGCAAGGGTATTACGATTATCGGCATTTCTAGAGATTCTGTGAAAAGCCATGACAAGTTTGTAGATAAAGAAAACCTTAATTTTATCCTCGCGTCCGATGAGGATGGGAGCACCTGTGAGAATTATGAGGTTTGGGTAGAGAAATCGATGTATGGCAAAAAGTATATGGGTATTGAGCGGAGTACTTTTCTGATCGATAAAGCAGGAAATATTGGAGAGGTCTGGCACAAAGTCAAAGTTCTCGGTCATGTAGAAGAGGTGCTTTCAGCAAGTTAGCCATTTAATTGAAATGATTTTTGCCGCCTCATTGTTGGGGGAGGATCACTGTTGCTAAAGCCCAAACCAAAGACAGTAATACAAATAATCCTACACAGGGAAAGAGATAAGACTTAACTTCAAAATCTTGTTGTGGTTTTGATCTTGATAGATTGTTCATGATTGTAGCCCTTTTATTATGCCTTCTTGTTTTCAGCCAAATACCCATCAGAAAAAGTGATTAGACAACTAAATTGGGGAGAATAAACGATCTTGTAAATCATCAACAATATGAGAATCGGAGAAATTTGGGAAAGATGCAAGAAAAAACTACCTTCTCAGCAAAAGCATATCAGTATACCATATGCAGTCAACGGGGTTTTACTAAAATTAATACTGCAAAATAGGGTAAGGGGGGAAAATGAACTATCAAAAGAAACCCGTCATTCTGGGCTTGCTTTGTAATCTGTTTCATTTTTATGCGTTCTCTCTTTACTTATTTTCTGCCATCATTTTATCGCCTATCTTTTTTGAAGCTGATGATTTATCTGTGACGAGAACACTTGGGTTGTTAACTATATGCCTAAGTCTTCTTGTTAAACCTCTAGGAGCTATTATTTTTGGTTATATAGGAGATAGGTGCGGCACGCAAAGAGTCTTAATTTTGTCATTGGTTCCTATGTCCATAGCGACGGCTTGCATAGGGTTGATACCTAGTGTTGAGATACTCGGTTCTTTCAGTGGGATTTTACTTATCATATGCCTCTTTATGTAGTTGAGTGGGATAGGGTTAACACCCTCGCCTTTAGGCGAACACTTTAGTATAGTGTTTTCTATGGAATATCGTCATGGATCTCATAGCCTGTATGACTTAAAATATCACGTCGTGTTTTGCACGAAGTACCGA
>CAJQNC010000018.1 GCA_905479605.1 uncultured Alphaproteobacteria bacterium | reverse complement strand
TGACCTGAACAAAATTGAACCCATGTGGGCCAATATTAAACAAAGACTGAAATCTTACTCTGATAATGCAAAGTCATTCATTGATAACCTGGAATACCATTTTACGGATATGTGTAAATGTTAAGATAATCTGCTATAATTATTGATAGATGCCTCGGTGCACCTTTCGAATGTTTGCTTCCCTTTTATATTTTTTAGTAAAAAGGAAACTATTATGAGTAATGTTCAATTTAAGAACTTTATGTCATTATGGCCTACAGAAGGCCTTTTAGCAACCACGCTCAACACAGCAGCCCCAGCACTTCTTGTTGGCCTTTCTTTATTTGCAAGCCCCAGCTCTGCAGTGAACGACAGCGAAGACAATCAACCTCGCACAGGAAGCATGCACTTCCAAAAAAGTGCTGAGAAACAAAATGCTGACACTCCTATGGTCGGTCTTGGACCATTTCTCAACCAGGAGATATGTATGTTCTTAGACCTTCAAGATATAGGGCGATTATGCGCAACGTCTACAGACACGCACAAAGGCCTCTACCAGTCTGATGACCTATGGATATCCCTTGCCCAACGGGAATGTGTTAAACTCCTATCTGAATCAAGCCCCTTGGAGCAATTGAAGGAAGTTCTTCCACTTTTTGCCGATGAAAGCAGAGTTTACAAAGTTAGCATACCAAGACTCATCTATTTTCGAGATCACTCTCCGTTTTCACTCCCAGCAGGAAATTTTGCATATAGGAATCGAGGGTGTGTAAAGGATTACTTAGATTGGTTAGTCAGTTTTGATAAGGATGCTTATGTGACTTTCAAATTTACTGATAGACCTATGCCTTTTCCTGATTGTCCTGCTCGTTTTGAGGCGAGGGCTTACATAATTTTGGATGAGGCCATCGCAGACGGATTAAAGTTTAATAACTGGGAATACGAATCTACATTTAATCAGACTTATTTTGATACACCCGGTAAAACCAGGTGTAACAATATCTAAATAATCCCGATAACTAACAACCCTGACATTGCTCCAGGTCCATACAATAACCCTGAGCTTGTGCCGGGGCTTCCAGGTATGGGATAGAATAAGCTTAAAAGTAGACCTCCTACAAAGGTTGGGGGGTCTTTCTATCAGTTCTTAAGACTCCACATGTCTTTTGTGGACTTCGTTGCAAGTAATTGAGAGAGACATGAAGTAAAAGTCTGGTTGTTTGAGTATAAAACCTAGGCAAACAGGCTCTGCTTCATGGCTATCATGGTTAAATGACTTGTCAAGAAACCCAAAGTTTTTTTATATGACTCATTGGTATCAATAGCCAAGACTTCCAATTACTCTGCACATACGTTCTCCCATCTGGGAAATATTATTGGCTCTCTAGGTGGTGTGGCGATTTTAAAAAACTCAAATATCCAACAAACTCTCATTCACAGGCCGTAACCCATGATCAGCTCTGGGGAAGGTTTGGTCTAGATCCACATCAACCGTCACGATAAGATCCTCCATTGACTCAACCTTGGGCTCAGAGGGTTTACGAAGTGAGTGTACTTTCGACACGGGAGGTGAACCAAAGGGCACCAAATCGGCTGGGGAATTTGCAAGTAAAGTTTGCGCCTTAGAAGGGGGAATCGGGGGTCTAACAGGACGGTGCGTATGAACTTTAGCTTTATGATTGCTCCCAAGATTATGAATCAAATGATTCATGGACATAAACGTATTAGCGCCTAGTTGTTTGACCTTCTTATAAGTCCTCTCAAGAAGATCCATCATATGTTTATCTCGAGACTGAGAGGTTCTACCACCCATGACAACAGCCATTATACGACGGTTGTCTCGCACTATAGACGCCGCTAAGTTAAAGCCTGAGGCATTGATATAACCCGTCTTAATACCATCAACCCCATCCAACTTACCCAACAGTTTGTTGTGATTTCGATGCTGAGTCCCCTTGTATGTAAAGCTTTGCTTTTTAAAGTAGGAGAAATACTCGGGATAATCTTCATAGAGCGCGAGTGATAGTGTTGCCATATCACGTGCAGTCGTCACTTGGCGACTGTTGGGCAAACCCGATGCATTCTTAAAAACAGTCTTGCTCATACCCAAACGCTTGGCTTCAACTGTCATTTGCTGGGCAAATCGAGATTCCGAACCACCCCCCAGTGCCTCAGCCAAAACCACAGCCACATCATTAGCTGACTTAGTTACCAAAGCATAAATAGCATGTTGGACGGTGATCGTACTGCCCGGTTCGAGCCATAATTTTGACGGAGATTGACGGGAAGCATGCTTAGAAACCTTCAGCTTTTGATGCAGATTCAACTTTCCTAATCGCAGTGCTTTAAAGGTAAGGTAAAGAGTCATCATTTTTGTAAGGGAGGCCGGATAGGTCAGAACGTCAGGATTCGCTTGGTGGTGAATCTTTCCTGTATCGGCGTCAACCACAATTGAAGCATACTTTCGGGCAGTGACCTGAGTGCTTATGCAGGTCACAACACAAAACGATAAAATGAAAGCGCGAACCCTCAAATTTATAACTCCCTGTTTATTAAAGTAAAACAGACTCCACAAACCGTGAAGCATTTTGTATATTAGACTTGAAAATGGCTCAATTGTCCAGATGATGATTCCACTTTTCATTAATATCATCGAAAAAACAGAGTGAGTACCTATGCAGGAACAACATCAAACCGAGATCAAAGCCAAGCTACGCAAGCCATCCCAGTACAAAGTCCTTCTTTTGAATGATGACTTTACCCCCATGGATTTTGTTGTCGATCTCTTGGAAACAATTTTTCACAAGAATGAGAATGAAGCCGCGAAAATAATGTTTGAAGTTCACGAAAAAGGTTCAGGCCTATGCGGCATCTATACTTTTGAAGTCGCAGAGACTAAACTTAACCAAACCCTAGAAAGAGCACGGCAAGAACAGCATCCCTTGCAATGCCGCCTGGAGAAAGTCTAATGGTATCAAGTCACCTAGAAAAAAGCCTGCGCCGCGCCTTTCAACTTGCTGAAGCTTACAATCATGAAATGGTAACTCTAGAGCACTTGCTACTGGCCTTACTCGAAGATGAAGATGCATTGCAAGTCATCAATGGATGTGGCGCTCAACTGGATGATCTAAAACAGGATATCACTGATTATATTGAAGAAAACTTTTCAAACATCACTTCTTTCAAACTGATAGAGCCCACCCCTTCTGTGGCTTTCCAACGCGTCATCCAGCGAGCGGCTCTTCACATCCAATCCAATCCTTCAAAAGCTTTAACGGGGGATATTCTTTTAATCGCATTCTTCTCGGAGAAGGAGTCCCACGCTGTCCACTTTTTGGAGAAACAAAACCTTACACGCCTGGATGTTGCCAATTACCTAACTCAAAAGGGCACGACGGTGAAAACATCTCCATCGGAAAGCCTCTCCCAAGACGCCAAAGAATCCGACAATAGCTACTTGGCAAAATACTGCACACATCTCAATTCAAAAGCTATGGCTGGACAGATTGACCCTCTGGTAGGTCGAACTGAGGAAATCGACCGCATTACTCACATTTTAGGAAGACGAACCAAAAATAACCCTCTACTCATTGGTGATCCAGGTGTGGGTAAAACCGCTTTAGTTGAAGGGCTAGCCCTGCAGATTATTCAGAGGAAAACTGCGAGATTCCTTCATGATGCTGATATTTACTCACTGAACCTTGGGGCTCTTGTTGCCGGCACCCGCTTTCGGGGAGATTTTGAAGAACGACTTCAGATGATTGTGGAGGCCCTAAAAGGTAAACCTCACGCCATTTTATTCATTGACGAGGTTCATAACATCATTGGAGCCGGATCCACCGGTGCGGGGACCATGGATGCGTCTAACTTACTCAAGCCCCTGCTCGTAGACCAGAGCCTGAGATGCATCGGCTCTACCACCTACCAAGAATTTCGCAAACTTTTTGAACAAGACCCAGCCTTATCCCGCCGTTTCCAAAAATTAGATACTCAAGAGCCATCCCCTGATGAAGCCTTAGAGATTATTCAAGGCCTGAAACCGTCCTTCGAAGCTTATCATGCCGTTTCTTACAAACCTGAAGCCCTAAAAGCTGCTGTGGGCCTGTCTCATCGCCATCTCAGTGATCGTCGCCTTCCCGACAAGGTGGTGGATGTTATTGATGAAGCAGGTGCAGCGATAAAGCTTAGAGATGATACCAACAAAGTGGTTCAGCTGAAAGATGTAGAAGATGTAATTGCGCGCATGGCTAAGATCCCTAAGGCCACTCTCTCGCGCAATGAGAGGCAGCAGTTGAAAAATCTGCAAAGCCAGCTTGTAAAAACTATCTTCGGCCAAGATCATGCTATTGAGAAAGTTACTGACGCTATTAAGTTGTCACGTTCCGGCTTACGAGACAGCCACCGTCCAATAGGCAGCTTTCTATTTTCAGGACCTACAGGCGTTGGGAAAACTGAACTTGCACGTCAACTGGCTGAACACCAGGGGCTTAAACTCCTTCGCTTTGATATGTCAGAGTACATGGAAAAACATAGCCTCTCCCGCCTTATCGGGACACCACCGGGGTACGTAGGTTTCGATCAAGGCGGCTTACTGACTGATGCCATTGACCAGTCACCACATGCTATCCTGCTTTTGGATGAGATCGAGAAAGCTCACACAGATATCTACAATATTCTTCTCCAAGTTATGGATTACGGCAAGATCACCGACCATAATGGCAAAACCATTGATTGCTCTCATCTTATTCTGATTATGACCACCAATGCCGGAGCATCGCAACTCTCTAAAGCCCCCTTAGGATTCGGCAAGAATGATCGCGCCGATGAAGATGATGATGCTATTTTTGAACTTTTCTCTCCTGAGTTCCGCGGAAGGTTAGATGGGGTCATTAAGTTTAACAGCTTAACTGAGGAAGCCGTTCTCTCTGTGGTGAATAAATTCTTGGATGAGCTCAAAGGTCGTTTAAAAGAGAAAAACGTAAAAATCACATTCGATAAAAAGGCACTCACCTGGCTTTGTGATAATGGCATAGATTCTACCTACGGAGCACGCCCTTTAAAGACCCTGATTGAAACTCATATCAGTAAACCTCTTGCCCATGAGATTCTTTTTGGTCCACTCGCAAAAGGTGGCTCTGTTGGCGTTTCCACTCGGAAGGATTGCTTGCAGCTTAAGATACGGAAATAACTTATCTGTCCCAACTCTCATAATGAAAAATCACCTTTTCCTCATCCAATGCTTGATTATTATTCAATACCTTTGTATGAAGGGCCCAAGAGTTTTTCCTTTGAATCGGGGACAGGATGATTATTGTATTTGGCTCTCTAAATATTGACATGCATATGCCGGTAGAACATATGCCACGAGCAGGAGACACCGTTCTCTGCCCAGCATATACACGTGTTCCCGGAGGCAAAGGTGCCAATCAAGCGTTGGCAGCCGCTAAAGCTGGAGGCAACGTTAAACTTTTTGGCCGCATAGGCTCTGATGATTTTGGCAAGGAAGTCCTGGTTAATTTAAAAGAAGCAAATGTAGATCTAACAGGCGTCACTTCCACAGACGACGCCTGCACTGGGTGTGCTATGGTTTGTGTAGATCCCAGGGGTGAAAACATGATCACCGTAGCTAGTGGCGCCAATATGCTTGCAAAACAGGACGAAATTCCTGACTTTTTATTGGATAAAGGCAATACCTTCCTCTTGCAACTGGAAACACCACCCGAGGAAAACTGGAAACTGATCCAACGAGCCAAACAATACGGAGCAAAGATCATCCTTAACCTAGCTCCTGCCAGAGACATCCCTATCAATATTATTGAGATGGTCGATGTCCTCATTCTGAATGAGATTGAAGCAAACACTCTCGCCCTTTATCTAGGGTTTGATGTGATCTCTCCTTCAGTGGCAGCTCGCCGAATCGCAGCTAACTTCGATATTACCTGCGTTGTAACACTGGGAGCCAAAGGTTCATTAGCATGCGATCCAAATTCCGTTTGGGAAGTCAAAGCCATGGAGGTCAATGCATTGGATACCACTGCTGCAGGTGACGCATTCGTCGGAGTTCTCGCAGCAAGCATCGACGCAGGCACAGATATGCCTCTTGCTCTATGAAGGGCTTCCGTCGCCAGTGGCCTCGCATGTGGCGAATCAGGAGCTCAATCAAGCCTTCCCTCATCAACACGCATTGATGAAGCTCTCAATCAAGTTCCTACGCCTAAGAAGATTGCTTAAGTTTTGCACGCTGCGGATTCTATAAATCAGTCTAAATATCCAGAAAACACACGTCACCCCAACGTGGGCTTTGTCGAATAAATAACATATTTCAAATATTCATGGCCATCCCGGTTTATGTTCTTGCTCGGATACTAAATACCAAAACCAGAACCTTGGGCCGATCAAGTGACTGTTTCAGAGGGGTCATTGGAAATGAAAGAAGGAGACCACTTAAGGTCTCCTTCGTTCGGAGGCAGGGAAGCCATGTTGGATTTAGCCCAACAACAATAAAGAAAAAACATAAACAAAAAGCTGAACAATAGGAAAAAATAAAAACAAAAATGTAACACCAATCAACAGAAAGAAACGTACACCTTTCGGACACCTCGCGTCAACACTTTTTTTCATAAAAAAACATTTTGTTGAAGAAAACTTACATATGGATCTTCTCCATTCAGAATTCTTCAACAGAAAAAGAGGCGGCTTACCCAGGCCATAATCAAGCCCTTATCACCATTTAGGCAAATTACCCTTGCAGGTTGCTCATAACATCTTTATTGTGCCCATAATAAATACGATGCTTAAAATAGCTGACTGAGGATAAGGCCATGCGACTCAAACAAGCTCGTCAACTGAGCAACCTCCACAAAGGAACCATGCTATGAGCTTTAGAGATGCTTCTATTGCCGTAGCTGTAGTGCTGATGTGGTCACTAAATCTAATCCTGCAGAAGATTGCCGTGGGCTACCTATCCGTATTCTTAATCGGATTTATCCGAGTCTCATTCGTTATTCCTTTCCTACTGCTCTACCCACGGCCCCCTGAAAAGTTATGGAGACATGCTATCTGTGGATTCTGCCTCATTGCGTTCTACCTCATCCTTTTTGGGTTTGGACTTCAAACAGACATTGGCGCTAGCATTTCAGCCTTTGTAATTCAATTTCAAGTCTTTTTTGTTATTCTTTGTTGCTACCTCTTTTTAGGAGAGAAACCTCACTGGTATGAAACTCTAGGCATTCTCGTTGCTTGCATAGGTGTCTATTTTCTTCACACAAACTCTAGCCCAGCTGACTTACCTATTCTTGGTTCACTCCTACTGATTGCATCCTGCCTGTCACACGGCATAGGCATCGCCTTATCAAAGAAATTTAAGCTGGGTAGTGACATGTCTAATGTGGTTTGGCTCTCTGTTATGGCTATGCCACCCCTCC
The DNA here is from genome assembly GCA_905479605.1 of uncultured Alphaproteobacteria bacterium. Taxonomy (GTDB): domain Bacteria; phylum Pseudomonadota; class Alphaproteobacteria; order UBA9655; family UBA9655; genus CAJQNC01. Next base: position 2,074 of record CAJQNC010000018.1, on the reverse strand, counting down.
TAATCTCTTGCCTTGTATTTGATGGACCTTCTGCAACCATTGATGCTGTTATCAATATCTCTCCCATTGCCCTGGGATGCATTCTTTTCGCTACTCTTGCATCTACTCTGTGGGGGACTTATCTCTGGATCGGGCTCATTCAAAAACTGTCCGGAGCCGCTGTCGCACCGTTTATGTTACTCATCCCAATTTTCTCCGGTGTATTGTCCTATTTCACTTTCGGAGAAACTCTTACCAACCAACAGCTTATATCAGGATTCTTTATTCTATTGGGAGTTATGGTCGCACAGGGTTTCCATAAATTTACCGCCTATTTTTCGTTAAAATTGAAGAGTGAAAAGAAGTATGATTGACCTTGAAAAGCTTCGTTCTTTTTATTACGTAATCAAAGAAGGTTCTCTACTCAAAGCAGCGAGAGCACTTGATAAAAACCACACGACCCTTAGCAAACACATCACAGATCTTGAGCAATCCTACAACGTTAAACTCTTTATCAGGAAGCGCAAGCGCCTTGAACTAACGGAAAAAGGTAAAGAGCTCTTCACTCTTGCACAGAATACGATCCCAAACCTGGAAAACGGAGCCACTGAGATTCTCAGTAAATCCAGAGTATCTTCTGCAAACCACAACCGCTTGCGTGTCATTACGACCACAGGTGTGATGGGCGTATGGGTAATTCGAAAAATAAATGAATTGAAGAAAGACTTTCCCGACCTTAAACCCGCAGTTATTACCACTACTAGCAATCTGGATTTAGACTTTGAAAGCTCGAGAGCGGATGTGGGGATACTTCCAAAATTCCAAAGTAAGAGCTTATCTTTTAAGAAGATTAAAACAGCTCAGCATGCTCTCTATGCCACCCAAGACTACTTGGACAAGTATGGTACTCCGGAGACAATCGAAGACCTAAGCAACCATAAACTCATATCTTATTACTCTGACCAAGAGGGTAATTTAGGAAACATTGACTGGCACCTCACCCGCGGACTGCCTAACAACTCTGTGCGTGAAAGTGCTCTCAGCGTCAACTCTGGCTTTTTAGTTTTTGAGGCAGGATGCCAGAGCATGGGCATTATGCCAATGATGAAGGGCTATGAGTATATTAACTCTTCTGGCCTCGTAAAAATCCTACCCGAAGAGACCGGCCCATTGTTTGAACTTTGCTTCATTACACGTAAAAATTCGGTACTTTCACCCGTTCAAAAACGTTTTCTTGAAATTCTGTCTGAGGAAAATTGTTAACAAATTGATAACATTTTGATATTTTACACTTCACATTTCTTTAAAAATGTGTCACTGAATACAATATGCAGAGGCTGCATAAAATAACTGAAATTATTCAGTCGGAAACATGGAGAAAACAACATGAAAAAAATTAACAAAGCAAAAATTCATGGGGCAAACATCCCACTTCGTTCAACTATACTGTAGTCAGTATGGCCGAACGGGCATATAATTTTGAAGCAGTTCTTCCCCAGCAGGGAAGGGCTGCTTTTTTACGAGACACATTCAATACATCGCTCATCGAGAGCCTCCAATATATGTTAGAGGTGTGCGAGGACGTTATTCCTAGGGAGCTTCATCAAGAAGCAGCGCAGGCTGTTAACTCTCTCGATCCAAAAATTAAGCTTTCTGGCTTTCTGAGTTTCATCAATACTCAGCTCTACAAAGCCATTGAAGAAGAGAATGTTGAACTGATCCAACTGATCGTTTCTCAGATTAAGGACCATACCTACCAAACAAACAATATTCAGTTTGTGAACTTCACCGACATGAATGATTATTTCATGCCTCGAGTCCTTCATTCACTGACCTATACACTGCCACAAGAACGCCGTGACGTAATTGATGTCAAGCCATTGACAGATGATGAATTCAATTCCATGGAATCAGGTCTTCGAGAGGGCTACAACAAGCTTAAACGTATCTCACCTGACCTCTACCAAGAATCACAAGAATCTATCGCACAAATTATGCTTGTCCACTCACCCGGTATGCTGGGTGGTTCAAGCTTCGATATGTTCGGCATGTTCTATTGTGGGTTAGACCATCACTGGAACACCACCACAGGAGT
>CAJQNC010000017.1 GCA_905479605.1 uncultured Alphaproteobacteria bacterium | reverse complement strand
CCTTTTTTTGCGTCACCGCAAGGGCTTCCAAAAAGAATTCTTTTCGGATCCACCCCTGGGATCGGTGAGGGCGGCTCCGAAAAGAATTCTTTCCGAAAACCCATGCTCAGGGAGTCTCATTTCTGTTTGAACTTATTCACAGTACTTTCCCACAACGCTTATTGGCTTGTGGCAGGCTTATATGTTTTTTTGGAAGACAGGCATTTGGAGGAAAAGTATAGAAAACATATATTCACTTGTAATCTTTGTGAACTTAATTCCCGATTTCCTCATCTCGACACATCTCAATCGCTCCAGTATTCATATTGAAATACCAGGCATGGAGGTTGAGGTCGTCCTTTGCAACGCGCTCTTGAATCCACGGAAATGTTTTAAGGTTTGCAAGGGAGATCAGCAGAGATTCCTTCTCGCAATGTTGATTTTTCTCTAATGGATCAGAATTTGGGTATTGGGCCAACACCTTTTCTTTGGCAGGTTTGGCGATATTCATCCACGCTGTGATGAAGTCACGCTGGGGTTCATCTTCTTTGCGGTTCATTAGGGCATGAATGCCACCGCAATGGCTATGACCTAAGATGATGATATCATTGACACCTAAGCCGGAGACGGCAAATTCCAGAGCCGCACTGGTTGCGTGATGTTTGGGGTCGTCGTCAAAAGGAGGAACGAGGTTGGCGACGTTACGGACGACGAATAGTTCACCGGGCTTGGCTCCTAGTAAAATAGCAGGGTCAACCCGAGAGTCACAGCAGGTAATAAGAAGGGCCCTTGGTTTTTGACCGTTAGAAACCAGCTCTTCATAGGTAGTTGAGTTATCATAGTACTGGGACTTAAACTTTTTATAACCATCCAACAGTTGGGGTACGATAGACTCAGTCATAATCTTACCCTTTATAACAAACATCTTTAACGGCGGCGATGATATCCTCGACTTGTGGTAAGGCTAGTTTCTCTAAGTTGGCAGCATAGGGCATAGGTACATCTTCGCCAGCAACACGGGTCACGGGAGCATCGAGATAATCGAAGGCTTCTTCAGAAACAGCGGCTGCGATTTCAGAGCCAATTCCTGCGAAGGGCCAGCTTTCTTCTACGCTGACGATGCGGTTGGTTTTCATCACTGATTGAATGATGGTTTCTGTATCGAGAGGACGGATGGTGAGGAGATCAATAACCTCAGCATCAATGCCCTCTTCAGCAAGCTTATTGGCAGCTTCAAGGGCTTTGCCAACCATGGCTGAGAACGCGGTGATGGTTACATCACTGCCAGCACGAGCGATTTTGGCTTTGCCGATAGGAAGCACATGCTCAGGATCTGTAGAAACGTCATCAAACTCTACGCCATAGAGGAGTTCATTTTCTAAAAAGACTACTGGGTTTGGATCACGAATAGCGGCTTTTAGAAGGGCTTTCGCGTCACCGGCGGTATAGGGTGAAATCACCTTCAGGCCTGGAATATGCGCGTACCAGCTGGCAAAGCACTGAGAGTGCTGAGCACCTACACGAGATGCAGCCCCATTGGGGCCACGAAATACGATGGGACAACCCATCTGACCACCAGACATATACAATGTCTTGGCGGCAGAGTTTACGATTTGGTCAATGGCCTGCATGGAAAAGTTAAAGGTCATGAACTCAACGATAGGTTTGAGGCCACCAAAGGCTGCACCGACGCCTACACCTGCAAAACCGTGCTCGGTGATAGGAGTATCGATGACTCGCTTGGATCCAAATTCATCAAGCATGCCTTGGCTGACTTTGTAAGCACCATTGTACTCAGCAACTTCTTCACCCATGAGGAACACGGTTTTATCGGCACGCATTTCCTCGGCCATGGCATCGCGCAGGGCTTCACGGACAGTCAGGGTGACGATTTCTTTCTGTTGTGCCATATCATTGCTCTCAGTTTGTATCATCAGTTGGACTCCACTAGAATGTCAGTGTAGAGCTCGGATGGATCGGGTTCAGGAGATGTCTTAGAGAATTCCACTGAATCCAGGACGATTGCCTTGATCTCTTTATCGAGAAGCTTTAATTCATCCTCAGTAACATTATAATCTTTCAAAATATGTGCCTTAAAGCAATCGATGGGATCTCGATTCACTTTGACTCCTTCGACTTCTTCTTTGGAGCGATAATTCCCAGGGTCAGACATAGAGTGGCCACGATAGCGGTAAGTATCAAACTCTAGAATGTAAGGACCCTTACCAGAACGCACATGATCTACGGCTCTTTGGGCAGCTTCACGAATGACAGTAAGATCCATGCCTTCTGCTTTTTCACCGGGTATATCCCAGCCTTGCCCCCGGGAGTAGTAGTTTTTACCTGTAGATGAACGTTTGGTGGAGGTACCCATACCGTATTGGTTATTCTCAATCACATAGATCACCGGCAGTTTCCAGAGGGAAGCCATGTTGTAAGCTTCGTATACCTGACCTTGGTTGGACGCGCCATCACCCATATAAGCCACACAGAGGCCACCGTCTTTGTTGTATTGGTGAGCCAGAGCCAGGCCAGTTCCTAAGGGTATCTGAGCACCCACAATGCCGTGGCCGCCATAGAAGTTTTTCTCGCGACTGAACATATGCATAGAGCCACCCTTGCCCTTAGACAATCCACCTTCACGACCTGTCAATTCAGCCATGACCCCATTGGGATCCATACCACAAGCTAGCATATGGCCGTGGTCACGGTAGGCGGTAATGACGCTATCCTTATCAGAGAGGACGGATTGAATGCCCACGACTACGGCTTCTTGACCGATGTAGAGGTGACAGAAACCAGCAATGAGGCCCATACCATACAATTGTCCTGCGCGTTCTTCAAAACGACGGATCAGCAACATTTGCCGATAGTATTCAAGGGCTTGTTCTTTTGAGACTTGGGTTTTCTTTTTCGCCAAGATCATTCTCCTTCACTAAAAACTAGGCCTTCTCACATAGCCGGAATTAACTTGTTTGGCAACTATTGTATCAAATTTTTTGTGAGAGGGGAAATTTGGGGTGCGGATAATTTTTTGGCCGTGGGCACTTGAAATCAGGGGGTTGCCGTGCTTATGTTTCAGAGATAACTGTTAGAGGCATTATTTTCTGTTATTAAAAATATGTAAGTAGAGTGTATATCAAGGATTTTTCTATGTCCAAGTTACTATCTTCAGTGGCTCTCTCAGCCCTGGTTCTTTTTATGTCATACAGTGCTGATGCTGGCCCTCGAGGTCGCAGTGGACCTGGAGATGGCCGATCAGAGGCAATGCGGGCACGATTAGCTGCACGGGCTTCGGCACGCAATCCCTCATCTTCAGCTCAACCAAAACAAGAGGTGTCAGGAGGGGTAAGTCGCCTTTTGCAAGAGTTTCTCTCGTCATCAAAGAAGCCTATGCCTGCTGCTTCCAAACAACTTTTCGACTATGCAATTTCTGGTCCCGTTGCTGATCTTAACTTTTCATGTATTCAGAGTTTGGTATATTCTAGTGTGGATGCCTTTCGCGTTCAACTAGAGGAAGTGGCTTCATCTTTAAAACCTTTCACTGAGGATGCAGGAGATAAAGATCCTGCCTTTCGAGATCTTCTGGCCATGAGTGATACTGTTTTAGCAGAACGTACATTGCGCAACCTAGTTGAAAAATCTGCACCCGAGATTGAGCAACTGTATGATCGTCAACTTTTTTCTGAACTATCTTCATCCCCGCGGAACTTTCCACTTGTGTATTTATTTGCACTCAATCAAGTTGAATCGACCATAAGCGTGAGAGAGTTATTACATAAGAACGTAGTGAAATATTTAGCCACACCCTTTCTGAAGGGGGCCCCACTTCTAGCTGTGGATGATTTGGTTCATGCTACTATGTCTACATACGATATCTTCTTATCCAAAAACGCTGTTGCCTATAATCTATTTTCAACTTTTTATCCCGTTTTGTGCCTTCTCGAAGCTATAGAATCCCCTCATCAAAAAATAAAAATTCAACAGCTTAGACAAATTTCAAAAAAAGCTATGCTTGCTTTTTCTTATGAGGAGGAAAAAATGCAAATGGCGGGAGAAAAATATACGTTAGCGTTAAGTTTTGAAGGTCAGGACCATGGTCAAGGAAAAGGTGCAATTGTAGCTGATTTTGTTCGGGGAGTGGCAGAGATAGATGAAAGGTATACGCGCGAACAGGCGACGATTCCTAACAGAGTTGCTGAAGCGTTTCGTTATACGGAAAGGACAGTGGAAGGAGCATTGGCTGGTATTCGGGAACAAGAACAGTTACAGAGAAGAATGGATAATCAAGAGCTCTTAACAGCAATTCGCCTTAGAGACATGTCGAGAAAACCGGAGTCAGCGGCTGCTGCAGCAAGAGATTCCTCTGGGGCGTCTGCGGGTCTGGGGTCATCAACACACGTCAATACTATTGATGAACTTCGAGAGTGGTGGCTTGCGGGTGAAACTGAACCTCAAAGTAGTGCAAGACATGAAGCTCTTGCTCGTGCTGCTGAGTTGGAAGCGCGTGAGCAAGAGAAAGCTGAAAGGAAAGCTACTAAAGATAGGCCTGAAAGTGGGAAATCTGAAGAAGGTGCTTCCGCTGCAGCTGCTGGTGAAGTTTCGCTAGAAGAGGATCGATCTGCCGTTAGGGTGAGCTTGAGCAGTAATCACTTTAAATTATTTCAAAGGATCATGAGTGATGACGGTGCGGAACCCACCATGGATGAGATTATAAGTGTTGTAGAAGCCCCTGGAGTTGGAGGGTTTGCGGACTCTAAGCGCCAAGGGTCTAGAATGCACCTTGCGCTGAGGCATCCTGTGAATGGTAAGAGAGTGGTTCGCTCCATTCATAACCATCTTTCTAGGGGACACAGTGGCCTTGAGGGAGGGCGAATGAAGTCGGTTCGAGGTATGTTTGAAGAGGCAGGCTTTACCTTAGAGACTGTTTTCTGTAAGGATGTTGAAGACGGCACGGAAGTGAACGCTTAGCTGCCGATCTCTCTTAGTCGAGGGTGTGAGAATAGAAAGAGACTCGAAGGGACGTTGTGAGGTGGGCTCGAGATCCTGCTCCATTATATAGATTTTGTATAAAAGCTTGAACAGAAATTCGCTTGGCGCACTCCTCTAGTGCTGTAGTGGAGCGAATTTCTAATTGCAAGCATAGAAAAAGGCCTCGAAATAGTAGCGCTGAAACAACCTATTAAAGGAAGGCTTTATACAGTCCCGAGAATGAAGATTATGGAAAAAGTTTTCACTTCCCCCCAACCACTGATCCAAAGCGATCGATTATGGTCCAACCTTTACCAGGAACATAGACTGTGGTGGTTTCAAACTTTCCAAAAGGTTTTACAGCTTCGTACTCCGGCTCTATGACAACTACATTGCTTGAACCTTTGAAGCCATAGAGACCCGTTTGTGGATCTTTAAATGCTGTGAGAGTTTCTTTAGGTAGGCCACAGGCAGTAAGGCTCATGAAGGCAAGGATTGTAAAGATTTTATTCATGGTTATTCTCCGGATTAGATGGTTACAGTGGTAGGTATATCTTTATCCTACCTCGGGAAATGTCTCAGACAAGCGTCCGCCAATGCGCAGGGGGGCAACGGTCTTTGCAAGTCCTGTCTTGTCATCAGTCTCAACGTAGACGGCACACAGTGTGGCGGGGCCATCAGCGGGCTTGAGTCGTTCCGTGGGGATTTTGCGGGTAAAGCGGATAATGGGGGTTTCCAAGTCCATCCCAATAACAGAATTATAATCGCCACACATACCAACATCGGTTTGGTAGGCAGTACCCTTGGTTAGGATTTGCGTATCTGCTGTGGGAATATGGGTGTGAGTACCTACCAACATGCTGGCACGACCATCTACAAAGTGCCCCATGGCCATTTTTTCGCTGGTAGCCTCACCATGGGAGTCGATGATGACTGCATCTACGTTTTGCCCCAGGCGGTGGGCATCGAGGAACTCATTGAGGCAAGCAAAGGGGTCATCGCTGAGCTCCATAAACAGGCGGCAGAGGACATTGATGACGGCTACTTTTTTGCCTTTTGCTGTTTGGAATACTCCAAAGCCATGGCCGGGTGAGCCTTTGGGGTAATTCGCAGGGCGGAGCAATTTGGGGTCTTTATCCACTTCGGAAAGGATATCCCGGTTGTCAAAACTATGATTGCCAAGGGTGATTGCATCAACTCCCACCTCATAGAATTGCTTACAGATCTTTTCCGTGATTCCAAATCCGGCAGCGGCGTTCTCACCGTTGACCACAATAAAATCAAGTTTAAGCTGTTTACGGAGGGAAGGGAGGTGTTCTAGAATAACCTCTCGGCCTGAGCGGCCAACAACATCTCCACAGAGTAATATTTTCAAGGGGACCCCTTTATTACAGTTTCATCAGTGACTATCCAGTCCAATTTCTGATCATACTGATCTTGGGGAAGGCTGTCGACCTCTTGTTGAGCATAGGCATAACCAATAGCTGTGGTAGGCTTTTTCGCCCGGAGTTTTTCGAGGGTATAGTCATAGTGGCCTTTGCCAAATCCCAACCGCCCCCCCGTTTTGGTAAAGGCGAGTAATGGCAGGATAAGGACATCGGGTTCAATGGTTGTCCCTTCCTCAGGTATCAAGATTCCATGATAACCCGGCACCATTAAAGCATCGGGCGTCCATGTGCGGAATGTGAGGGGATTCTGATCAGGGTGCGTTACGGGAAGACAACATCGGTGCCCCGTGTCATGGAGCCTAGTGAGAAGAGGAGCTGTGGGGAGTTCAGTATTCATTGCCCAATATCCAGCGATAATAGAGGATGAAGGGAAGTTGAATTTAGAAAGAAAGTTCTGTGCGGCTTTCTCAGCAGCTTGTTCCCGATTGCCTAACTCTTCTTGGCGAAGGGCTTTCATATGCAAGCGAAGTTTATTTTTATCTTCTTGCATTTATCTCGCTTTCTTCAAAAGTGTGAGGCGCCACGAAACCGTGTGCTCTTATAAATCCTCATGCGGCCCGCGTTAGCAGGTGGGTGCCGTATACCAAAGCCCACGGGCTAAGGCAGGGACAGCCCCCTATGAAGAGTCATCGGCCCCAGGGATAGTATGTAGCATTCACGCATCCCACAGCAAATCCTCACAATTACTATGTAGTGATAAACTTGAAAAATCACAACCCCCTATTGACGTAATTGTGACAGACGTGCATGTTCGAGTATGAGATTTTAAGTATAGGTGATAACGATGCAAGCAAGCCCCGTGGAAAATAAAATGGAAGATAAAACCGATTTCAACACAGTGCAACTTCAAGAGATGGCGAACGCAATTCGTATCTTGTCCATGGATGCAGTGCAGAAAGCCAAGTCCGGCCATCCAGGGATGCCCATGGGGATGGCTGATGTGGCGACGGTACTATTTACCAAGTTTTTGAAATTTAGCCCTGCTAATTCCCATTGGCCTGATCGAGATCGGTTCGTTCTTTCTGCTGGGCACGGGTCTATGCTGCTTTATTCACTGTTATATCTAACAGGTTATCCCGATATGACTCTGGAAGAAATTAAGAACTTTCGTCAGTGGGACAGCAAAACGGCTGGGCATCCTGAGCTTGGTCATGCCACTGGAATCGAGACGACTACGGGCCCGCTTGGGCAAGGCCTGGCAAATGCAGTAGGTATGGCGTTGGCGGAGAAGATGCTGAAAGCAAGATTTTCGTCCGATTTAGTTAACCACAAGATTTATACTATCGCTGGGGATGGCTGTTTGATGGAGGGCATTTCTCACGAAGCTATCTCTTTTGCTGGTCACTTGGGTCTTGATAATTTAATTGTTTTGTTCGACGACAATAGTATCTCCATTGATGGGCCAACGGATCTTTCTGTTTCGGATGATCAACAGGCTCGTTTTAAAGCGGCCGGTTGGCAAGTTATGGCTGTGGATGGTCATGATATGGAAGCCATAGAGTTGGCTCTCAATAAAGCCCAAAATGCTGATAAACCGGTGATGATTGCTTGTAGAACCACCATCGGAAAAGGGGCTCCGAACAAACAAGGAACATCCAGCACGCACGGTTCTCCTCTGGGTGAAGAGGAAGTGTTGGCTGCTCGGAAAGAGCTGGATTGGCACGGGGGAGCGTTTGAAATTCCTGTGCATGTTCTTGAAGCTTGGCGTGTAGCAGGATTGGCGTCTCAGTCGAGCTATGAAGCTTGGTGTGGACGTCACAATTCTCACGCTCAGAAGGCTGAATTTGATCGGCAAATTTCAGGTCAATTGCCTCAAGGGTGGGACAAAAGTCTGAAAGATTTGATGGCCACATGGGTGAATGAAAAACCGGCATTAGCGACGCGTCAAAGTTCTCAGAAAGTGTTGGATGTTATCAGTCCAGCTATTCCTGAATTCACGGGTGGGTCTGCGGATTTGACGGGGTCCAACAACACTAAAGCTGCGAATATGCAGCCCATTACCCCTCATCATTTTGCGGGTTCTTATATTTATTACGGTGTGCGGGAGCATGCCATGGGTGCCATCATGAATGGATTGGCTTTGCACGGAGGAGTTGTGCCCTACGGGGGAACGTTCTTGGTGTTCACAGATTATCTGCGGCCTGCACTTCGGCTCTCAGCCTTGATGCAGCAACGGGTTATTTATGTGATGACTCACGATTCTATAGGTCTAGGTGAAGACGGGCCGACTCACCAGCCTATTGAGCATTTGGCGAGCGTCCGAGCGATGCCCAATGTGAACGTGATGCGTCCAGCAGATGCCATTGAGACTGCAGAATGTTGGCAGGTAGCTTTGCAGCAAGAGAACACTCCCACAGTCTTAGCGCTGACTCGTCAAAAGTTAGCTGCAGCTCGCACAGAAGCGTCGTCTGAGAACATGTGTGCCAAAGGGGCTTATGTATTAAGGCCAGCCCGAGGGTCATCACAGGTCACTTTAATGGCGAGTGGTTCAGAGGTGGAGTTGGCTATAGAGGTGCAAGCACAGCTGAAAACACAGGGCATTGAGTCCACAGTGGTCTCATTTCCTTGCTGGGAATTGTTCGAACAGCAAGACGAAAGTTACAAGGAATCGGTTCTAGGTGAAGGTACGTTGCGAGTGGCTATGGAAGCCGCTTCTCCTTTTGGGTGGGAACGCTACGTAGGTGAGAATGGAATCATTATTGGGTTGGATCACTTTGGAGCTTCCGCACCTTACGAGGAGCTTTATAAGAACTTTGGCTTGGAGCCAGGACATATCATAAACGAGATTAAAGCTAAACTTTAAAGGCAGGGTACAATATGAAGATTGCAATTAATGGATTTGGACGCATCGGTCGGTTGGTTTTGAGAGCCATTCTGGAGAAAAATGATAGCGACCTGCAGGTGGTGGCCATTAATGATTTGGGATCTATTGATATTAATGCGCATCTGTTTAAGTATGATTCTGTCCATGGCACCTTCGCCGGAGACGTCAAAGCCGAAGCAGAAGGGCTGAATATCAGTGGTCAGCACATTAAAGTGTTTGCTCAACCTGAGCCGCAGAAACTTCCTTGGAATCAGCTGGGTGTTGATATTGTCTTTGAATGTTCTGGACGATTTACTCAGCGGGAGCAGGCGGAAAAGCACTTGCAAGCTGGAGCGAAGAAAGTCCTGATTTCAGCGCCGGGTACTGACGTGGATCTGACCGTCGTTTATGGAGTAAACCATCATAAGTTGAAGTCAGAGGATCGCATTGTTTCGAACGCGTCATGTACAACTAATTGCCTGGCACCGGTGGCTTCTATTCTGAATAAGTCCTTGGGTATCAAGCATGGCTTTATGACTACCATTCATGCTTATACAGGTGATCAGCAGTTGGTGGATACCATTCATAAGGACCCGCGTCGCGCTCGAGCCGCAGCCGTGTCAATTATTCCATCATCTACCGGAGCTGCACGAGCTGTAGGTGAGGTTCTTCCTGAGCTGAAAGGTAAGCTGGATGGCACTGCAGTCCGTGTACCTATTCCCAACGTATCCATGGTGGACTTAAAGTTTGTAGCTAATCGTTCCACGTCAGTGGAAGAATTGAATCAGTTGATGCATGATGCTGCTCAGGGCGAATTACAAGGAGTATTAGCTTACAATACAGAGCCACTGGTCTCTATTGACTTTAATCATCACCCGGCGAGCTCTATTTTTGATTCAAATGGGACCCAAGTTGTCGATGGTATCTTCTGCCGTATCGTTTCCTGGTATGATAACGAATGGGGCTTTTCCAACCGGATGATTGATACTGCGAAGAAAATGATGGCGTTGTAGAGCCTATATAACCCAGCTTAATTTCTTGACACCAGTATTCTAATTTATTATTTGTAATCCCATTATTATTTCAAGATACATACGAAACTGTATTTCTTTTTAAAAAATCAAGGGAAGATTGAGATATATTATGACCTCATATTTACTGTTATTAATTGTTTCTCTTGCTATCCTTACTGGGCTTTTCTTTCTAAGGAAACGTTTTAAATCCTTGTTCCTTCGGTATGGTATTGTCGGTATTCAAGCTCTGTATGTCTTTTTCATTGTATTTCTTTTTGAAGAACCTCTCCAGAATATTAAATATAGCGTCCATGCCTTGGTTTCGAATGAATACCAAAAGAATGTTGAACTTATTCGCCCTTATTTTGATGAGGAATTTTACCTGAGTTCATATGGGGATGTGGTTAAGGAATCAGGTCTATCACCCATTGACCATTTTCTCCAAAGAGGGTGGCATAATGCAGATTGGCGCGAGCATACAGATCCGAATCCTTGGTTCAATACTACTCTCTATCAAGAGCGTTTATGGCCAGTTAACAGATCCAAATTGCTTGTAGATGACAATCCCTTTGTGGACTTTTTAAAGCAATCAAACGTGGGAACACACTCTGAAACACTTCAAGTCTATGCTAATGCAAATGAGCTTGAGAGGGCTTTTTATGCGGTTGAAGGCTTGTTGCGACTTGGTAAGTACAATGTAGAGCTTCATATTCCAGGGAACCTAGAAACAAAGGGTATCCTTCGTTTCGAGCCACAAGTGTCACGTGGGCTTAAGCTAATTCAAGATAATGCTGAGGGAAAAAGTTTTTATCAATCTGAATTTTTGAAGTCTCCAGATCGTTTTATAGGAGTGACACCAGCATATGTGAAAGAAGCTAAACAAAAAGACCATATAAGATATTCTCGAGAGGAGTTTCCATACTCACTCCATCGCTTTTATCATTTTAAATGGTGGAAACAAAGGGGTTGGATTAAACAGGGTTATATAAATCCCATGCTGCTTAACATTGCTCATTATTGTGATGAGCCACTGATTTTTATGGGTTACAGTGATCTTTTTTTGGATCTAAAAAAGTTTGTGCATAATATTTTGAGTGGGGTTTTTGAATATCCTGAAAAATCATCTCCAAAAGACTTTACAGACTATGTGGTTCGTATAGCTAGTGGCTTCGATATGTGTCTTTTTAATACGAAGTTACCTATCAGTAACTTAAAGCTTATACCAGGGTATTTGCATAGCTTCGTTGATGAAACTGAATTGGATTCGCAGAAGCAATTTGAAGTTAGTTTCCTGTTGAGCTTAGGACAAAGTTTAGGAAAATGTGATTTGAAATCTTACCGTGCAGAGCAAGGTTTTCGATATGGTGATCGGGTAGATGTTTGGAACCATCAGGAAGATTTCGTAACCCCAATAAAGTTCTATGTATCTTCAAGAGATAAAGAAACCTTCCCTGAAGACTTGCAAAAGAGCACACTGCCAACGAACTCGAAAAAATGGTTGTTTAATTCTCAATACCATATTGCTATCGAGAACACCCAACAGCAAGATTATTTCACTGAGAAGGTTTTGGATTGCTTTGTCTCAAAGACTGTACCCATTTACCTGGGGTGCCCAAATATTGGTGACTACTTTGATGTTCGGGGTATGATTATCGTTGATTCTACTGAACAAATTATTGAAGCTGTAAATAACCTTACGCCTGAGAGTTATGACGCTATGCGTCCTTATATTGAGGAAAACTACAGGCGGGCTAAAGAGATCCTTACTCTAGAAAATGATACGATTCTTGAACTTGGTAGTAAGATGAGTCCTGAAGGCTTATCTTAAGTTCGAGTATTACGGCAGCAAATGGGGTTTTCCTAACAGGAGATGGCGGGAGGTTAGGTGTATTTACCCGTTAGCTGCTCGGAAATATTGGATTGAAACTCAAAGCTTTTAGCAAATTTAATATAAGCAGGCGTTGTTATAGGCGCTTCTGATTTTCTTAATATGTTTAATTTTGTGCTTGGGGTGAACAACAGGAACATTTTCCTTAAGCCAGTCTTCAACATCGTTATAAACTTTCTTTTGAGTCCCGCTTTGTATAGCAGTGGGATGATTAGTGCTGGTTGGTTGGGTATCACCGTTCATAGCGTATGCGGACTCAAAACTGAGGGGTATCATTGATAGGGTAAAAACATACAATAATTTCATAATAAATCCTTTTTAAACCAATGTGTTATTTTTGTTAGAATAGGGCTATGTTTAGACTGCATTTTTGAATAAATCAATAAGAACTTCTGGAAAAAACACTAAGTTAGTGAAAATAGAAAAGGTTTAAGGAGACCGTTGCAAAACAGCTCTTTGAAGTGAATGAACCCAAATGTAAACTTTCAAATTCTGCTTTTCCCAAGGCTTGACCTTGGGGTCCAGAGGGCTCTGTTACAGTCATTGACGGCCAAAATGGGTCCCAAGATCAAGCTTCGCATTTGCCCGCTGAAGCAGGCGCGACGCTAGTCTTGGCGTTGAGCGTTTGATGTCATGAGGTTTTATAATGATCTATTAAGCCTAATTATGTGGTCGTGTCGGTTTCTTTTTACTTTTCTTTCTTTTAGGTTCCCAAGCTCTTTCTTCGGGTATGGTTTCTAATCTTCCAAAGGTTTTCAAAAACCACACATCTCGCCAGCTATGAATGGGGTGACCATCGGAGAAAATCCTTTTTGCCTGGGGAGAGGCATTTTGGAATATAGTCTCAATATCGTCTTCAATTGCTGCTAAGCTATGGGATACTGCGAAGCAAGTGGTGAAAATGACAACGAGAGAGAACAATTTGCAGACGTTTTTCATAGAATTAAGACTTAAATATTGATTGCTCATATGTAAGGAGATACATGGTTTTGTCCTTAAAAACAAGAATTTATACGAGACCTTGAAAGGTTTCTTTCCCTGTGAGAGTATTATCTATGCGTAAATGAAGAGCGTAGGGAGACTCAAAAGACGGACATTCATCTGCTATTTACATGGATGACTCGGCAACAAGATGGAACCGCTCAGATGCAGGATAATAAGCTGGTGTGTTGGGTGCGGGATATGGGTGAGCCGGAATTTTTGAGGGGTTACAAAGCTTAATATTTCCATTAATAGTTGTTTTTTTCTTGTGAGTGCATATATATAAGTAAGATGTTAGCAAAAATTGAGTGTTGTCCATGTTTCTAAGCAGTCTTTTTTATACGTTTTCTCTCTTTTTTCTTATTTTATGTATATGTGCCTCTAGTATTTCATTCGCAATGAATGAGGATATAGATGCTACAAGTGTTCCGACTTTTTCGCGTTCAAAAAAAGTTGTCGTTGATGACTCCTCAAGTCGGTCAGATGAAAAACAAGAGTTAGATGAGCTGACTATATGGAACGAAATGCACTCAATGGTAGAGTTTCGATCCTTCTGGCATCAACGTCGAGTGGCAACCTTACAAGATGAGAGCATTCCACTCAGAGACAGGTTTCAAAAAGCTCTTGATGTGTCGAATGCAAATGAAGACGCGCTTCCGCGGCCAAAACTTTCTGCCAAGCGTGGCTTAGAGTATATGCAAAAAAATCATATTAAGGTGGTGCTCTCAGACTTGATGTTTACCTCGTTTGTTTGGGATTTTTTAGAAAGAACCGTTTCACATTATATCGATATCTCTCAATCTGACCAATCACTACTTAAAACAGTGTTGGGACCTCTTTCACGAGAGATGGAAAATTTAGGAGATTTTGCATTGGGAGATTTGAAACAAGATGCCAAATCTCCTTACGCTAAGGATGAGTATCTGCTTACCCAAACTTTATTGGAATTTTGTGGCTCATTAGCTGATTTTTATGGCGTGGAGGTTGCAAAACCAAACACGGCACTGGATGCAGAGACACGCACTGTTGTATCTGACAGTGAAGGTTTCTTTCAAAGAGCCATGCAAGATCCAGAAAACGTGAATACTTTTGTAGAAGCTCAGGATGCAAGGGGTGAAAAACAATCTCCTTACTATATGGATCGATTGATATACTACCGTAAGCACGTTCCTGCTTCACCCGATCCTTTGCCTCATAGAGATGACCCACAATTATTGGCATTTAATGAGTATATTCTACCTGCATCGGGCTCAAATTTGGATGAAGTGTTAAAGGAGGCCTTACCAAGGCCAAAACCATCTTCACAAAAAAGCGAATCTGCAAATCTTAAACATACTCAGCCTAAGAAATCCTCAAAGAAAAGAGGAAAAAGCAAGCCAAGTCGTAAAGGAACCACTCCCAAGAATAGCCAACCCGAGAGGAAGGTGAAAGAAGTGGTGTCAGTACATCTACGACCTTCGGTTACAGAGGGTAAGCTAGAATCTTCTTCTGATGAGAAAGAAGAGTGTGGGGTTATCCAATCAAAGGCTGTTGTTGATGAGCCTGTGCTTGATAAGTCTGACTTAGAGCTATTGGAGATGCTTCCCTCATCAAAATCAACTTCAGAAAGTCAGCCTGTTTCTACTTCTACTTCAGCTCTTAAATCAAAGACAAAACTTTCGTTTAACCTCACTTCTAAGGAACTGGATCAAGGCTGGATGATGGTATCCAAAAGTGACCGCACTTCATCAAGCCGTAATCCTACCCACTTCCAATTGGCTGCAGCTGATACGAATATGCGACAAGTGCGTTTGAATATTCGCCATCACACTTCAACAGATTACATACTAGGTGGAAAGAAGTTTACGACTCCCCTTTTGGATAAATTCCAAGCAGAAATTAACCCTGATTTTCTGTGTGAAATCAAAAGGATGCTTCACCACGCCCCCAAGTCAGACCGACTACCCAATATGGCACAAGGGTTTCTGCGCTTTCATACCACACTAGGTGGTAAATCTTCTTATAGAGACTTTCCATTAGAGGGGCGCTATTGCTCCGGTGGTAAATTCTTTGGCAAATCTGATCTGGATTTTAAAGACTCATACTTCCTTATGACAGGTATGCAGGACTTCTTAGATCCTAATGAAAAAGATGTAATTTATAAACTACCGATGAATCAAAAAGGTATCCCCTTAGGAAAAGCCATGGAATCGAAGCTTCGCCGAAAGATTATAGGTGGAGCTTGGAAAAAGAACTGTCTGGATTCGGAAGCCTTACTCTTTCTCGATCTTGTAGATACATTACCTCAAATTCTTAAATCATTGAGCCATGGAAAATCCAAGGATAGCTTTACGATTGATGGTGCGGTAATTGGTATAGCGTCTTATTACGATTCCTGCTCCCGATGTCAGCAGCTTTCTCAGGGCTTTCAATGGAATTTGGCAAGTATTCTATCGAAGAATTCTCAAGGCCGTTATAAAGTTTCAGATAGCTTTGGCTCACTGGTGATTTCATCTGGCCAAACAGCCCCAGGGTTTGTGGAAGATGTTCCTTCCAGCAAAGTTTCATCTGACTTGGTCATTTTGAAACCTGGTCGACATACTTTTGTGGGGTCTCGGGTTGCATCAGGTTTATAAGAAATAAGTGCTTGAATAATTAAGCACTCCTTGCTCAATTAAGGCACTATAAAACCTTACTTCACGTAAGGATTCTTGCCACTTTTGACCATCATGCGAAGCGGCACACCGTCCAATTTAAAATCTTCCCGAAGGCCGTTAATTAAATAGCGTGTGTAAGAGTCAGGTAGTGCTAGAGCCTTGCTGCAGAACAACACAAATGTTGGTGGGCGAGTCTTGATTTGGGTCATGTATTTAATACGCAAACGACGTCCTGCAATCAGCGGTGGCGGATGATGGGCTACCAGATGTTCGAGCCAAGCATTCAGTTTTGCCGTGGGGATGCGTTGATTCCATAGCTCGTAGATCTGGAAGATGGTGGCCATGAGTTTATCCAGATTTTTGCCATTTTTGGCCGAGATGGGAACGCAAGGAACATTCTTCACCTGCGGGAGGTTTTTGTCCAACATATAGCGAAGCTCTTCCAAATAGGCTTGCTTATTTTCAACGAGATCCCACTTGTTGAGTGCGACCACCAGACATCGCCCTTCCTGTACAACTTTTGCACCAATTTGTTGGTCTTGTTTCTCGAAAGGTTCAGTTGCGTCAATAAGAAGAACTGCCACTTGAGTATACTGAATTGCCCGTAGGCTATCGGCGACAGCCATGCGTTCGACTTTCTCGGTGACTTTAGTTTTCTTGCGCATACCAGCCGTGTCATGCAAACGAATTGAGTGGCCGTCATACTCCCAATCAATGGAGATAGAGTCTCGTGTGACGCCGGCTTCAGGACCTGTCAGGAGGCGTTCTTCACCGAGGAGTTTATTGATGAGAGTTGATTTACCTACATTAGGACGACCTACGATAGCCAGCTGTAAAGCTCCTGCTTCTTCGTCATGCTCATTCATCTCACCCTCATCGAGGGGGCCTTTGTAGTGATTTACCAGGGCTTGGTAGAGGTCGTCCATACCGAGACCATGTTCAGAAGAAATGGGAAGAGGTTCACCTAAGCCAAGAGAATAGGCTTCGTAAAGTCCATCCTCTCCTTGGGCGCCTTCACATTTATTGGTGGCAAGAATTACAGGTTTCCCTAATTCACGGATCCATTTGGCCAGGGTTTCATCTTGCGGGGTGATACCCATGCGGGCATCAGTCATGAAGAGTATCACTTCTGATTGATCTAAGGCCTGCTCAGCTTGAATCCGCATGCCTTCCATAAGGTCATCATCGTCTTGGGCCACTAAGCCTGCTGTGTCCATGAGCCACAATGGAAGGTCGCC
Organism: uncultured Alphaproteobacteria bacterium; assembly: GCA_905479605.1. Classification (GTDB taxonomy): domain Bacteria; phylum Pseudomonadota; class Alphaproteobacteria; order UBA9655; family UBA9655; genus CAJQNC01. The sequence goes on along the minus strand of CAJQNC010000017.1, from coordinate 9,374 downwards.
CAGTTGACCAAAGGCATCGCGACGGTCACGGGTGACGCCAGGAGTGTCATGGACAATGGCTAGTTTTTTGCCGCACAGGCGATTGAACAAAGTGGATTTGCCCACATTGGGGCGACCCACAATACCCAGCTTTAAGCCGTGCTTTTTAATAAATGATTCAGAATACATTTTACCTTGTGTGATCTTCTATTACAGAGCTCCACCCTTTACTTATATGTGATCAGGCGGCCTTCTTCCGAAAGCACGAAAAGTTTCTCATTCGCTATCACTGGAGGTAAAACCATTTCTTCTCCTACGCGGTGAGTTTGCAGTTGTTCACCTTGGGGTGAGAATGTGAGGATGTCGCCATTCACGCCTGTAAGAATCAGTTGGTCACCCGCTAACAATGGGCCAGCCCACATCGTGCGATTGGGATTCTTGGGGTCAGAGGGAAGCTTTTTAATCCAGGCGACCTCACCGGTTGATTTCAACAAGCAGACCAATTCATTGAAGTTGTTGACCATGAACAGATAGTCACTTGCCACTGCAGGAGTCTTTGTTCCTCCAATGCGGCGTTCCCAAATTCGTTGCCCGTTTCTTAGGTCAAAAGCGGCCATCTTTTGGTTATGACCGACGACATATACCTGCCAGTCTTCAATGATGGGGTGTGCTTTGATATGAGCTAAGGATGAGAGTGAATCCGGACGGCGTGTGGGGCTCAGTGTATCACTCCACAGCTCATATCCGGTTTGAGTTTTGAGTGCGTAGACTTCTCCAGAAGAGTACGCCACGACGACGACATCTTCGAAAACAGCAGGGCTGGCCATGCCTAAGAGGCCTGCATTTTCAGTGATGCCAGAGTGGGACCACAAACGTTTTCCAGTAGAAGTATCGAGAGCATCCAGTTGGTTATTGATGGAAAGAACAAATACACGTCCATCAGCGACTGTGGGAGATGCACGAAGAGGGCCTTCTGTGTCCACATGCCAAACTTTTTCTCCCGTAGATGCATCGACAGCGATCACTTCGGCATGAGGGGAAGCCACGAAAATGTGGCCATCAGCGAAGGCAATACCGCCACCGGGTTGCACGCCACTCTTATCTTCTGGTGCGAGGTCACGCGTCCAAAGGATTGATCCGGAGTTTTCATCGAATGCTCTTAAACGCAGGCGTGTATCAAGAGTATATACCACTCCGTCAACAATAATAGGAGTGGATAAAAGGCGGGCATCTGAGCTGGAGCCTGTCCCAATAGAACTGGACCACTGTTTGCTCCATTGATTTTGGAAACTTTGCGGAGGCATTGCATGAGTAGAGCCCCCTCCCGTCTGAGTCCAGGACGTGTGAGTATGAGGAGAAGGGAGGCTTACGTGATGGCCTTGGGTCGCTTCATCTACGACAACGCTGGTCTGGTATTCAACGATAGAAAGCCGATCTCCCTCAAGACGTTTCTTATCATCGGCGCAAGCCGTTAGAACGAGAAGGGAACATAAAAACAAACCATATTTCTTCATTACTGTACCTCGTATTATTGTTCAGATGATGCCAGACCCATGGTGGGAATATTCAGGGAGGATAGCATTAACATAGCTCGGTTGCGTGCAGTCGGGGTTGTTTCTTTATCTTTTAGAACTTCAACCAGCTTTTCTCCAGCTTCACCCTGACGACCGTGTTTTAAATCATTAAGCGCCAAGGCTTCTAGTGCTAATGCACGCCAGGGCTGTCCAGGAGCAGATAGGGCTTGAAGTTGCGTTTCCCATGCACCTTCTTCTCCCATAGAAACAGCTCGATACGCTTCAAGAATCACAGCAAGGCCCCGAAGGGAGGGGTCCTTTGCATTTTGGGCGTTTATAGCTTGATAAAGCTTTTGCACTTCATCCATGAGGCTGATTTTTCCTTCTTTCATGGAGATGTTTGTTAAAGCGCCAGCTTTTTGCAGCTTGGCCAATTTCCCATACCCTTTATGTTCAGCTATCAGTTGGTCGAAAAGTTCGATAGCTTTATCTTCCCGTCCATTTTCTAAATAGCGCAGAGCTTGTTTATACGCTTCAGCGGCTTTCAAACTTTGTGATTCCTGATAGTTATTGTAGATGGGATAAACCGTAGCTCCCACGACAATGGCAACGGCCATACCAATGATGTACTTGCCGTATTTTTTCCACAAGTTGATCAGCTGCTCTTCTTTGATGTCTTCTTCGAGCTCTTTAATAAAGTCGGACATAACGGGCTCCTTGGTCAATAATTGAGGATAACCTACCCTTATCCCTTGTTCAGGTAAAGAGAATAATGCTTCTGATAATGCCACTTGATGCGTCAGGAGAACACTTGCTCTCTTTGGTTCATGTTGGTAACTTAAAGAAAAAATAATACAGGTTGTGCTATGAAATCCTTTCTCCTTGCTTTTTCACTTCTTTTAATCACGTCTTTCGCTCATGCACATATCGAGGTGGCTCCTACCGTTGATCTAAATTCCTATATGGGTAAATGGTATGAGATTGCTCGTTTACCTAATTCATTCGAGGAAGATTGTGCAGAAAATGTGATGGCTGAATATACGCTGCGGGATGATGGAGAAATCAACGTCGTTAATTCCTGTGATACATTTGAGGGAAACCGTAGTGTAGCAGATGGCCTGGCGTGGCGGCCGGATCCTAATGAGCCAGCAAAGTTGAAAGTGAGCTTTGTACCCTTCCTGAAACGCTTCCATTTGTTTGGAGGTGATTACTGGATATTTGATGTAGATGAATCAAAATATGCCTTGGTGGGATCGCCTGATCTTGAATACCTATGGATCCTTTCCCGCACCCCCGAGCTGGATGTGGATAAGATCGATAAACTGTTAGACCTGATGATTCATATGGGTGTGGAAACGAAGTATTTGATTTTTGTCAAGCAACGGAATACCTAAAATTTTAACTATTAACCACTTGAATTTAATCTCAAATCAGGCTACCTCCGAATAAGGTTGAACCCTTGAGAGGTTTGTGTTGAGATGATAACCATTGATGAAACTGATGGGCCGTGGATTACGCTTCATGTGCGGACTGATCATAACAAAAAGACGCTACAGAAAACCATGTCCAAAGATCAGAAACAAAGGATCAAAGAAGAACGCCAAGCTCGGTTAGCCAGGGCTTTGAGAGAGAATCTTCTTAAGCGCAAAGCACAGCTACGTGCTCGCGTCGAAAAGGATGTAGCTCAAGCAGAGAAGTCTCTTGAGGATTCCCGGAAAATCGCTTAAGTTCAGGGCGATTTCAATTACTATATATTAAAAAGGTTTCTAACTATGCCCATTATGTCTGATAAGTGGATCCGTGAGCAATCTAAAGAGCATGGAATGATTGAGCCGTTCATGGAGGGTGAGCGCCGAGAAGGGATTATTTCCTACGGTCTGTCTTCTTATGGTTATGATGCTCGTGTGGCTGATGAGTTCAAGATTTTTACTAATATTGACGGGGCTATTGTGGATCCCAAGGACTTCTCAGATAATGGGTTTGTAGATCGTCAGACCGATGTGTGTGTGATTCCGCCCAATAGTTTTGTGCTGGCCCGGACCGTCGAGTATTTCCGCATCCCCCGTGATACGTTGGTGGTGTGTCTTGGAAAATCCACTTATGCACGATGTGGAATTATCGTCAATGTCACTCCGCTTGAGCCTGAATGGGAAGGGCACGTGACCCTCGAGTTTTCTAATACCACTCCGTTGCCAGCGAAGATGTATGCCAATGAAGGGGCGTGTCAGTTCTTATTCTTGAAAGGTGAGGCGGCTTGTGAGACTTCCTATAAGGACCGAGCTGGTAAGTATATGATGCAACGAGGTGTAACCTTGCCAAAAGTGATTGGAGCATAGAATGGACCAGATTCGTATCCGTGGTGGCAATGTTCTTGAAGGGGTAATTCCCATTAGTGGTGCAAAGAATGCCGCACTTCCTTTGATGACGGCTTCTTTGTTAACGAGTGAAACGCTGACCCTAGAAAATGTGCCTCAGCTTTCTGATATTCAAAGTTTGGCTAACCTGCTGGAGCAGCATGGTACCCAAGTCAATATCACTGAGCAAAAACTTGGACAGACTTTAAAGCTAACTACTCCCACTATAACCAGTACCACGGCTCCCTATGAGCTTGTGCGCAAGATGCGTGCTTCCATTTTAGTGCTGGGTCCTCTTCTCGCCAGAGCAAGGGAGGCGTATGTTTCGCTTCCTGGTGGGTGTGCTATTGGAACACGGCCTGTGGATGTTCATATCAAAGGGCTTGAGGCTATGGGTACCAAGATTACACTGGAAGAAGGGTATATTCATGCCGAAGCTAAGAATGGGTTGAAGGGTGCAGACTACTTATTCCCAGTCGTATCTGTAACCGGCACGGAAACTCTTCTGATGGCGGCGGCTCTTGCAGATGGTACAACTCGGCTTGAAAATGCAGCTCGAGAGCCTGAAGTCTCTGATCTAGCCAATTGTCTTAATGCTATGGGAGCAAAGATCTCTGGCATTGGTACAGGAACTTTAATCATTGAAGGTGTTCCAGCTTTACATGGTGCAACCCACAGCGTTCTTCCTGATCGTATTGAAACAGGAACTTATGCAATTGCCGCTGTGATGACGAGAGGAGATATCCTTCTTCAGAATACGAATATCGATCTTATTCCTATTTCATCAGCTCTCTTAGCTCAATCTGGAGTTCAAATTCATGCTGAGGGAGAGAATGGTATTCGTGTGAATGCGAAAGGGTGTATTCCTCAAGCTTTAGATGTGAAGACTGAGCCGTTTCCAGGGTTTGCAACGGACTTGCAGGCTCAGTGGATGGCTCTTTTGTCTGTATCAGAAGGAGCGGCGATGGTTACAGAAACAATTTTTGAAAACCGTTTTATGCATGTTCCTGAGTTGGTTCGTATGGGTGCAGATATTACCGTCAATGGTTCCTCAGCTATTATTCGAGGTGGGCAGAAATTAAAAGGTGCACCGGTTATGGCAACCGACTTGCGGGCTTCAGTATCACTGGTGCTTGCAGGACTGGTAGCGGAAGGCGAGACGACTATCAGCCGTGTGTATCACCTCGATCGAGGGTATGAGCGGTTGGAAGAAAAGCTAAATTCCTGCGGTGCTGATATTGAACGAGTGACTTAAACAGGGTACACTGTGCCTTGTAACAGGAAATTAGATATGAAAAACAGCCAGTATAAGCCATTAAAACTCTCTGCTTTGGATACGGAAGATCTCCAAACCTTTGCCTCTTGCTTGCAAGATGCATTGGTGCCGATTGCAGGTATGACTTATGATGAAGATAAAGGTCACTTTTATCTTGTTGTGAATCGGTTTTGTTGGGAATGTCACCCGGAACAACATGAGGGAGAAGATGTCCACCAACGCGTGAGCTGTGGAGTACATATTAATCATGTCAAGGATGTGCAGAAAAAGGGCTTTGATCCCAATCATGAAGATGGGTTCATGAATCTTTTAACAATCCATAATCAAAAAGATGGTTGTGTTAGTCTGGTTTTTTCTGGTGGTGGCGAAGTCGAATTAAAAGTGCAAAAACTGAAATGCTTATTGAAGGATATCGATGAGCCTTATCCGACCAAACATAAACCCCACCACCCCGTTGCAGACTGATGTTTGACAAAGTACGCTGAATGGCGTAGATAGCATGTAATCTGAGGCTTTTGTAAAGGACATTTAATGGCAAAAGAAGAGTTAATGGAATTTGAAGGTACGGTGCTTGAGCTTCTGCCCAACGCGACCTTTCAAGTAGAACTCGAGAATGGTCACAAAGTCTTGGCCCATACTTCAGGTCGCATGCGCAAGAATCGCATCCGTTTGTTGGCTGGAGATAAAGTCACTGTTGAAATGACACCTTACGACCTGTCCAAGGGCCGTATTACATTCCGCCACAAGTAGATCCATGTCTTTGATTCTGGCTTCGTCGTCACCGCGACGTCAAGAACTCATCGCAAGGCTGGGCTATACACCTCAGAAAATTTGTTCCCCCGATGTTGATGAAACCCATCATAAAGGTGAGAATCCTCGCCATTATGTGACTCGTGTTGCCTGCTCGAAAGCCAACGCAGTCAATGAAGATGGATTCATTTTAGCGGCTGATACGACTGTTGAGACCGGTCGCCAACTTTTAGGCAAAGCGTTTAATGCAGAAGATGCTCGGAAGAATTTAGAGCGCCTTTCTGGTCGTAGGCACCGGGTGTATACAGGAATATGCTTGAAAACTCCCGATGGGAAAGTTTTGCATCGAGTGGTGATGACTCGTCTTAGCTTTAAGAAGCTGACCGATCAGGAGGTTGAGAATTACCTGGCTTCTGGAGAGTGGAAGGGTGCTGCGGGCTCCTACACCATCCAAGGGTATGCAGAGGCTTTTGTGAAGCAAATTAATGGCTCATATACTAATGTGGTAGGCCTCCCGCTCTATGAAACCAAGTGCCTCCTCGAAGGAGCCAGCTGTTATGTATGAGTATATTTTAGATCATAGTTCAGCAGGTCTTCGTCTTGCCAAATGCCGGCAGGGTCGAGTTGAGGCGTTTGACTTTGAGGGTGACTCATTCCCACTACAGCTGCGACATGGTATTTACTTAGGTCGAGTGGTGGATGTTCTGAAAGCTGGCCATATGGCCTTTGTGGATATCGGTTTAGATCAAGCTGGTATTCTCCCATTAAAGGAAAAAAAACTTCCCCCGGTTGCTCGTGGTGAAACCATTCTTTGTCAGATCACTCGTGAGCATGATCAAGGAGATGATAAGGGTGTTCATCTTTCCCGAAATGTAACGCTGAGCTTGGGTCCTGTGATGTATACGCCTTTTACTATTGGTTGTAATGCCTCGAAGCGAATGCAGGATCCAGAGTTAGCGATAGCTTTCAAAGAGCATGTACAAGAGGGCGAAGGAGTCATTCTTCGCCAGTGGGCGGACCGGTTTGATTTAGAGGCCCTCCTGCATAGCTTAGAAAAGTTGCGCCAGCAATGGCAGGCGGTCGAAGCAACCCAGGAGCAGAAGCCCCCAACTTGTTTAATGAAGGCCCCTTCACTTTTGGACAGGTTGGTGAATCAGATAGAACCTGGAGATTCTATTATTTGTAATCATAACCCTACGGCGCAAGCAATCGAGACTCTGTTGGTGGAAAGTTATGGGGGAGGGCCAGAGGTTGCCTTGGAGAAGGGTTCTCTTTTCCATGATGATATTCTGGACCAGTGGGAATCACTGACGCAGACACACATTGCTGTACCAGAAGGTGGAGAAATCATCATTGAGGAAACGGCAGCATTGGTGAGTATTGATATAAACAATTCTGGCGCTCACGCAACGGGCCATGATCTGAACCGCAGGGCTTTGAAAGAGATCTTTTGGCAGATCCAGCTTCGGAATTTGGCAGGGATCATTGTTGTAGATTTGGCAGGAAATATTAAACACCCTAAACAACTCATTCAAAGTGCCCGTAGCTTAGCTGATTCCGATACACATGTGCATGGGATTACCGACTTGGGGTTACTGGAAATATCTCGTAGGAAATCTGGCCCGTCGCTGACAAAGATCCTTCAATAATAATTATCGATTCGGTTAGTCTTTGGGGGACTCCCTTGTGGATAGACAATGTACACTCAATATGCCCGTTAACGAAAAGCGGTCTTGTTGGCTATCAATAGAGTCTTTATAGTGTCCCTACAAACATTTTTAGAGATGTTTGCACTACTGACTGGTTCAATACGGCTAGTGATGCAGGTGATAAGTGTCCAGGAATCTGTGGTTCGGTTAAAGGAGAGTGGACTGGGAGTTGGACCTGTAATCGTGCGCAGGAGTGTATACCTGTAAGTAAGTATCCTTCACAATGTGTTTGTAATTGTCAGATTTAGAAACACCGAGTTTGGATTTTTTGTTCTGTCACCCGTAGTGGCGTTGCGTTTTTAACAAAAATTTAATGAATTCTGTGGCATCCTGTGCTTTAACTTCTGTATAAACTCAGAAGAAAATCCTGAAGGGATACGTGGTATGTCGTTAGCGGCGGAAAAAGAAAAAAAAGTCCAGTGGGTTGCACGAGAAGTAGCAAAGAAGCTGGGTTGCAGCGAAGGGAAAAAAGCAGGTCTTTTTGCTGATATTTATTTATCCGGCGTTTCTCCCATGGATTTAGCAGAACGCGATGAATCCTGTTTTGTAGATGAAGTTCTGCAGATCTGGGAATTTGCTCAATTTCGTGAACCCAATAAAGCGAAGTGCCGTGCCTATAATATGCGAGTTGGGGGAGAGGGAACTACTCCTAACAAGACAGTCGTTGAGATTATCACTGATAACATGCCGTTTTTGGTGGATTCCATCACCTCTTGTATCAATAGCCTGGGCTTTTCGATTCATCTCGTAACCCATCCTGTCATCTTGGTGAAGCATGATGAAAAGGGCCATTTGATTTCAGTTCATAGCCGAGCTGATGATGAACCAGACAGCTTTGAGGTTTCCTTTATTCGTTGTGAGATCAATGAACCCTCCTCGGTCAATAGACTTGAGCTCATTGAAAAGAATCTAAAAACTGTCCTAGAGGATATTCGTTACGCGGTAGAGGACTGGCATGTTATGACCGGTAAGGTCTATGAAAGCATCACCAGCCTCAAAAATCATAAAATCAATATTTCTGCTGAGGATATGGCAGAAGTCATCGACTTTATGGAGTGGACAGCAAATCACCACTTTACGTTCCTTGGCTACTGTGAGTATGACTTTGAACCCAACGGTGGAGCAGGTACAAAGGTGGTTTCTCGTTCACCGCTGGGGATTCTGAAAGGTGAGACTCAACAGGGCCTTACAAGTCTTTTTGAAGGGACAAAGCATACGTCAGTCAATGAGGATTTCTTTAAAGATACCTATCCTCTTCTGCTGGCAAAGACTACGTTCATTTCACCGGTGCACCGGCGTGATCCGTTAGATTCCATTACCATAAAACGCTACGATAAGACGGGTAAAGTTGTGGGTATGGCCCAATTCTTTGGACTCTTCACTTCTGTTGTTTACAATCGTAGTCCCCGTGATATTCCTATCTTACGACATAAGGTGAAGCGCATTATTGAACGGTCGGGTTTTTCTGAGCAGTGGCATGATGGCAAAGCTCTTCTTCATATTTTGGAATCCTTTCCTCGTGATGAACTTTTTCAAAGTACTGAAGATTGGCTTTTTGATACAAGTTTGGCGATTCTTCATCTACAAAACCGTCAGCGTATGTCAGTTTTTGTGCGCCAAGATCAATTTGATCGTTATGTCTCTTGTTTAGTTTATGTAGTTGAGTGGGATAGGGTTAACACCCTCGCCTTTAGGCGAACACTTTAGTATAGTGTTTTCTATGGAATATCGTCATGGATCTCATAGCCTGTATGACTTAAAATATCACGTCGTGTTTTGCACGAAGTACCGA
>CAJQNC010000016.1 GCA_905479605.1 uncultured Alphaproteobacteria bacterium | reverse complement strand
CTGTAATGGCATTAATTTGTTCTTCTGAAAGCGGGGCAAGGGCTGCGATGATTCTGCCTCGATCAAAACCATTCATTCTGGCAGTAAAGTAGTGTGCGCTATTGAATGCAATGGCATTAATTTGGTCTTCTGAAAGCGGGGCAAGGGCTGAGATGATTCTGCCTCGTTCATAATGATTCATTTTGGCAGTAAAGTAGTGTGCGCTATGGGCTGTAATAGCGGCGCTTGTATATGGATTTTGTGTCTGTTCAAAACAGTTTATTAAGCAATACAGTTCTTTACAAGTTATTGATGCAGCAACACGGTCAGCTGGTGTAAGATCATTAAAGAGTAATGTATCAATTAGCACGTGCGGAGAAAGCTCTTTAATACTAGGGCTACGAGTAGGGAATGCTTTATAGCCCTCATCATCATCTGAAGGGTCCATTGCCATGAGGTGCGGGCCGTACACAAGGCCGATTAGTAAGGATAGGGTTGAAATAGGTGATGTTTTTAACAGGCTTGGTTTTAAAGCAGAAAGCTGGCTTGTATTAAAAACATTAAATTTGCTGGTAGCAAGAGAAGTTAAATATTTATTTAGCATCGAAAGTGACTCCTTAGGTTAATATAATTGAATACTAAAAAAATATATCCAGTAGTATTCAAATACAAAACAATAGGTGTAGACCTTCTTATCTACATATAGTGATCAATTCAACAGTATTCAATAGCATAATAAATAATGTACAAAGAAGCCTCTAAAAAAGTTCCGTATTCGGCACCAGATCCCGGATACAAGACTCGCAACCCAGGCATAGCCTGGGCTCATCTACGTTCCGGGATGAATAATTTTTCATTTAAATCAATAAGATACGGTCGTCCCGGTTTGTGCGTTTGTCCGAGCTTGCTCAGGCTTTACTTAGGTTGCGGGTTTGGTACCCGGGACATAGGCTTGCACTATCCACCACCGAAGCTTTGGACGAGGCTTCCTGCAACTAAATACCAACCATCAACCAGAACAAAGAAGACGAGCTTAAACGGCAGGGAAATGGTGACAGGTGGTAGCATCATCATACCCATGGACATGAGGACGGATGCTACAACCATATCGATAATGAGGAAGGGGACAAATAATAAGAAGCCTATCTCAAAGGCTCGACGCAATTCAGAGAGCATAAAGGCTGGGATCAGCACACGCATAGGAGTATCTTGCACCGATTCCAATTCTCCAAGGTTGGCCATGTCCATGAATAGACCAAGGTCTTTCTCGCGCACCTGGCGAATCATAAAACCCTGTACGGGGATTAAAGCCCGGTCCCAGGCTTGTTCCTCAGTGATTTCTTGTTTCATCAAGGGCTGGATACTTCCATCATAGACTTTCTCAAAAGTAGGAGCCATGACAAAGGCCGTAAGGAAAAGAGCTAAGCTCATCAGAACAGGGTTGGGAGGCGACTGTTGGAGACCTAGGGCGCTACGCAGAAAAGAAAGCACGACAATGATACGGGTAAAGGAAGTGACCATGATTAGAATAGAGGGTGCCAGAGTAATAACCGTCAACAGGGCAATAAACTGAATGAAGCGGCTGGTAAAAGTACCGTCTCCTTGACTGAGGTCTAAGGAAAAAGTTTGAGCGAAAGCCGCTATTGGGCAGCAAATAAGTAGGGCTAAGAAGCCATAGAGGAGTACTTGTTTCCGATTCACCCTGCGATCCCTGTTCGTTTTTATTTTGGGTAATTTAAGCTGGATCAGAGATAAATGAAAGGGGATTATAAATGTAGTCAATTTTATTCACACAAGGATTAATCCTTTTTAAAGAATCTCTTGGTTATAACAAAGATGCTAACAGTATGAGGACCTGATGTATCCAAATAAAAAAACAATGCTTATCTTACTATGCTCACTGCCACTGGCAGCATGCTCATCCCTCAAGGATCACGTTGAAGATGTCGACTTTGATGACATTGGCGATACGTTCAATGAAAGATTCGAAGATGTTGAGTTCGATGAAGTCGATAGTTTTGATGATGCGAAAGACTTATGGGAAAATGATGATTTCCAAGACCGAATGGACGATTTTCTTGATGATCTGAGGAATTGAGATTACTTCAACAATTCCACCAGAACCGTATTTAAACAGAGGCGCCCTGCGGGGGTGAGCTTGAGGTTTGAACCCCCCACATTTATAAACCCTTCCTCTGCAAGAAACGGAAGTTTTTCAGAAGAAATGCCCCCTTCAACTTCGTTCAATGATATCCCCTCCGTCAGCCGAAGGCCCATCATGAGGCGCTCTTGCATTTGTTGATTGCTGTTAATAACAGTTTTTTCGGAGGCGCCATGGCCTTTCGCCTCCACAGCCTGCAGCCATAGCTCTGGCCCACGAGTTCCCTTGGTGGCTGTTTTTATTCCATCAAGCGTTAAACGGCCATGAGCACCGGGGCCTATACCGATATAATCCCTATAGCGCCAATACATGAGATTGTGACGGCTTTCTTGTCCTGGTTGGGCGTAGTTAGAAACCTCATAGGAAGGACGTCCGGCAGCCGCCATGATATCTTCTGTAAGGGTATAGAGATCAGCGGCCAGATCATCTTGGGGGATCTGAAAGTCGCCGCGGTTATGCCGAGTGTAAAATGAGGTGCCAGGTTCAATGGTGAGCTGATACAAAGACAAATGGTCACCCGCCAGTGTCAGAGCTTGAGTTAGCTCTTTTTCCCAAGCGTTTAGGGTTTGATTCGGGCGAGCATAGATCAGATCAAAGGAATAACGAGGAAATATATCTCGAGCGATTCCGATAGCTTCAAAGGCCTCAGCAGCGGAATGCTTCCTACCCAAAAACTGGAGTTGATCGTCATAGAGGGATTGAATGCCCATGGAAAGACGATTGATCCCTGCTTGTTGAAAGGCTTGGAATCGTTCCATGTCCACCGTGCCGGGATTGGCTTCGAGGGTAATTTCTAAATCTAAGGCCGTTGGCCAAAGTTTGTGGGCTTCATCAATGAGGGCCTGAACCGTCTCTGGTTTCATGAGGGAAGGAGTGCCGCCACCAAAGAATATGCTTTGTAACTTTTGACCTTGAGTTTGCTGAGCATAGTAATGCAACTCTGTAAGGAGAGCCGAACGCCAACGATCATGGTCAACAGTGGCACTCACATGACTGTTAAAATCACAATAGGGGCATTTTGAAATACAGAAGGGCCAATGAATATAGAGAGCGCGCATTATTCCGTAAGGCAGTTCTTAATAAGATATTCGAGAGCCATTGCCCGATGACTAATAATGCACTTTTCATTATCACCCATTTGGGCAAAGGTTTCACTGTAGCCTTCAGGTATAAAAATAGGGTCATAAGCAAAGCCGTTCGTGCCAGCGGCCTTCTCAATGATAGTCCCCTGCACAGTTCCCGTGAATACTTCGGTATGACCATCAGGCCAGGCTAGCGTAAGAGCACACTCAAAACGAGCGGAACGTTCATCTTTTCCTTCTAATTCTTTCTGAACACGGGCACACGCTTTTTCGTAATCACGTTCTGGTCCAGCCCAACGAGCTGAAAAAATCCCTGGCGCACCATCAAGAGCCGATATACACAAGCCGGAATCGTCGGCTAGCACAGGCATACCACTCGCCTTGGAATAAAAAATCGCTTTATTCAAAGAATTTTCCTGGAAGGTTGCCCCTGTTTCATCCGGTTCTGGAACACCCAAGGTGCTCGCAGGCACAGGCTCAATTCCAAAAGGCGTGAGAAGATGGCTGAGCTCCCGGATTTTGGCCTCATTCGCCGTGGCCAAAAGCAGTTTAGGCTCGTGAAATTTGCGGTGTGTTTCCATAGATAACCTCACTTTGGGCTTTCGAGATTTGAGTTATACCCAGCTTTGCCAATTTCATCATGGCGAAAAGCTGTTCTTCATCAAAAGGATCCTCCTCAGCGGTGGTTTGAACCTCAATGATATGACCATGGGATGTCATGACAAAATTAGCATCCGCCTGTGCATTGCTGTCCTCGAGGTAATCCAAATCCAAAACAGCTTGCCCCTCATAAATACCACAAGATACAGCGCTAAGTTGATGAGTCAATGGCATGGTTTTGATCAGCTTCGCGTTTTGAAGATGCTGGATGGCAAAATGAAGAGCCACATAAGCCCCAGAGATAGCCGCTGTACGCGTTCCACCGTCAGCCTGAATCACGTCACAATCGATCTTAATTTGCCTTTCACCCAATGCTTTGAGATCAACAATGGCCCTGAGCGACCTGCCAATAAGGCGCTGAATTTCTTGTGTACGACCCGATTGTTTACCTCGTGCAGCTTCACGATCCATGCGGCTGTGAGTGGAACGAGGTAGCATACCATATTCCGCTGTCACCCAACCTTTACCGGCATTGCGCAAAAACGGGGGGAGTTTCTCCTCCACAGAAGCAGTACACAGCACCTGGGTATCCCCAAATTTTACTAAACATGACCCTTCTGCATGCTTACTGACCCCTACTTCGAAGGTCATTTGACGCATTTCATCGGTTTTTCTTCCAGACGGACGCATAGACACACTCCTTTTGCATTGACGTATTGTCTTGTCATTACTACATATTTAGGAGATATAAAAGGAATGTTTGAAAAAATGTTAAGTGCGCTGAATAAAAGATCCTTCGATGTGTTTATGCACATAGTCGATGCCTATGTAGAAAGGGGTGACCCTATCGGCTCTAAGGCATTGTCTTCAGGGATGAACTTGTCATCAGCTACAATCCGCAATGTTATGGCGGAGCTAGAATCTCATGGCCTACTATACTCTCCCCATGTATCTGCAGGGCGCTTGCCGACTGAATTAGGATTACGTCTTTTTGTCAACGGGTTGCTTGAAGTCGGAGGAGAGCTGCCAGTGAAAGAAAGGCAAGCTATTGAAAATAGCTGCCAAGGACAGGGGAAAAGTTTTGAACAACTTCTGGATAGTGTAACAACTACGATCTCTGGCCTTTCCAGCTGTGCAGGCTTGGTTATGTCACCGAAAACCGAATCCACATTGAAACATATTGAATTCGTGAGTCTGAATCAAAATCGGGTACTTGTGATTTTGGTGACAGAAGATGGAATGGTTGAAAACCGTATTATCAATCTCCCTCAAGGACTTCCACCTTCTAGCTTGATAGAGGCCACTAACTTTCTGAATAGTCATTTAGCAGGTAAGACCTTATCAGAGGTGAAAGCCAAACTCTTGGGGGAAATGGAAAAACATCAATTTGATCTTGATGAATTATCCTCAAAGGTGGTTCAAGAGGGGTTGGCCATCTGGTCTGGCGATGAAAAACAACCTCAACTTATCATCCGAGGACAATCCAATTTACTGAATGATGTAAAGCAATTGAATGAAGTGGAAAAGCTGAAGAGCTTATTTGATGCTTTTGATACTCGCCAAGAGTTGGTAAATATATTAGATGCAGCAATTGATGCAGAAGGTGTACAAATTTTCATCGGTTCAGAAAATGAACTCTTTCATCACACTGGCTGTTCCGTTATTGTATCCCCATACTCTAATGAGGATGGCCGTGTTGTCGGCGCCATCGGAGTGATTGGCCCCAAGCACATAAATTATAGCCGAATCATTCCCATGGTCGATTTTACAGCAAAACTAATAGGACGAACTTTATCATGACAAAAGACATACCTGAAAATGATGCCCCTGAGATGGAAGAGAATGGTACTTCATCCGAGAATGAGGGAACTACTCAAGACAATAGCGAAACCTCTGTAGAAGAGGAATTGGCCATTCTGAAAGACCAGCTGTTACGCAGCATGGCTGAACTCGATAACGTGCGCAAACGCAATGATCGTGAGAAAGAGGATACAGCAAAGTATGCTGTCAGTGCATTTGCCCGCGATATATTGAATGTAAGCGACAACTTACGCCGAGCTATCGATGCTGTTCCTGAAGGCGCTGCGGATAGTGATCCAGCATTGAAAGCCTTGGTTGACGGTGTAGAGATTACCGAAACAGAGCTGCTGAATTCAATCGAAAAGCATGGGATTAAGAAAATTTCACCTGAACTGGGGGATGAATTTGATCACAACCTTCACCAGGCCATGTTTGAAATTGAAACCTCAGATTACAAGGCTGGAACTATAGCGCAGGTCATGCAAGACGGATACGTCATACATGATCGTTTATTAAGGCCTGCAATGGTAGGTGTCGCGAAATCCTAATTTTTTTCATTTTTTGAAAAAAAGTTTAATTTACCCCTTGAAATAGATATTTCGCGTACCTACATGTAAGTAGAAGAATTATAGTCTTCTTTTTGGCATGATGCCAATAAGTGATTGAAATGAAAGGAATTACAAAATGAGCAAAGTCATTGGAATTGACCTCGGAACCACAAACTCATGTGTTGCTGTTATGGATGGTCAGAATGCAAAAGTTATTGAGAATGCAGAAGGCGCACGGACCACCCCGTCCATGGTCGCCTTTACAGGTGACTCTGAGCGTTTGGTAGGACAAGCTGCAAAGCGCCAGGCTGTTACGAACCCTGAGAACACACTATTTGCCATCAAGAGGCTTATAGGCCGTCGTTATGACGACCCCACGACCAAAAAAGACCAAGAGTTGGTTCCCTACAAAATTGTTGAAGCCGATAATGGCGATGCATGGGTTGAAGTCGAAGGCGAAAAGTATAGCCCCAGCCAGATGGCCGCTTTTATTCTGCAAAAAATGAAAGAAACAGCTGAGAACTATCTTGGTGAGAAAGTGACCCAAGCCGTCATCACTGTACCAGCCTACTTTAATGACTCACAACGTCAGGCGACGAAAGATGCCGGTAAGATTGCTGGCCTTGAAGTCCTGCGTATTATCAACGAGCCAACCGCTGCGGCCCTTGCCTATGGTCTCGACAAGAAAGAAGCCGGCACTATCGTCGTATACGACTTGGGTGGTGGTACTTTCGACGTGTCTGCACTTGAAATTGGCGATGGTGTATTTGAAGTTAAATCAACTAATGGTGATACCTTCTTAGGAGGTGAAGATTTTGATAATGCTATAGTTGACTACTTAATTGGTGAGTTTAAAAAAGATAGTGGTATTGATCTAAAGTCAGACAAATTAGCTCTTCAAAGGCTTAAGGAAGCTGCTGAAAAAGCAAAAATTGAATTATCTTCAGCAGAACAAACTGATGTTAATTTACCCTTTATAACTGCAGACAAAACAGGTCCAAAACATATTAATTTAAAAATGACTAGAGCAAAGTTAGAGGCTTTAGTTGAAGATTTAATTTCAAGAACCTTGCCTCCAT
>CAJQNC010000015.1 GCA_905479605.1 uncultured Alphaproteobacteria bacterium | reverse complement strand
TTGATGAGATCGTAGATAATTTGAACAACAGGCCTATGAAGGTGTTAGAGTTTATGACACCCAAAGAAGCCTTCTTGAAAGAGGCACTAAAAAGGGGTAGCCTCTAAATCGGAATTCGCACTTCACCCTTGAAATTGCCAGATGGTTTGTTGCGATTATTATGAGGTAATGATGTTTAAAACCATGTGGGATGCATTAATGAATGCAAAAAATAATTCTCTTAAGACGCTACCCAAGTCGGTGCGTTTTGAGATTATGACTGTTCTCTCTTTTATGTGGTCACTTATCTTCGCTTTAAGTCTTGGTATTATGTATTGGTTCCCTCACTTGGTCATCGTCCATGTCATCTTGCTCGGCTTAGGTATTTTTGGAACGGGCTGGCTATTTAGTCTCTTTCATAAGGACAAATAGATATGATGGATTTGGGGGTAGGGCTTATAATTGCAGTCACTTTCTTCATTTCCCTCTATTTTGTCCTTGTTAAACCTCAAGTAGATCAGCTCAAAGCCCATCAGAAGTTAGTCGCCAATTTAAAAGTGGGTGACTATGTGGTTACTGCAGGTGGTATTGTGGTGGAAGTCGTTGGCTTTCCAGATAAGAAACACGTCACTCTTGAGATTGCTGAGGGCGTTCAGGTGAGAGTCAAAAGTGATTTGGTTTATGAGCACGAATATAAAGAAAATCGACTTCATGATGATACTTCTTAACGTCTGAGAAGACCTATAATCTTAAAATAAAGGGTGTATGGGAGAAGGCGGAGAAACTTGAGTAGTAGGGGGAAACGCCGGGGGAAATAGACTTCAAACTGTTTGCTATTTAATCCGTCAGCAATGTATACGGCAGCTTCTTCAGCTGTGATTAGGTCTGGCATCTGGAATTTATTTTGGTTTGTAAGACGTGTTTTAACAAAGCCCGGACTAAAGAGCTGGATTTTCAAATCGCTTGCACCACAATCTATTTGTAAACACTCCATCATATGATTGAGTGCTGCCTTACTCATACCGTAAGCGGACGAGTTTGGAAGGCCGCTGTACCCGGCAACACTTCCCAAAGCAGCAAAGTGTCCTTGACCTGTCTTTTTGAAGTAGGGAAGAACGACTCCTGCCAAGCGAATGGCTCCAAGAGTGTTGATATCTATAGTCTTGCAGGCAAATTTAGTGTCTAGGTCGTGAAAGGACATGGGCCTGTAGATACCAGCAGTAAAGATGACAGTGTCAATATTAGACCACTCTTTGAGAATCTGAGACTGTGCTTTGGAAATGCTCTTTTCATCCGTTACATCCAAAGGGACTGCAAGGTTTCTATTGCCTGAAAGTTGATTTTTCAAGGTATCGAGTTTTGTCTTTGTTCTCGCACTGATAGCAACGGAGTTACCTCTTTTAGCAAGTTCAACGCCCAGGGCTTTTCCAATGCCATGGCTTGCCCCTACGATCCAAATATTCTTGGGGTTTTCCATGTTTAATCTTTTTCGAAGTATATAAACAGTGAGCCTACCGTGAAACCAAATTTCTTCAGCTTTGAGATATTAAGGACTCGCTTTTCATCTAATCGATAGAGATAGTCATCAATGGTGATATCATATTTCTTACCCGAGACGGGGATACGCATGACATAATTCATACGAAAGGTATTTCCCACCTGTTTTCCTTGGGCTTCACCCACAACATCATGGGCCGTTCCTGTGAAGGTGGACTCACCGGTAGGAGTGAATGTCCAGGCTCTTTCTTGCTCTTCGCCATCATCGAATATGAAGTGCTCTTTAAGGCTGCCGATGCCCTTCTTCCAGGAGCCTTGCATGGTTACGCTGAAGCGGCGTGTTACTGTTCCCTTGAAGTCTTTAATGAGTCCCCACGCTTTGAGATTTCCATTGAAATAGTCTTGAATTTTGAGTGGTGGAGTATTGTCTTTATATTCTTCAATATTCTCCCCACACCCCATGAGCGCAAGTAAGCTTCCCAACATAATAAACCTCATTCCCTGTTTAATTAGTTTCATTGTTTTCTTTATCCAGTGTACTTCTAAACAAGAGTACCATAGCTAACAGGCGGAACAAACATGGAAAAAATCCGTAGGAGATAGCAACGGCGGTTTCTTTTCCCATCTCAAGCTCTCCGTTGGATTCATAGCCGAGAGAGCTAATTAAAATAAGAGAAAAACCACTGGCCAGAGCCAGACTCATCTTGCTCACCATGGTCCACAGGCCGAAGAAGAGGCCTTTTTCCTGCTCTTCGATGAGGGTGTCAGCCAACATTGAGGGAGGTGTGGAGAGGTCAACACCTAAGAATATGCCTGAGGTGAGGCAGACCACAAAGTAGGGGATAACATCACCCTTTCCAAGGAATCCTGACCACAGGAAGACACAGACCGTGAGAAGCATAGATGCCAACCAGAGTCTTTTTTTGCCCCACAGAGTGGTGAGTTTAGGCCAGAAGGGCATGGCTGCAACAGCACCTAAGAAATAGAACATCAGGAAGTAGCCAGCTAGGTGAGGTGTTCCAATAACTTCATCGATATAGAAGAGAACCAAGGCGGCGGGAATGCCAGCTGAAATGGAGTTGATGAAATAAATGAATGTGAGGAGAGTCGCTTTTTTATTCTTCGCTAAGGTGGAAAAATGAAACTGGATAGATTGGGGCTTTCCATTTTTAGCTGAACTATGGAAGGGAACGTTTTTCCAAAGTAGGGCAAAAGCAACGCCACATGTAGCAGAAAAGATCAGAAACCAAAGAAGATAAGTGGTTTGAGGAGAATAATACATATTCAAGAAGCTGGGCAAAGCTGAGGCGAGTGCCACACCCAGTAAGCCAAAACCTTCACGAGATGTGGTTAGTTTGGTCTGAGGTATGTAGGCCTTGGTCAGCTCAGCAGCCGTGGAAAAATAGTTAATCGTCACGAAGCTATAGGCCGTGTAGCAGAGTGTCAAAGTGACAAAAAACCAGGAGGCTCTGTAGTCTGTAGTTGCAGGATGGAGCAAAAAATAGAAGAACGGGATAAGAAACAAAGCCGAGATTGCCATAATGGAAAGTCGTGTTGTCTGCTTATACTTAAGTTTGTCACAATAATAACCGATGACAGGGTCTTGGACAGTGTCTATCAAGCGAGAAAAAATAATCAGGATTCCGATGGTTTGAAGGCTCACGCCCAGTTCCTCTGCATAATATTTGGGGATGTAGAGGTAAAGGGGGAGGCCCACAAAAGCCAATGCAAACCCTAAGCTTCCATAGGATAGAAATTGTGGATTTTTAAGAGGCAGGGACATCTATTGATGAACCAGTTTGAATTGATGCACATTTGTCCGCTTTGTGGCAAAGCCAGCAATACAAGTGGCCAAGTAATATTGCCACATGCGGATAAAGCGATCATCAAAGCCTAAGCTTTTGACTTTATCAATCATTTCATTGAAGTTATCCAGCCATGCTCTCAGGGTCTTCTCATAGGATGCTCCAAAGGACACTTCTTCCTCTATCTTGAATTTCATCTTTTCAGCCATGGCTTTGAAGCGTTCCGGGGAAGGCAAGAAGCCTCCTGGAAATATATGAGAGCGGATAAAGTCCGAGCTTTTGCGATAGGTATCGAAAAGGTCATCGCGGATGGTTATGGTCTGAATAACAGCAGAGCCCTTGGGTCGAAGGCACTGGTTAATTTTTTCTAAGAAAGTTTTCCAGTACTCCTGCCCAACAGCTTCGAACATTTCGATAGACACAATATGGTCAAAAGTTTGTTTCAGGTCCCGGTAGTCAAGCAAGCTGACTTTGGTGTTTAAGTCTTTCAAACGTTCTTGGCAATGGTCCCTTTGGCTTGGAGAGATCGTAACCCCTTCCACTGAGTGTCCTTCTTTTGACGCGTGTTCCAGGAAACTTCCCCAGCCGCAACCTACTTCCAAGATCGTCTCTCCTTTCTGAGGCGAAAGAAGTGAGAGAGCTTGCTCCATTTTGTTCTTCTGTGATGTGATAAGGCAATCTTCGCCTTTGTATATTCCGCTGGAATAGGTCATAGAGGGGTCAAGCCATAGTTCATAAAAGTCATTGCCTAGATCATAGTGGGATATGATGTTTCGGCGACTTCCTGACTTGGAATTCTTTCGAATAAGGTTCCGAAACCGAAAAAGAAAATTGTAGGCAGGAGAGTAGTGAAAGGCTTTTAGGAGTGCCCTCTCATTGAGGCACACGAGAATAAGAAAGTCCGGAAGGGAAGAAGTATTCCACAGCCTGTTCATGTATGTTTCTCCTAGGCCCACGTCTGATTGGTCCAGAGCAAGCGTGAGAACATCCCAGCTAAAAAGTGTCACCTCACACGTGGGCCCAGTCTCTTCCCCCTTGTATTCCATCATCTGGCCTTCGGGAGTCGTCAGCTTGAGACATCCATACTCGATTTCCCCAAGCGCTTTTAACAAAGTCTTTGCTGCCCTTGGCGCCGACTTTAGTCCCTGTTGATGTTTTTCTTGGAACACACTGATACCTCTGGCCCTGTAAATGGATTTCGATGAGTTAGTTTTATTTTTTTAAACCACAACTTTATGGCTTGATAATGTATTAATAAGAAAGTCTTTAAATTTGCAAGAGGGATTTTGAAAAATACTCCCAGGAGTGTCATGCTCCTTAAAGGCTTTTTCAAGTTCCCGGTTAAGGAGGTGATAAGCTTCTTCTCATCATCAACGTAATAGTCAATCCAGACACCAAAGCTATCAGAGGTCTTCTTGATGCGAAAAACATACTCCCCTTCAACGTTGAAAAAAGGAGACACATAAAGAAGTTTTTTTCCTGTGATTTCATCATTTCCTGAAAGAGGGTGGAGGTTCTCTTGATGTACCAAATAGGTATGACGCTCCCCAAAAGTATTGTGTACCTCAGCCACAGCCACTCGAATGTCTTGGTTCTTATCCTCACAGAGCCAAAAGCTCACTGGGTTAAAGACCCAGCCCAAGAGACGAGGTTGGGTGATGAGGTGAACTTCTTTTAACCAGTCCGTTTTGATATTGTTAGCTTTGAGAGTCTTTTGGCACCATTTGAATAAGTTTGAACCATCACAGGGACCATAGTCTTTCTCATAGAAGGAAAAAAGGTTAAAATGATTCAAGGAGAAAAACGGGCTGGATTTTGACGCTAACTTTGAAAGGGCTAAGCAAAGATAGTACTGCCCATAAACGAACTGATTCACACGAGGCACAAGACGTTTATGCATCACCTTAGCGGTTACGATGCGGTGGGGTATTAGGTTTGCCATGGAACTCTCCCCCCTAATTTCCGAGCTACTTGCATTCCTGATTTCAACCCATCTTCGTGAAAGCCATAGCCATGATACGCGCCAGCATACCAGATATTATCTACACCTTGAATCTCAGAAAGTCTATCCTGCATCTTTATTGTCTCAGCGTCAAATAGGGGGTGGAAATACTCTGTTTCATAGAAAGTCTTTTCGGGATCAGGCAGTTGCACAGGATTAAGCGTAACAATCAAGGGATGCTTAGATTCAATTGCTTGCAGACGATTCATCCAATAAGATAAGGATACCCCTTTAGATGAACCGCCACTTTGCAGGAGATAGTTCCAACTGGTCCAGGCTTTTCGTCTCTTTGGCATAAGGTTTAGATCCCAATGGAGGATAGCTTTGTTTCTGGAGACCTTAAATCCTCCCAAGATTTCTTTTTGAAGGGTTGAGGGAGATTGAAGGAGTGAAAGAGGAGCCGCCCCATCTGTTGCAAGAACGACCCCGTCAAACTCATATTTTCCTTGGCTTGTGCTTACCTGAACTTTTGTACCATCATGAAACACTGATTTCACTTCAGTATTCAGATGAACATTTTCTAACTGAGTAATCAATGTTTTCACGTAAGTTTGACTTCCACCCTCTACAGTCAGCCAAGGGTGTTGGGTTATGGCTCTCAGCAGGCCATGGTTGTGAAAGAAATCTATAAGTGTACGGGCAGGGTAGCTTCCCACTCCCTGAAAAGGCATCGACCAAATAGCTGAGGTCATTGGGTAGAGGTACCAGTCACGAAAGGGCTTTGAAAAACCATGCTTATTGAGGAAATTCTCTAGTGTGATGTCATATCCAATATCGGCTGATATTATACGAGCCATACGGTTAAATCGGAAGATGTCCTTCACCATTCGCCAAAAATCGAGTCGGGTGAGATTGGATCGTTGGCAAAACAAAGTATCCAGATTTGTTCCAGCATACTCAAGTTTACCGTGATCAAGTGATACGGAAAATGACATATCACTGTCTATTATCGGAACGTCTAGGTGTTTGAAGAATTTCACTAGATTGGGATAGGTATGATTGTTAAATACAATGAACCCGGTGTCCACTGGGATAGATTTCCCTTCCATATCCACCATCACCGTATTGGAATGTCCCCCAGCTCGTTCAAGCTTTTCAAACAAGTGAACTTCATGGTTGTCTTTGAGAAAATAGGCAGCAGAGAGGCCTGATATGCCACTACCTATTACGGCAATCTTTTTTAAATTGGACATGAGCCTCATATTATTTTTATAGTTAGTAAGCAGTAAGCTACAATTCTAACGACAGTTTGTCTACATATGCTGTTTTAAGGGAGAAAGACTATGAAGTTGAGGCCTCTTTATTGTGACCAACTAACACATGCGCTTCCTAGCCTTGTAGGCCTCAGCAAAGACAAAGACCTCATATTGCTTGCAGAAACTAAGCAAGAAGCCACCTACGTTAAGCACCATAAAAAGAAACTGATCTTTCAGTTTTCTGCCATGCGCCATTTTGCAGAAGAATTAAAGTCAGACGGATATCAGGTGCGGTATGTAACTCTTGATTGCCCAAAAAATCGAGGGAGTTTTTACCAAGAGATATTCAGAGCTATCAAGGAGCTTCCTATTCAAGAGGTGATTGTCACCAAGCCCGGTGAATACCGCCAATATCAAGATATGCTCAAGCTTAAGAAGGAGTGTGCTGTCCCATTTGAGATACTGGATGATGATCGATTCTTTATTAGGGAACAGGAGTTCCTTGATTGGGAAAAAGAACAGAAAAACCTTTTGATGGAACACTTTTACAGAATGATGCGCAAGAAAACAGGAATTCTGATGAATGGTAAGGAGCCTGTGGAGGGAGTCTGGAACCTGGATAAAGAGAATCGGAAAACTTTACCAAAGGACCTAACAACCCCCAAACCCATTCAATTCAAGCCAGATCAAATCACTCAGGATGTTATTACCCTTGTAAAAAAACACTTCCCTAATCATTTTGGTGATGCCGAACCCTTTCATTTTGCTGTGACGGCTAAAGATTCCCAAAAAGCATTTGATTACTTTGTCAAACACCACCTTCAGCACTTCGGTGACTATCAGGATACGATGAAGGAAGGTCAACCATTCCTTTTTCACAGCATTATTTCACCCTACATCAATGCAGGGCTTCTGGATCCAAAGAAAGTTTGTGCAAAAGTTGAAAGAGCCTATAAATCTGGCAAGGTCCCTCTCAATGCAGCAGAAGGTTTTATCCGACAGATCTTAGGGTGGCGTGAATTTATACGTGGAGTGTATTGGAAATTTATGCCCCACTACGCAGAAAATAACGTCATGGACTGCAAGGAACCTCTTCCAGATTTTTACTGGACGGGGAATACGAAAATGAACTGTATCCACCAAGTAGTAAAAATGACAAAGGAGGAAGCTTACTCCCACCATATTCAACGGTTAATGGTCACAGGAAATTTTGCACTTCTAGCTAATTGTAACCCTAAAGATGTCCATGAGTGGTACCTTGCTGTTTATGCGGACGCTTATGAATGGGTTGAGTTACCGAATACAATCGGTATGGCCCTCTATGCAGACGGTGGAATTGTTGCAACAAAACCATATATCTCAAGTGGGGCCTACATCAACAGAATGTCCGATTACTGCAAGAATTGTCACTATAACGTTAAAGAAAAGTTTGGCGAAAAGGCCTGTCCATTTAATAGTTTGTATTGGTATTTTATTATTAAGCATGAGGAGCGTTTTGATAAGAATCCCAGAATGAAGCTACCTTATCGAAATCTTGCAAAAATGGATCAACAGCACGTTAATAAAATTGTTGAACAAGCCGAGCAATTTTTGGAATCTTTGAAATAACCTATTAACCCCCCTCGGGTAGAATGTTTATCAACGGAAGGAATTAAAATA
Source organism: uncultured Alphaproteobacteria bacterium (assembly GCA_905479605.1). Classification (GTDB taxonomy): domain Bacteria; phylum Pseudomonadota; class Alphaproteobacteria; order UBA9655; family UBA9655; genus CAJQNC01. The sequence goes on along the minus strand of CAJQNC010000015.1, from coordinate 995 downwards.
TGTCACAAGCGAGAATAATCATAGTAGGAGCAACGGGGAGCGTAGGAAGTGCACTTGCCCACCTTCTATATGAGCGAGGAGAATCTCTGCATTTGGTAGGCCGAAATGAGGGGGAGTTATCGTCCTTGGCCAATGAGCTTGATGCTACATATGCTGTAGCAGATGCTCTTCAAGAAGACCAACTGAAGGCAGCTATCACTAAGGGTGATCAAGGTAATGGCTTTAGAGGTCTAGCCTACTGTGTGGGTTCTATTGTTCTTAAGCCCTTACCCCAAGCTACAGAGAAAGACTTCCTGGATACCTTTCACCTTAACACAGTAGCAGCGGCCCAAGCCATACAAGCCGCCCAGGAAGGGCTTCAAAAAGAGTCAGGAGCTGTTGTCTTATTTTCAAGTGTTGCCGCACATCGTGGTTTTCCTCAGCATTCAATCATTGGCTCAGCAAAAGCAGCAGTAGAAGGTCTAACTGTCTCACTCGCAGCAGAGTTAGCCCCTCATGTGAGGGTGAACGCCATTGCTCCTAGCCTTACCCAATCCAAAATGGCTGAGCCGCTACTGCAGAATGAAGCTATGGCACAAAGCCTTACAAAGTCTCACCCCTTGAAAACCCTTGGAACCCCTCAAGATCAGGCAAATGCGGCAGCTTTTTTGCTGTCTCCAGATGCAGGGTGGATCACAGGACAAGTAATTGGTGTTGATGGTGGTCGTTCAACCCTGGTTTAGCTGCTGTTTTGTGAGGCTGTGGGAATATATATTTTACTTTTAGGGGTGGTTTCAACCTAAAGCTTTTGTTTGGTTTATAAGGGGTATAGAGTAAAAACATACACTCATTTCTTTTTTCACGGCAATGGTGGCGTGGAAAAAGACTTTGGCCACTTGTTTCAGGTCTTTTCCACGCGTTGTACCGCTCAAATCTTTAGAAAAGCTTGCTCAGCGCCCATTAAAAACTCACTCATGGCTTTGGAGGGGTGAACTAGCTCGTGCCTGTTGCGCCAA
>CAJQNC010000014.1 GCA_905479605.1 uncultured Alphaproteobacteria bacterium | reverse complement strand
AAAGAGGCTTCTCATGACGAAACGAATTTTAATGACCTCCGCTCTAATCAGCGCCATGGCTCTTTCTCAGGCTTATGCAGCCAGTGAAACCCCAGCCCTTGCTGCTCCTAAGCTAACGATTTCAGGCCAATCTAACTTTAATGCGTGGTGGTTCCACAATGACCGTACAGTCATTGTTCCTGCGACTCCATTTGGACCTGGTGAGCCATGTGATTATATTGGCAAGGGTCGTGGATACCTTTTCACAGTTGATGATGCCCGCCTAAAGTTTGACATCACAGGTAAAACAGATCCAGGAATGGATTACGGTTTCACTATCGTTGTAGATGCAGACACAAACAAACAAAAAAACATCAAAGAAAATTACCTGTACTTCGGCGGAAGCTGGGGTAAGCTCACTATGGGTGACGTCGATGGTGTAGAAGATACCATGGCTTTCTACGGTGGCGATCCTCTCGGTGGTACTGGCGGATTTGACGGGAACTTCGATCGCGTCGTCAACTTTACGACAGGCACTGTTGTTTCTCCCGACCTTGTAGGGGATACAAGTCGTTCTACAAAGATTATCTACCACACCCCTCGTTGGAAAGGTCTCCAAGCGGGTGTAAGCTACACTCCACGAACACAACATCGTGGAGAAGCTGCGACTGATACATTGCGTGGTAAAGAAGGAGATATCGGTACAAACCGTAAAATATTCGATACCCACAGCTTTGCGGGTGGGGTGAACTTTATCAACAAGTTCAACAACGGCTGGGAACTCGCTTTGTCAGGAACCTTCATCTTTGGTGAAGCCCACTCTCCTTGTAAGAATATTGGGCCATCTAACAGCCAAATCGTGACTACGCAAGGCTTATTCTTAGCTCCAGGTAACTTCTCATTTACCAATAAGTTCAAAAATACGTCTGCTTTTGCACTCGGCTTCTTGAACAGTTACAAAGGCTTTGAATGGGGCGGTGAATTTGGCTGGAACGGCCGTTCTCATGAAGCCACTCGCGTAAGTTATCAAAATGCGAACGCTGTTACTTCAACTGCCAAGGCTAAAGATAGCTGGTTTATCGATACTGGCCTCGCTTACAACTGGGGCGCTACCAAGCTTAGTGGCGGTTACTTCTACGGTCATCGCAAAGCCGTTGCTTACAATGCAGTAGCTGACAACATTGGCAACTCAACATCACGTACCCATATATTCACGACGGCTCTTGATCACAAATTAGCACCCGGTGTCCTTGTGTTTGGCGAATATGCCCATTACAACATGAAAAATAATGGCGCCCCCATTGATGGAGCGATTGCAAACGCTGCAAATAACCCCGGCACTCAATACTTTGAAGTCCGCAGTGGCAAGTCCAACGCATTCGTTCTTGGCACAAAAATTAAGTTCTAATCAGATTAGAAGACGAACCATTAAGAAGGAGGGCTTTATACCCCTCCTTCTTTTTTTTGCCTTGACGGAGTGGGTCTTTCGTCGCATACCTAAACCATATTGTCGAAAGAGGATCCTTATGATGAAAAAATATCCCTTCTTGCTTATTCCTGCTGTTCTATTGAGCGCCTGCTCTTCTGACTTCGTCGAAGAAGAACGTAAAACTGAATCTTATGAAGATCGAAAATACCGTGGCATGGGCAAAGCCATGGGTGAGGATGTTTTTGTCTTTGGTGGTGCACGTAAGCGCAACGCAGAGGATGGCGTCCTAGGTGTTAACTCACACCTGTGGCGGGCTTCACTCGATGTTCTGTCTTTCATGCCCATTACGTCAGCAGATCCATTTGGCGGTGTAATACTAACTGACTGGTACTCACCCCATGGAACCGACAATGAACGATTTAAAGTAAATGTGTATATCCTCGATCGTCAGCTAAGATCGGATGGAATTAAGGTCTCTATATTCCGTCAAGTTCGCCAAGGTCAACACTGGAAAGACATTCCAGTAGACCAGGAAATGATGACAAATATGGAAAATACCATCCTCATTCGAGCGCGAGGCTATCACGCCAAGAAATCATAGGAAGCCCATGAGCCGCTATAACTTCAAAGAACAAGAGGGTAAATGGAAGCAAGCTTGGGATGAAGCGGGTATATTCCGTGCTGATGATAAAAGCCCTAAGCCCAAGTACTACGTCCTAGAAATGTTTCCATATCCCTCTGGTCGTCTCCATGTGGGTCATGTGCGTAACTATGCACTTGGTGACGTAGTTGCCCGTTACAAGCGAGCCAAAGGCTTTGAAGTTCTACACCCTATGGGCTGGGATGCCTTTGGACTTCCTGCCGAGAATGCAGCGATTCGCCACAATGTTCAACCCATGGAGTGGACTCGCCAGAATATAGAGTATATGCGGGCCGAGCTGAAAGACATTGGCTGCTCCTATGATTGGGATCGAGAACTTCTCAGCTGCTCCCCTGATTATTACCGCCACGAGCAAAAATTCTTCCTGGATTTCCTTAAAGAAAAATTAGTTTATCGTAAAGAATCTTTTGTCAACTGGGACCCTGTCGAAGGAACTGTATTGGCCAACGAGCAAGTCATTGACGGCAAAGGTTGGCGATCTGGCGCCCCTGTTGAGCGAAAAAAATTAAACCAATGGTTTCTGCGTATTACACGCTTTGCTGAAGAACTACTCCAAGGCCTGCAACCTCTCGAGGAATGGCCTGAAAAAGTTCGTCTCATGCAGCAAAACTGGATTGGCAAATCCCAGGGTGCGCGAGTCACTTTTCAAGTCAATGAACTGGAAGAGAAAAGCGTAGAAATTTTCACGACCTGTCCTCATACGCTGTTCGGAGCTTCATTTATTGGGCTTTCTGCGGACCATCCCCTGGTTGCTGGACTCGCCGAAACAAATCCAGCCCTTAAAACATTTGTGGCCGAATGCCGGGCCATGGGGACAAGTACTCGGGATTTAGACACAGTCGAAAAGAAAGGCTTCAACACAGGCCTTACCGTTAAGCACCCTTTCCTTAAAGATGTCTCCCTACCTGTGTTTGTTGCAAACTTTGTCATTATGGAATATGGAACGGGTGCTATCTTCGGCTGTCCTGCTCATGATCAACGAGATTATGAGTTTGCTACAAAGTATAAGCTCCCCATACTCCCTGTTGTCTATCCTAAGGATTCATCTCCACAGAAATTTGATTTAGATGGCCAAGCGTATACAGGGGATGGAATTATGTTTAATTCTGATTTCCTTGACGGGCTGCCTGTAGATGAAGCAATGACAAAGGCCATCGCCAAACTTGAGAAACTCGAGTTGGGCAAGGCAGAGGTAACCTTCAAATTACGAGACTGGGGAGTTTCCCGGCAACGTTACTGGGGGTGCCCTATTCCCATCATTCACTGCCCTTCATGTGGAATTGTTCCCGTACCCGAAAAAGATTTGCCTGTCACACTGCCTGAAAATCTGTCTTTTGATAAACCAGGCAACCCTCTAGATCACCACCCTCGCTGGAAGCACGTAGATTGCCCTCAGTGCGGTGAACCTGCCGAAAGAGAGACAGATACACTCGATACTTTTTTCGAGTCCTCTTGGTACTTCCTGCGCTTCTGCTCCCCTCATAGCCCTAAGCCATTAGACAAGGCTCTCGTAGACCATTGGATGCCTGTTGATCAATATATCGGTGGTATAGAGCATGCCATACTTCACCTTCTCTACGCACGTTTCTTTACTTTGGCCCTCAATCACTGTGGATATACCGATACTAAAGAGCCATTCACACGCTTGTTAACTCAAGGAATGGTGTGTCACCAAACCTACAAGGATGAATCAGGAGCTTGGCTATATCCTGAAGAAGTTCTCATTACGGAAGAAGGCCAAGCCATCAAAATGAATGATGGAACTCCTGTTAAAATCGGTCGCTCAGAAAAAATGAGTAAATCCAAGCAGAATGTCATCGCCTCTGAAAAAATGATCAGTGAATATGGTGCTGATGCCGTTCGCCTATTTATTCTATCCGATAGTCCGCCTGACCGAGACCTCGAGTGGACCGCCTCTGGCGTTGAAGGTACCTGGCGCTTTATCAACCGGTTGTGGCGACTCTACACGATCCACACTTCATTATTGAGTCATTTTGATAGAACACACGAACCTAAAGATTTTGATGAAAAGGCTCTTGATTTACGGCGTAAAACTCATAAGTTTATTCGAGATACGGCTCATGACATTGATCGTTTCCACTTCAACCGGTATACGGCGAGAATTCGTGAATATGTGAATATCATTGAAGATTTCAAAGTTTGCTCCCCTGAGGATTCATGGGCGCTTGCTGAGGCGCTTCATTCCCTTCTGCCCATACTCGTTCCAGTTGTTCCTTATTTATGTGAAAGTATTCATGAGCTTATAGGGCATGCTGGATTTGCGGCTGAGTTAGAGTGGCCTATCTATGATGAAAAACTCATACAAGATCAATTAATAACCATTGCAATTCAAGTAAATGGGAAGACCCGTGCAACTCTCGAGGTCCCCCCCTCCATTGGACAAGAGGACTTAAAAGCAAAGGTATTAGATCATCCTAATGTTAAACAGCACATAGATGGTGCTGCTATTAAACGATTTGTTTATATTCCAGGAAGGATAGCCAATGTTGTCTGTTAGAAATAAATTATCCTATCTCATCGTTTTATTTGGACTATTTTTACAATCCTGCTCTTTTAGCCCTCTATATGATGAACAGGTTCAAAAAGACTTAGGGGGGATATTCGTTTCGACAATACCCAATCGGGACGGTCAAATTCTTCGCAATCATCTAAGGTATCTCTTAGAAGGATACGAAACTTCTGAAACCTCACGGTATAACCTCATGATTGATCTGACGATTACAGAGTCTAGCATTGGCGTTAATCGTACAGGCGTGACCGTTCGGAAAAATAAAGTTGCTCTTGCTCAGTTAATACTGAAAGATAAAAAAACCCAAGAAACCCTACATCGAAGTACAGTAAAGGCTCAGAACTCCTACGTAGTCCGCAGCACGCAGTTCTATTCTAACCCCATTACAGAAGATTATGCGACTAAGCAGGCTCTCGAATTATTAGCTCAATTTATCCAAGCTGACTTAGCAATGTATTTTTCCAAAAATGAAAATTAATTTTGATAAGCTTTTTTCAGCCCCTCTTGAATCCACACGGATTTTTTTAGTCTTTGGAAATGAAGCATCCGTTATCGAAAGAACACTTCTTTATTTGAAGAAGGTAAAGGGTCCAGTTCTTGAAATAACAGAGAAGGAATACTTAGACCTACCAGCCGTGGATACTCCATCTTTATTTGAGGAATTAAATAATAATACAAAGCTGATTACAGGAACAACAGACAAGTCCCTGAAGAAATGTAAAACCTGTTCTGATACACAAACCTATATTTTTACCTCCCAGTCCCTTAGAACAACCAGCAGCTTCGTAAAGTTTGTTCAATCCCTACCAGAAGGGCTGGCCATAGGGTGCTACGAAGCACCTCTGTTACGAACAGAGTTCAATTATTATCTCAAAGGATTAAACCTTCCCCAAGATCAATTGAACCTCATTTTTCAAGCCTTCTCTAATCAGCCAGACGAATTCTACAACTTTACAAAGCTTCTTGCATTGTCATACGACTCTTCCTGCCCTGATTTGATTAACCAGCTTATTAAAGCCAAAGTTGTTCCTCATTCAGATAATCAGACTTTATTGTTTATAAACAACCTGACAAAATCAATTGCTCACGAATTTCCACTTCCTACTGAACATTATATACCCACACTACGGTCTATTGTTCGTGGGCTACTTACCCTTTATGAGCTAAAAGCCATTAATTACCAGAAGGACCGCCTATCAAAGGCCCTATTTTTTAAGGATCAACCTCACTACCTTACGGCTGCAAGAAAATCAACCTCAGCAGTAATAAAAGCAAAATACGAGAAACTACTTCAGACTGAAAAAGCTATTAAATCGTCTAATTCTCAATTATTTAATTGGCGAATGTTCCACATGGAACAGTGAGGATGTTCCACATGGAACATTCTAAATACTGTATACCCTCGGTATTGGTTTTTCATCGAAGGTTGACCCAGCCGAAAGCCTTTTAAGAAATAAATCAAGCTGCTCAAGATCCTTGTAATCAAAAACAATTTTCCCTTTGCGGTCACCATAAGGACGAATTTCTGTCTTCATTCCCGTTAGCTCTTCAAACTGCGAAACGATAGTGGAGAATTCGGGATCAATGTAAGAACTCCTGGATCGTTGCCGCTTGCTGGGGCTAACTTCCTTCACAAAACTATTCGTTTCCTGAACACTCATTCGATTTTTGATAATATGTTTAGCCAAGCTAGATGGGTCTTCAGAACCAATTAATAGCTTCGCATGACCAATAGTTAAATCTCCATCCTGAATAGCAGCTTTGATGTCTTCAGGCAAAGCCAGGATCCTAAGTAAGTTTGCAATATGCGAACGACTCTTACCAAGAGCCTTAGAGAGACTTTCTTGCGTATGGTTAAAGTTCTCTAATAGGTTCTTGTATCCTTCTGCTTCCTCTATGGGAGATAAATCCTGCCGCTGAATGTTTTCCAGTAGCGCTATTTCCAACGCTTGAAGCTCAGTCAAATCCATAATGACGACCGGTGCTTCTTCGAGACCTGCCATCTTGGCCGCTCTCCAACGACGCTCTCCAGCGACAATTTCATATCTTTGATCGCCCAATTCTCGTACAAGAATTGGCTGTAAAATCCCGTGACTTTGAATGGAAGCCGACAAGGATTCTAACTCATCCTCATTAAAATAAGTCCTGGGCTGGTAACTACTTTTTCTGAGATTGCCTATCTTCACAATAGAACGGCGGCCGCGGTGGCTTTCAAAATTAGCATCTTCTCCTAGTAAAGATGATAACCCTTTTCCTAAACCTCTCTTTGGTGTCATGCCGCCTTATCTCCTTCTCTTTGTAACAATTCTTTAGCTAAATCCAGATAAGCTTGAGAGCCAAGGCATTTAATATCATACAAAATGGCTGGCTTCCCGAACGAAGGCGCTTCTGCGATACGAACATTTCTGGGGATGTGCGTATCATAAACTTTCTTCCCTAGATGGGACCGAACATCATTAGCAACCTGTGAACTAAGTGCACTACGGGTATCAAACATTGTCAAGACAATTCCTTCAAGCACGAGGCTTGGGTTTATTTTTCCTTGAACTATTCGAATGGTTTTCAAAAGTTGGCTTAGGCCTTCGAGAGCATAAAATTCACACTGTAAGGGAACAAGAACTTTCTCGACAGCAGCTAAAGCATTAACAGTAAGAAGCCCTAATGAGGGAGGACAGTCGAGGAGAACATAATCATACTCATCAAGATAAGGTGTAAGATGCTCCTTAAGAAGTAGCTCTCTCTCTCCTTTTTTAAACCTGGCCAGCTCAATCTCGGCACCTGATAAATTTTGGTTTGACGGTATAATAAACAAATGGGGAATTGCGGTAGGTTGTAGGATATCATGAAAGGAACCCGGCGATGTCAACAAATCATAAGAACTCTTCATTCCTTCTTTCGAAGTAAATCCTAATCCAGTAGTCGCGTTTCCCTGGGGGTCAAGGTCGACTATAAGCGTTTTTCGGCCGGTAGCTGCCAGGGCTGTACCTAGATTAACAGTGGTGGTTGTCTTCCCAACACCCCCCTTTTGATTAACGATTGCAAATACCTTTGCCATATAAGTCCCAGACTTTTATTATTTTTCCTGTTGAAGAGGTTTTGCTCTTGAATATTTCACATTTAAAGTGCCATTTTTTTTGAGCCTCTGCAATCTCATTATTCACATTTTCACCTTTTAAAAAGATCATAACGCCGTCCTTTAGTAAAAGCTTCTGCGAATAGCTCAATAGCACACTCAACGGTGCCAGAGCTCGGGATAAAATTAATTGAGTTCTTAATCCTTCTACGTCTTCTATACGCGCATTTATGCACGACGCATTCGCTCTACAGAGTCGTATGACTTCTCTTAGAAACATACATTTTTTGCGATCTGATTCGATCAACTCCACATGAACACCGGAAACGATACTCACAACCAAGCCGGGAAATCCGGCACCTGAGCCAAGATCAATAAGAGATTGAGTCCCTAATGGTATATGAGGAATTAACTGTATTGAATCTTGAAAATGACGGTTCCAAACTTGGTCAGCCGTCAATGAGGATATCAAATTAATTGACTTCTGCCATTTTAAGAGCGTGTTGAGATAAACTTCTAGATTTGTTCCACGTGGAACATTCTCCTGGTCAATGAGTTCCGAAATATCTTGCACCTACAAACATCCCAATTTGAATTGTTCCATGTGGAACATATTTTTACACTTTCCAATAGACAACGTACAGTACCTAATGTAATAGTTATAGTCTCGTAACCAATAACAGGAGCTTAAATATGTCTTTTCAATCGAAGAGTTCTAATCACTCAGCGTCTGTTGTTTGGAATTGGTGGGTTTCATTTATTAATAACACAAATATTTCCAACCACCAATGTTCGAGGCGTAAAAATGAAGGTATTTTTTAAATCTGCAACAGCGATTGCAGCTCTCCTATTAACAACTCAACCCAGTTATGCACGTCAGAGGATAGGTATTACACAAATAGTTGAACACCCATCACTTAACAAAATACGTGAAGGAGTTGTTGAAGTATTAATGAATGACAATACCAACGAAATTGATATTGTGTATGAGAGCGCTCAGGGGAACCCGGCAATAGCCACACAGATAGGGCATAAGTTTGCTGGTATGAGTCTGGATCTTATTATCCCTATTTCCACCCCATCTGCGCAAGCCATTATAGGAAATAATAAATCCACACCAGTGGTCTTTGCTGCTATTTCTGACCCTGTAGAAGCCAGGATTATCACTTCAGTTGACAAACCAGGCGGCAATGTAACTGGTGTCATGGACACTCCACCTTTAAGGCGTCAACTTAAATTCATACAGAAGCTCATACCGAAGCTGTCTCATTTAGGAGTGGTTTACAATCCTGGGGAAGCAAACAGCGTTGCCATGCTACGTGACCTCACAAAGCTAGCAAAGAAAAGTGGCATTTCCATTCTCTCAACTCCAGCCGCAAAGTCTGGAGATGTCTCTGTGGCCTCTCAGTCCTTAGTTGGGAAGGTTGAGGCTATCTTTATCGGAAATGATAATACTGTTGTCTCAGGCCTTGAAGCCCTTATAAAAGTTTGCCTACAGAATCATATTCCACTCTTTGCAAGCGACCCTGACTCCGTTGAGCGGGGAGCATACGCAGCTTTGGCTTATGATCAAAAAGAAATTGGCTTACAAGCCGGGCGCATAGCGTTACGAATCTTGGCAGGTGAACGACCGGGTGAAATACCCGTAGTTGCGCCAGACATAATAAATGTTACTTTCAATGACAAAACTGCTAAGAATTTAACATTGCCCAATTTTCTTAAGGAGGACTTATGAACATAGGACGCATAGTTTCTATCATGTCCGCATTACTCATTACATTGACGGGCTTCACAGAAGCTAAAAATATTGCTATTTGCCAGATTGTAGAGCACACAGCCCTCAACCAGATTCGCGAGGGTATCACCAAAGAGCTCGCAGAAATGGACATAGAGTGGACATATGAGAATGCGCAAGGAAACCCGACTCTTGCCGCCCAAATTGCCCAAAAGGTATCAGGAGAGAAGTTTGACTTAATCATAGCTCTTGCGACACCTATGGCCCAGGCTGTGGCATCGTCAAATGGTATATCTCCAATCTTATTTGGAGCTGTGAGTGATCCCGTTTCTGCTAAGCTTGTATCATCAATGGATAAACCATCTAAGACCATAACAGGGGTGACAGATGCAGTGCCCACAAGTGAAGTATTTTCACTTCTACACGCTCTCCTTCCCAACGCTAAAACCATAGGTGTAATCTATAACTCTGGAGAATCGAACTCTGCGGCCCAAGTTGAAAAGATGAAAGAATATGCTCAAAAACATAAAATTCATATGATCGAAGTAAGCATATCTAAGAGCAGTGAGGTTCTTTCAGCCAGCAAACGCCTTGTTGGGGAAGTTGACGCCATTCTGTTGCCAACAGATAATACCGTCATCTCAGCTTTGGAAGCGATTACAATCCCAGCGATTCAACATAAGATCCCCGTTATCGGTAGCGATGTTGAGACCGTCAAGCGGGGTGCGTTGGCTGCAGTTGGCGTAGATTGGGTCGCCCAGGGTCATCAATTGGGCCAAATGGCCACTAAAGTCCTCAATGGAACACCCGTAGACCACATACCTGTTGAGGATCCAGAGAGGCTTTATATGCATATTAACTTAGACACGGCCCAAAAGATTGGTTTGGAGTTAAACCCAGATCTCATTAATAAAGCTGATCATATATATGAAACTAGGTAGTTCTGATGCATTCTAAACTTCATGTCCGCGGCGCTAGGGAACACAACCTTAAGAATCTAGATGTAGAAATACCTCGAGACCAGCTTGTTGTTATCACAGGGCTAAGCGGTTCCGGCAAGTCCTCGCTGGCTTTTGACACTATTTATGCTGAGGGACAAAGGCGTTATGTTGAAAGCCTTTCCGCCTATGCTCGTCAGTTTTTACAGCTTATGGAAAAACCCGATGTCGACGCTATTGATGGCCTTTCACCAGCCATTTCCATCGAGCAAAAAACTACATCTAAAAATCCCCGCTCGACTGTAGGAACGATTACTGAAATTTATGATTACTTACGACTTTTGTACGCCCGGGTCGGCATTCCTCATTCGCCAACAACTGGTTTACCTATTCAAAGTCAAACCGTTACACAAATAGTAGACAGTATATTGTCTATGCCTGAAGGAACACGGTTATACATACTCGCTCCACTGATCCGCGGCCGCAAAGGTGAATATAAAAAAGAAATTACTGATCTTCGTAAGCAAGGCTTTCAACGACTGAGGATTGATGGCGAATTATATGATATTGAAGATACACCAACACTTAATAAAAAGATTAAGCATGATATTGAGGTAGTGGTTGATCGGATTGTTGTAAAGAAGGATATTGGAACTCGGTTAGCCGAAGCCATCGAAACCTGTCTCAAGCTGTCTGATGGCCTAGTTTATGCTGATGATACAAATACGCAACAACGTACAACGTTTTCTGCCAAGTTTTCTTGTCCTGTTTCTGGCTTTACCATTGATGAGATTGAACCGCGCCTGTTTTCTTTTAATAGTCCCTTTGGAGCATGCCCGAAGTGTGATGGCCTTGGTGTTCAAATAACTTTTGATTCACAGTTAGTTATCCCAAACCCTAAATTAAGCGTTAGTGAAGGTGCTATAGCTCCTTGGAATACATCATTTTCATTCTATTACCTGCAAATGCTGAATGCAGTTGTTCAACATTATGGCGGTGATGTTGAAACTCCTTTTCAAAAACTACCCTTAAGAACCCAAGAAGTTATTCTCTACGGATCCGGTAATGAATCTATTCCTATTCAAATCGAAGATGGTTCACGCCGCCACCGGACTAGCAAACCATTTGAAGGAGTTATACCTAGCCTGGAACGTCGCCAACGTGAGAAAAAAGATCGTCACGGATCGATTGACGAAATGAATAAATATCAATCCAGTCATCAATGCGAAAGTTGCACCGGCTGGCGTTTAAAAGACGAAGCCCTCGCTGTTCGTATTGAGAACCATCACTTAGGACAAATTGCGGGTATGTCTATTGACCAATGCTCTCAGTGGTTTCAACAGCTTGAAGATAAGCTATCCGTTACCAATCAGGCTATAGCTCATCGAATATTGAAGGAAATAAATGAGCGACTCAGCTTCCTCGTTAGTGTAGGGCTCGGCTACCTGACCCTATCACGATCATCTGGAACCTTATCAGGTGGTGAAAGCCAACGCATTCGCCTTGCTTCACAGATCGGTTCAGGCCTCTCAGGTGTCTTGTACGTACTTGATGAGCCCTCAATTGGCCTTCATCAACGTGATAACGATCGACTTCTTGAGACTCTCAAGCGGCTTCGTGACCTAGGCAATACGGTCATTGTCGTGGAGCATGATGAAGATGCTATTCTAGCAGCTGACTATGTATTAGATATGGGACCCGGTGCAGGTATCCATGGTGGTGAAATCGTCGCCAAGGGGACTCCTCAAACTATTATGAGAACTCCCAACAGTCTCACTGGCCAGTATCTCTCCGGCCAGAAGTCAATTCCCATACCCTCTAAGCTCAGGAAAGCAGCGTCGTCCAGATCTATTGAAGTTATAGGTGCGAAGACTAATAATCTCAAAGACATTGATGCCACCTTCCCATTAGGCACCTTTACTTGCGTTACGGGTGTATCTGGTGGCGGTAAGTCATCTCTTGTCATTGAGACTTTATACAAAAGCCTCATCCATGAACTTCACGGTACTCCTGTCATACCCGGACCGCATAAGTCCATTGAAGGGCTACAGCATATCGATAAGGTCATTGATATCGATCAATCTCCAATTGGCCGAACACCACGTTCAAATCCTGCAACGTACACGGGGTTATTTACTCCCATGCGGGAATGGTTCGCTGGGTTACCGGAAGCAAAGGCTCGTGGATATACTCCGGGACGATTCTCTTTCAATGTCAAAGGCGGCCGTTGTGAAGCATGCCAAGGGGATGGTGTCACGAAAATTGAGATGCATTTCTTACCCGATGTATATGTTCAATGTGATCAATGTCACGGTCACCGCTACAATCGTGAAACCCTTGAAATCAAATACCGTGACAAATCTATTGCTGACGTTTTGGATATGACCGTTGAAGAAGCTTTACATTTTTTTGAGGCTATGCCTTCAGTTAATCAAAAACTTCAAACTCTCCTTGATGTAGGGTTGAGTTATATTCACCTTGGCCAACGGGCGACAACTTTATCTGGTGGAGAAGCTCAACGAATTAAATTGGCCAAAGAACTCTCTAAAAGATCAACAGGAAAAACTGTCTACATTCTTGATGAGCCAACCACTGGTTTGCATTTTGATGATATTCGCAAACTGCTAGAAGTTCTCCATACTCTGGTAGACCAAGGAAATACTGTCATTGTCATTGAACATAACTTAGAAGTCATCAAAACTGCTGATTGGATCATTGATATTGGACCAGAAGGCGGGGAAAAGGGTGGTGAAATCGTCGCAACAGGAACACCAGATGACATTGTAAAAGTAAAAGCGAGTTATACGGGCCATTATCTAAAGCCCTACCTCAAAACAAAAAGGAAAGCCGTCTCATAATGTTCCACATGGAACAATACTCCCCTACCAAATTGTTCCACGTGGAACATTACCTCGGATTCAATTCTTAATTATTTGCTATATCTTTAATATCTCTATGTTTGATTTAACAATAATTGAATTTTTTATTGAAGTAACCCAACAAATAATTATTCTGTTTCTTGAAGCGATCTACTTCCGATCGTATGTAGGGTTGTTCGGAAATTAATTTTCTACCATCAACTCTAATATTTTCATGAAATACTTTGATTTCTTGTTGAGTGTTTGTGTAATTGCTTTCTAAGGTTGTTTAAAATTCTCCTTCATGGATTGGAAAACCTAACGCATCCAGCAATGACTCGCTGTGGCATGGACCCCAAATTGTAAAGCTAGCTCTTTAAGATTCTACTCGTCTTAAATGATCCCTTCTCATTTAGATTTGTAGCTTAACACTCCGTCCACTTTTATAACCACCTCTCCAGATTGCACCAAACTTAGAAAGAAGATGCTTATTTCACTGACTATGTTTTCTATGCACGCACGCATTGCAATTTTTAAATTCAGCTTTACATTTATTCTTTTGTTATTGGGTTTGCTCCCTGAATCCGACAGTGTTCTCCGTCTCTAATTGCGACGAACAACCCAGCAGTGCGGACCGGGGGGGGAGTACTCCTTTCCGCCACAGCCGATCACCATTGTATTTGCGTGACCAACATTAACAGTAAAAATGGGTGGGCTCCCTGCCCAGTTTTTAACATATATAGAAAAAGGTGAGTTTGATTCAACATATGCAGGACCATAGGAGTGTGGTGCAACTCGTGTGTGTTTCACCCCTTTACAATCTGTGTACCCAATGAGGACCTCATACGGTACGGGAGGAATTACTCCTGGATCAGGGAATACCTCAACTGCAATCTCTGGACAATTATTTGGAGAAGTATTTTCTCTACCATGACCATTTGCAGATCCGTAGATAAATGTGAGTACCAATAATGATTTTGAAAGAGTGGTAATGCGCATCTAGTTATCCGATCTTCAAATGCTTTTGATTAGTGATTCAAAATGTAACATTCAAGAATGTAACTTTCAACAAACTATATTATGTTTGTGTAGGTTCAATACATATGAGACTCATGCAGCCTCTCGATAGGAATCATTAATATACTCACAAGGAGTCATCATTTTCAAGTTCGCATGCGGCCTGTAAGAGTTATATTTATGAACAGCTTTTTGCAGCTCATGGTTA
>CAJQNC010000013.1 GCA_905479605.1 uncultured Alphaproteobacteria bacterium | reverse complement strand
CTCACCAGTGAGGACTACCATTCCTGTGTGAAAGTCCAGATCCAAGGACTGAATCAGCACTACATCGCGGATTTGCAGCGATTGCAGCACGTATACCCCCTAGTAAACTTTGAGGTTTTTCAGGCGTTCCCACCAGCTGGCATCACCTTTCTTAACCCACTCGGGGCGGAGATCTTCACCCTTGAGGAGTAAGAAAGTATCGGCATACCACTCATTTCCGGGGAAGTTATGCCCAAGGACAGAGGCGACTGATTGAGCTTCAGCCTTAAGGCCAAGGGCTAGGTAGCATTCAACTAAACGGTGTAAGGCTTCGGGAACATGTGTGGTTCGAGGGTAGGCATCGACAACTGATTGGAATCGATTGATGGCAGAGAGATACTGGCGTTCACTCAGGTAATAGCGGCCGACTTGCATTTCTTTTCCTGCTAGGTGGTCATACACCAAGTCAATCTTTAACTGAGCATCACGACCATACTTTGTATTCGGGAAACGTTTCAAGACAACTTCCAGAGCTTTCAGGGCATCTAGAGTGTTACGCTGGTCCCGTGAAACCGCTAGGATTTGATCATAATAACATATGGCCCGCAGATAGAAGGCGTAGTCAATGTGAGGATAGCCAGGATGTAGCTGTGTGAAAGCGTCCAATGTGGCAATGGCTTTGTCATACTCACCGGCTTGATAGCTGGCATAGGCCGCCATGATTTGTCCGCGTGTGGCCCATTCAGAGTAGGGGTGTTGGCGTTCTACCTCGTCAAAGATTTTGGATGCATCTTTAAAGCTCTCATCTTTAAACTTTTGATAGGCATTCATATAGATTTCAGGAGCTGGGGTTTCATCAAACCCTTCTTCATTGTCAGATGAACACGCAGCTAAGGATAATAAGAGGGGAAGAACTAACTGTTTGGACAACTTTGCCATGAAAAAATCCTGTATTTGACTTTGTTATAAATAATATTGCACCCAGTTATAAGACGTTTTCCCATCGACGGCAATGGGGGTTGTGAGTTTCTTGTGTGGCGAGGTTGCTAATAGCCTTTACTGATTTCGAAGCATTCCGGCTTAGAAAACAACTCTCTTAGGATCATATTGTTTAGACTATGTCCAGTCTGAATACCATGGAACTGCCCCCATATAAGCCCACCAGCAAGGTGAAGATCACCCACAACATCAAGAATTTTATGGCGGGCACACTCTGTATCAAAGCGCAGACCTTCTGGGTTCACAATACGTTTCTTGTCATACACTACGGTGTTTTCAAGAGATGCTCCGCGGGCTAGTCCCATAGCTTTGATCTTCTCTGCATCTTCCAATAGACCAAAGGTACGAGCTGGCGCGATATCATCAGCAAAGTTTTCGGTGAGAGGGTTGAATGAATAGGTTTGATCCGGGAAGTCAACTCGGCCATGAAATCCAAAATCGACTTTAATTAGTGGTGAATCGGCAGGGGCAAGTTGGGCTTTACGACCATGATCACCTTCAACGGTAACAGGACTTAGGATACGAATCACTGAACGCTTCCCGTTGTTCTCTTTGATTCCTGCTTGTTTGACTAACTCAATAAACGGAGCCGCACTCCCATCCATAATTGGCATTTCAGGCCCGTCAACCTCGACACGCGCATCATCAACACCAAGAGCGGCGAAAGCAGCCATGAGATGCTCAATTGTCGAGACAGTGACCCTAGCTTCATTACCAATGGTGGTATTATTCTGAGTATTGACCACTGTATCCCAACGAGCTGCGATTTGTTCGTTATCTTTATCTGTACGAATGAATGTAATGCCACTGCCCAGTTCAGCAGGATGAATATGCAGATTCACCTTCTGGCCACTGTGTACTCCAATGCCTTGCATATGAGCTGGGCCGGTGAGAGCGTGGGATTGAGTGATATCTTGAATCATAATACTACGTCTTTCATTGCAGTTGTTTGTTCTATCTACATGCTTAGAAGCTAATTTCCAAGGGGAAATATCCAGTCACTAAAGAGTTTTACTTTTCTCAAAAACTAGGTACAATTTCATATGATATAAAAACAAATAATATGAGGCGAACATGACTTTAAAAAATCTTTTTATTCCCCTTTCTCTTACAGCTCTAGTTATGGTGACAGGTTGTTCAGAAGAGGAAAAGAAAAATAATATGACACTGGCGAACCCAGCATCAAAGAATTGTATTGAAAAGGGTGGCAAACTCCAGATCGCGAAGCGTGGCGATGGAGGTGAGTACGGCATTTGTTACTTCGAAGATAACAAGCAATGTGAAGAGTGGGCTTTAATGCGTGGTCAATGCCCTGTGGGCGGTGTCAAGGTAACCGGTTACATGACCCAAGAAGGAGTATATTGTGCGATCACTGGTGGTACCCCAGAGGATCAAGAGACACAGTGTAAACTTCCCTCTGGTAAAGTCTGTGAAGCACAGAAATATTACGATGGGACGTGCTCAGAATAAGCTGTCAATTGATAGAGTTAATGAAGCAAATTTTTTGGTTGTGAGCGATCTTGCAGATTACTGGAAGTTGAATGCTGTTGTAAGAAATTTGGAGTCGATAAAGGTAGATTTATCGAAGGTAATAAATAAAGTGAACTAAAGTGGGCTAAAACTCATCTGAGGTGGAATCCTCAAGCTAAGTGGAAGTCTTCTTAATAAAAATAGAGTCCACAGTAATATCTCGGGCTTGTCTTATAATCTTTCCTTGGACAGCAGCTGCTCGGAGAAAGTTATTTTTAATCCTTTAAGTTTTTTTTGTAATCGTCGCAAAAGATAGGCGACATTCCATGCTTTTTAGTAGGAAAGTACCAATGCTGTTCCAATGTATTGCTGCTTATATTTATAAAATTGTCCCTCTCTCGAATGGCCATTTGAGTATTCGATTAACAGACGAAGCTTCCTACTATCCCATAATTGATTTTCCAATTGTAGTCCAATGGCAGCAGAGAAGGACGGTGTATAATTTGTTTCTTGCCAGTGGTAGACGTGAACCCCGCTGAAAAATCGTGCCATATCATCAAAGTATTTTTTAGGAGAAAGGTAGTCTGCACCATATTCAAATGAAAATGGTTTCACACTTGATGGGTCTTTATGTACGAGGTATGCAACACCTGCAAACGGACGATAGTCCATGATTTTATAGCCAGAAAGCCAACGAAATTGCTCGTAGCTGAGGTTAATTCTTTCTTTAATGAGTGATCTATTTTTAATTAAGAGCTCATCTCCAATATGCGAACTTGTATGGGAGAACTGAAGCAGGTTATGCCACTTTCGCCAGTGTTCAATCGTGATTCCAAAGCCAACAAAGTAGTCTGAATTTATCAGGGTTGTTGGATTATGAGAAATATCCATAAGGCCAAACAATCCGGCTTGCACGCCAGCTTCCGCTGCAAAAGTATTTGATGTATACTGATACAAGGGAACATTTTCTCCAAATGCGAGTGAGAAGATGTTTTTCCCAAATTTATTCTTTTCATGCAATTGATAGCCGACTTTGAATTTTGGCCACCGAGGGTCAGCAATGGGCGTTGAGTACAAAGGAGTTTGTGGAAGAAATTCTGATTTTGGCTCGGTTCGTACTTGAAGGTTGGTATCAGTGGCCGTCTCTTCAGATGGTTCTTGTTTTTTGAAAGGAGCTGCGGGTTTTTCCTCATACTGGATCACAACCTTCTTTATTTGCTTGTTTTTCTTTATTCTTTCTATTGCGTGGTGGGTTTGTTCAGGAGAAAGGGGAGGCCCATAAACCCTAATGAAAAGACAACTACCTTCAATCGTTAGCTCAACTTTATCACCATCAAAAACGTCATCTACGACACATTGAGCATAGCCAAGTTCGAACTGACTGGCTTGTAAAGAAGGTGTGTGAATGAAGCATACATTGATTAAGATAAATTTACACAGTAAGGGTGGCTTAAGATTGATCATGTTTATGCCTTGGATACCCCCCCTGAACAGGCTCAATATCTTCATGAGGGCTTCATACACTTTCCTTATAATACTCAGTTGTTTTTAAAAGTGCTCACATTTAAGTTGACTGAGTGTTAATTTTCAACAACCCGTTCTTTTTCAAATGCTTCTTTTGGTATGATTAAGTGAAGGTTTTTTTTATCATCACTTAAGTATGAAATATGTGAATAGATAGCTCTTTCGGTATCTCCGATTTCTAGTTTAGGAATGATTCCTCCGCTAGATATAATAAAAATTACACCACCCTCTTCACCAAACAAAACATCATATACTCTACCCAATAGATAACCGTCACTTGAGTATACGTCTTTACCGATAACCTCTGATGCCCGGGTGGATGTCTTAAGATCGTCCTGGCTAACTGAAACTCCAACTCCTTCAAATACACTTTTCACAAGTAAGTCTACATTTTCGTTATCAGAATACTTTGGCTGTTCCACATATGGTTTCGTATCGTAGGCCAGTGTGGGGTTGGGCGCTGTGCTGAAGAAGGCGATGAATGAAAAGTAACTTAATTTTTTTAACATGATTTCCCTTTCATTTGGTTAGCACTCAATCCATACAAACAGTTAAGTGGGGGTGTGTCAACCGTGGATAAACGCAACTCTAACGGGGTTATTTTGAAAATAATGAAGGATGAATATTTATTGCTATGGTTAGATTTCAGTCACCCATTTGGGAATACGTTGATGATTCAAGAAACGTTGGTGACCTAAGAAGCTAATTTCAAAATATTATTGCAATCCTCTACCCTATTTGAATAACTGTCCTAGTGTATCGAGACAGCAATAAACAGCATGGGTTTCTTGGAGTGAATAAATGGGGTGAAGGGGCTAATGGGAAGCAAATATTCTAACGACATTCAGATTTAAATCCCAGCCGAGAAGCTGGGATTATTGCACGTGTCCTTAGATCTTTATTTTTTACGGGCTTCCTCAATCGCATCATTTAGCTTTCGGAGTTTTTCAAGTGTCTTCTGTGAAACATTTTGTCCGATTTGGCCACTTTGTTGGCTCAATTCATCAACGGATTCTTTGGCACTATTGAGGGCATCTCTTGCATGTTGTTTGCCTTCATGTGTCAGGTTTTCTGCTTCACTTGACAGTCCGTCAAGCAAGTTTTTAGTTTGATCTACTATTTTTTGTGCTTTGTCTTCAGAATAATCTTGGATATTTTCTTGTAGTGTTTTGAGTTCATTAATAATTTTAGCCATGTTTATCTCCCGTTTCACCTTAACTGTTTCGTTGTATCTATCTATACATAGACAAATTAAAATTAAGCATGAAACATTAATAAAAAGTTAAAGGATATGAAGCACACTTTTCAAATCTCTTTCAGCTAGTTCAAACAATGAAATGAGCCCCTGAGGGTTTTAGCTCACTCAGAAAAATTTCCATGTTTACTAAAGAGGATTAAATAAATGTGTGACCCATCCCTCTTTAAACTTACTAAATCTGACTTATATTATTGATAGAGATTGCTACAAAATACCACATTACTAAATGCTCAGCGCGAATATTAGCGTAGCACCCGCTTTAGTGGGCAGATTCGAGCTCTTGATTATGATTGAAATTGAACCCAGACTTCATCTTCATTATCTAATATTTCAGCCATGTGGTCTTTTTGTGGGCAGTTTTGCGCTTTTAGGTTTTCTCAGATCGATAAGCGTTGTATCTCTTTCATGGCTGAAGATAATTTAAGGTCTTTATACCAGTGAGACCAAGGGGCTTGAGTTTCGTATTAGCTAGGGATAGTTCATGACAAAGAAGATAAGCAAATATGATGTAGCGATTATTGGTGCAGGTGCGGCAGCCCTCATGGCAGCTATTCAAGCAGGTGCGCGAGGGCGGAAAGTACTTCTTATTGAACATACAAATAAGATTGGGGAAAAAATAAGGATCTCGGGCGGTGGCCGATGTAATTTTACAAACCTGCATGCGTCTCCTCACAATTATATATCTCAAAATTCTCATTTTATGAAATCTGCTCTCGCTGGGTATACGCAACATGATTTTATAGAACTCGTTGAGTCGCATAACATTAGCTATCACGAAAAAACATTGGGGCAGTTATTTTGTGATGGCTCAGCCAAGCAAATCATAAAAATGCTTCTGGACCTCTGTCATGAAAACCATGTTGAGATAAAGATGAATTGCCATATCCAGAGCGTTACAAAAAAAGATTGCTTTGAGTTGGATTCCGAGGCTGAGCTTTTCGAAAGCGATTCATTGATCATCGCAAGTGGTGGCTTAGCTATTCCCAAGATTGGTGCCAGTGATTTTGGTTATCGTGTTGCTACAAAATTTGGCTTGAATATCATCCCAACGCGCCCAGCATTGGTGCCTCTTATTGTATCTGACCAAGACAAATCATTTTTTACCACTCTTCGTGGACTGTCAAATTCCTCTCTTGTGTCTCATAAAGATGCACACTTTCGAGAAAATATATTATTTACCCATAAGGGTTTGAGTGGCCCAGCGATTTTGCAGATTTCTTCCTATCTTGAGACTTTTAATAATGAGGAAATCACCCTTAACTTACTCCCAGATTTTGATTTGACCCGAGAATTCACAATCCATAAAAACAACAAAAAAACACCAGCAAACTATCTTAAAAACCACCTTACTAACCGCCTTGTTGAAAGCATTGCGACAACACAAGAATACCATACGAGTATCACTGACCTGAAAAAAGAAGTCCTTATGATGATAGCTGAAAAAATTCATAATTTTAGAGTTAAGGTGGCGGGCAGCGAAGGGTACCAAAAGGCCGAAGTGACAGTTGGTGGTGTGGATACGAACGAGTTATCCTCAAAAACAATGGAATGCAAAAATGTTTCTGGTCTCTATTTCGTAGGTGAAGTCGTGGATGTTACTGGCTGGCTTGGCGGTTACAACTTTCAATGGGCTTGGGCTTCGGGTTTTTCTGCGGGTAAGCATTGCTAAGCTAGTTTAAAGATTAATTGAACTCGTGACTTAGTGAATATTTATATTTTTGAATGCCTTGGTAATTGAAAAAACCAGGGAATCCCTGGTGGGCGATCAGGATTTGAACCCCGACCCTCTCGGTGTAAACGAGAGGGTATAGATATCTGCCCAATTCTATCTTACTCTATAATTCTCATGTTTTCAGATGGTTTTAAGAAAATATCCATTATGAATTTCGTTGAAAATTGATCTGAATCTTTATATCTTTCTTCCGTTTTATAATTCCGGAATGTCACGAGTTATCAGGGGAAAGCCTCGAATGAACATACCAAAAAAACTAACGAAACGATTTGTGGAGAGCATTGAGCCCAAAAAAGAGAGGGAGGTATTAGTTTGGGATTCAGAGTTGAGGGGCTTTGGGGGGCGGGTTTTCCCATCGGGAAGGCGCAGCTATTTTGTTCACTATCGGAATCAATCAAATAGGACAAGGCGGCAAAAACTTGGCGTGCATGGTGTTGTTTCGACAGAGGAAGCACGAGACATGGCTAAGGCTATCCTGGGTGACGTTGCCAAGGGAGAAGATCCTTCTGTGGAAAGGCGGGCGAAATGTCAGTTGAGGACAATAAGCGATTTGGCGGATGAATACCTTAACCTCCATTCCAAGATTAAGAAAACACAGAAAGGATATGAAGAGGACCAGAATTTTTTGAACACAATCATTCTCAGGAAATACGGAAATACTAATGTGGCCGATATCACCACGTTTCAATTGCAAAGGATACATTCTGATCTGAAGGCGACACCTTATAAAGCCAACAAATTATGTGACCTTCTCAGCAAAATGTTCAATCTCGCCATCCAGTGGGGATGGTGCGTCGAAAACCCTGTGAGGAGTATAGAAAGATACAAAGAATACAAAAGGGAACGTTGGCTCAATACCGAAGAGCTGCAGCGATTATGGCAATTTCAAGGGTGAAGTGCGAATTCCGATTTGGCAATTTCAAGGGTGAAGTGCGAATTCCGATTTAGAGGCTACCCCTTTTTAGTGCCTCTTTCAAGAAGGCTTCTTTGGGTGTCATAAACTCTAACACCTTCATAGG
>CAJQNC010000012.1 GCA_905479605.1 uncultured Alphaproteobacteria bacterium | reverse complement strand
CTGCAAAATTGAGCATAATGAGAAAAAAAGCAATGGGGTTTTTCAATTTTTCCTATAAATTAGCCCACGGATTAAGATCGACAACTTCAAGATTCATCTAGAACCCTTTCCACCTTTATGCTATCAGTGACTAAATTTGATACATAAGAGGATACTTAAATGCGTTTTTTTTCTTTACTTGTTGTACTTTTAACAACCACCCTTACGTGTAGTGCCGCACAAGAGAGCCGCATTGTTGCCGTCATAAATGAGAATGTGATCACGCAAAAAGATTTAGATAACCGGCTGAAACTAGCTATCGTATCAGCTGGGCTTGCAGACTCCGCGCAGAATCGCAAGGATCTCAAAGATCAAATCCTCAATGTTATGATTGATGAGCTTCTCCAGCTTCAAGCTATAAAGAAAGAGTCAATAAAGATAAGCGATGGTGATATCGAAGAAGCCATCTCAAGTATGGAAGAATCCTCAGGTAGTCCCCAAGGAAGTATTTCTAAATTATTAAAAGCCAATCACATACCTGAAAGTGTAATTAAACAACAAGCTGAGGCTCAACTGGGGTGGGTCGATTACTTGCGTGGCAAATACCTACCCATGGTTCAGATTTCAGATAGCATGACGGAACACGAACTTGCTAAACTGCAAGGAGATGAGCAGAAAACCCAATATCACATTGCCGAAATTGTTCTCCCCATCAACGAGCAAATTTCTGAAGAGAAAGCACGCAAGGATATATCTAAACTGAGATCAGACATCCAACGAGGGGCCCACTTTTCTGCGGTTGCCCAGCAGTTTTCTCAAGCCTCGACAGCCGCTAAGGGCGGGGATATGGGTTGGTTGACAGAGGATGATATTTCACCAGAAATCAAAGCAGCGGTTGAGCAACTTGAAACTGGTCAACTTTCACTCCCTATAAAATCATCAAATGGATATACCCTTATCTATCTTATGGGACGCCAACGCCCCGGAGAACCCATCGATACAACAATATCTCTTTTACAAGTCCAGATGCCCTACCCCTTCCTGGCAACGGAATATGAAGTCAGAGAGACAAGTGAAAAACTTACGAAGCTTGCGCGCAGTTGCAATACTTGTGCTGAATTCCAGAAAAAATTAACTGCCATAGAAGGTAGTAAATATGAAAACAGCGGAAGCATGTCAATTGATCAACTAAACTCTGAGATACGCCCGTTGGTCGCCCATCTGAAGCAAGGGCAACTTTCTGAGGTTCTGCCAACGCAGGATGGAGCCATCGCATTTATGGTCTGCAGCAAGAGGGAGATCAAACAGGAGCCTTGGACAAAGGATGCAGTTAGAAATATGTTGATTCAAAAAAAGCTTTCTCTTCTAAGTCGTCGAGATTTGCGTGACCTGAAGCGGCATGCCTTTATTCAAGTTCGTGAGTAGATGAGCGGAAGGCCCCTACTCTCTTTGAAAGAAGTTATAAACGCTCATGGATTGAGAGCAAAGCGCTCTCTGGGTCAAAATTTTTTATTAGATCCCTCTATTCTGTCCCACATTGTAAAAGCCGCAGGTTCTCTTGAAAGTCGGACAGTGATCGAAGTGGGGCCGGGCCCTGGTGGACTTACACGCCATATATTAGACCATCCTATTGATCACCTTTATGTTATTGAGATGGATTCCCGTTGCATTGAAATTATGGAAGAGCTTCGGGAACATTATCCCAAACAACTTTCCATTATAGCCGGGGATGCTTTAAAAGTTGACTGTTTACAGCTCGGCAAACCTCCTCGGAAGGTTATTTCCAACCTACCGTACAATGTTTCAGTCCCGCTTCTCTTTCAATGGCTGGAGCATATTAAAGACTTTGAAAGCTTGACACTTTTGTTTCAAAAGGAAGTAGCAAAACGCATTACTGCCCAGCCTCGCACTTCAGACTACGGCAAACTCAGTATTATGACTCAGTGGTGTTGTGATGTTTCAATGGTCTTTGATATCCCACCCGGTGCCTTCCTTCCTGCTCCCAAGGTCACTTCCACATTAGTTAATATTCGTCCTAAGTCGAGCCCTCTGAACGTTGATCCCAAAGCTCTGCAAGCGGTTACACAGGCAGGGTTCAATCAACGCCGTAAAATGCTTAGAGCAAGTCTTAAATCAGTTGTGAGTGACCCACTTTCACTACTGGAAAAAGCTAGGATAGATCCGACTCGACGGGCTGAAGAACTGAGTGTAGAAGAATTCTGCGATATGGCGAATGCCTTTTCTACTTTTTGACACGCATTCAATGGAGCACGGAGAATAGCAACTCTTCTGGGATTATTGATGCCGGCTTCAAATTTAAGAATATACTTGACAGGCACCCCATCTTTAGTAAGTTTCAATTACATGAAAATGGAGGCTGTAGCATCAGAAGATGAAACAAAAAGTTACCTTTCTTGCAATTGTATTTACTGCTTTTCAAGCCCATTGCCTGGATATACGGTTTGAAAATCCCGATGGCAGTTCGGTTCACTTTGATGTTGAGTTAGCGGAAACAGCTGCTGAGAGACAAAAAGGCTTGATGTTTCGTAATGAACTTGCACCTCATGAAGGAATGATGTTTCTCTATTCCAAGCCACGTGAAGTTGGTATGTGGATGAAAAACACCCCTCTTTCCCTTGATATGATATTTATCGATAAAACTAACCGTGTTCAAATCATTGAGGAATCAGCCCAACCATACTCAACCCATGTTATAGGTCCTCATGTTGGAATAAAGTCTGTGGTTGAGTTATTAGCTGGTTCATGCAAAACTCATGGCATTTCTATTGGCTCAAGGCTGCATGGTCGTACAGCACTTAAATCTTATAAATCTTGAATAAGTTCAAACAGAAATGAGACTCCCTGAGCATGGGTTTTCGGAAAGAATTCTTTTCGGAGCCGCCCTCACCGATCCCAGGGGTGGATCCGAAAAGAATTCTTTTTGGAAGCCCTTGCGGTGACGCAAAAAAAGGCC
>CAJQNC010000011.1 GCA_905479605.1 uncultured Alphaproteobacteria bacterium | reverse complement strand
AAAGATCGCAATCTTCAGCCGACCTAGACAGGAGAGGTGCGTCCAAAACAAGGAAATAATCCAAAAACACCCCTCAAAAGAGGGAGTGAAGCCCTATCCAAGGCTAAAATGTGGATGATTTTACGAATTTACGGTTCTCCGTTCTTATTTGGAATCTCAATAACGATTTACGCATCGGTCTCAATGCCTATAACAACCTTAAGCTAACCTCTGCTCCTTTGCAAAAAGACTCTTTCGCCTAGAAAAATAAGCAATATACCAATAATAGCCGTATAAATGACCAGCATATCTGTGCTTGCCTTGACACTAACAAAGGCGGTAAGTACGACAGCATCAAGGATGATGGCTGCTATCAGAATACAAAGATTAGCCTTAATCTCCTGTCGCAGGTGCCGCAGTACACCCCAGTGAACGACTATATCCATAACTAGGTAGAAAATGGCTCCAAGCGAGGCAATTCGACTTAAATCGAAAAATAGCGTGAGGAAGATGGCGACGACAACCGTGTATACCAGGGTGTGTTTTTGAATCGTTCCTGGCATACCAAAATGGCTATGAGGCACAAGTTTCGTCTCTGTAAGCATAGCAAGCATACGGGATACGGCAAACATACTTGCGATAACCCCGGACACTGTGGCTACGATTGCCAGTAAAACGGTAAACCACAAACCCCAATCCCCAAAAACAGGTCGAGCGGCTTGTGCAAGTGCAAAGTTCTTCGCTGCTACTATTTCAGGTAATGACAGATTTAAACTTACAGCCATAGCCACGAGAAGGTAGATAACCACACAAATTGATATTGAAATCATAATGGCACGTCCTACATTACGATGGGGGTCTACGATTTCAGAACCGCTGTTCGTTATGGTGGTAAAGCCCTTATAGGCGAGGATAGCCAATGCCATTGCGGCGATAAAGCCTGTCAAAGATGAATCTTCTAAAGTGATAGTACTTTCCAAAGGAACTCCAGAAATCCATAAGCCTGTAAGAGCAAAGATAAGGATCCCTCCAATTTTGAGAAAGGCCATTAATAATGAGAAGAAGCCGATGACACGGTTCCCTGATATATTGATGAGGAAAGCAAAAACTAACAAACCTACGGACATCAGGGTTATAAGCCACGAATTAATTCCTACATTAAAAAGTTGCACCGTATAGGTGCCAAATGCTCGCGCAACAAGACTTTGGTTGATTGCCATGGAAAAATACATAAGTAGAGCACCTGATGCAGCAACTGTACCCTTGCCATATGCTTTTTGCAAAAACATGGCTATCCCACCTGCAAAGGGATATGCATTAGATAGCTTTACATAGGAATAGGCACTGAAGGCCGTTACAATCGCAGCCGTAAGAAAAGCCAGAGGAAACAGAGCTCCGGCAAGTTCAGCTATCTGCCCCGTAAGAACCAGTATCCCCGCACCAATCATTACACTTGTGCCTAAAGAAACAGCTCCAACAAGGGACAAGCTATTTTCTCTATATTTAGACTCTCTCCCGTGTTCTCCGTGCTTTTTCATTAAAGATACGATTCCAACTTTTTTCTTATCTCTTTGGGTTATTCATTTTTCTCCCCTCCCACAGGTAGTAAATCACGGGAATCACAATCAGCGTCAATATGAGGGTTGATATCATTCCTCCAAACATGGGGAGAGCAATCCGGCGCATGACATCTGATCCTAGGCCCTCTGTGACGAAGATGGGGAGAAGGCCGGCGAATAAGGTCGTGACGGTCATCAGAACAGGTCGGACACGTAAGATGGCTCCCTGGAGAACAGCGTCGAAGAGCTGCTGGAGGTTTTTAGGTTTTTTCTCTCGTGTTTGGAGGTCCAAGTAGATCAACATGACAACCACGGTTTCCGTGGCTACACCGGCCAAGGCTATGGCACCTACTCCTACTGCGACGGATAAATTATAACCTGCAAGATAGAGAGCCCACATGGCTCCTGTCAGGGCAAAGGGGATTGAGAGCATGACGATCAGGGGTCTATCGATGCGTCTGAAATAGAGCATGAGTAGAACGAAGATAGCAATGATGGCTGAAGGTATGGTGATGCTCATTCGTGCTTCAGCCTCCAGCATCTGTTCGAATTGACCGGACCAGCTGATGGCGTATCCAGGGGGGAGCGAAACGTTGTCTCTTACGGCAGCTTGGGCTTCTTCCACATATGAGCCGATGTCCCGATCTGCGATATCGACAAAGACCCAACCTGAGAGTCTTGCGTTCTCTGACTTGATCATGGGAGGACCTTCAACAAATTCGATGGTGGCGAGTTCTCCGAGGGGAATATGTTGACCCTGGGGTGTGGGAACAAGAATGTCGAAAAGGTCATCTGTATTTTCTCGGAAAGGACGATCGTAGCGAAGCATGAGGTTATAGCGTTCACGACCTTGAACTGATTCAGCCAGCTTCATTCCACCCAGAGCTGTTTGGATGACATTTTGGAACATTCCCATATCAATGTTTTGTCGCGCGAGTTCCTCTCGATTGGGGGTAATTTCCAGGTATTTACCACCGACCACGCGATCGGCAAAGACAGAGCGGGTTCCGGGGATATCTTTGACAGCTCGTTCGATGTCACCCGCTACTTTGTTGATCTCATTGAGATCTCCTCCTGCAATCTTAATACCTACAGGGGTTCGAATTCCTGTGGAGATCATATCCATGCGGATCTTGATGGGATACCCCCAACTGTTGACCAGCCCTGGGAGCTTCACCCGTTTATCAAGTTCTTTGATGAGCTTCTCGACAGTCAGGCCTGAACGCCATTCACTGCGAGGTTTTAATTCGATCCATGTCTCAATCATAGAGATAGGGGCTGGGTCGGTGGCACTATCCGTACGCCCTGCTTTGCCAAATACGTGATGGACTTCGGGTACGGTCTTGATGAGACGGTTGGTTTGGGAAAGAACCTCTTTGGCTTTCGTTATGGAAACGCCAGGGAGAGTGGTGGGCATGTAGAGAAGTTGCCCTTCGTAGAGAGCCGGCATGAACTCTGAACCCACTCGAGCCATTGGCCAAAGGAGACTGAGGACAAGAAAACCTGTGAGACCAAGGGTTACGAACTTGAAGCGGAGGGCTTTTTCTAAGATGGGCTTATAAATCCGGCAGAAAAATTTAGCAACGGGGTTTTCATCAATAGATCGGATTCTCCCATGAATAAGCCAGCGCATAAGGACCGGTACAACTGTAATCGAGATGAAGGCGGCAAAAGCCATGGAATAGGTGTAAGTATATGCCAGAGGGCTGAAGAGACGGAAAGACTGACCTGTGAGAGAGAACACGGGCAGGAATGAGATGGTAATGATGAGGAGAGCAAAGAAGAGTCCAGGGCCCACTTCTTTGGCGGCCAGAAGAATGATGTCTTGTCTTTCTTTCTTAGATGCGTCTTTGGGGAGTTCAGCAAGCTTGCGGTGAGCATTCTCCACCATCACAACCGAAGCATCTACCATGACTCCAATGGCGATAGCTATTCCTCCCAAGGACATAATGTTAGCTGTAATCCCTTGGGAAGACATGATGATAAATGCTGCCAACACACCTAACGGAAGAGTGATAATGGCAACGAAGGCTGAGCGGAAGTGAAGGAGAAATATGAAGATTACCAGAGCAACCACGAGGCCTTCCTGGAGAAGTTTGCTGGTCAGATAATCAACAGCTCCCTGAATTAATGGAGCGCGATCATAAACGGAAACAATCTCTACACCCTCTGGAAGGCTGGGTTTTAATTCTTCCAATTTTTCTTTGACCCCTTTGATGACATTCAGGGCGTTTTCGCCATAACGCATAACGACGACACCGCTAACAACTTCACCTTCGCCATCAAGATCAACAACTCCACGGCGGAGTTCGGGACCTTCGATAACTCTGGCAACATCTTCGAGGAGAACAGGCGTGCCGTCCTTGGCATAAACCACGACTTTCTTAAGGCTATCAAGATCAGTAATGTACCCCTTAGAGCGGACCATAAGCTCCATCTCGGCTTGCTCGAGGACGCGTCCTCCGACTTCCTGACTTGCAGCTTTAACAGCCTGGACAATACGGTGGAGTGGAACATCGAAAGCCCGTAGTCGATTCGGATCAATGAGGACCTGATATTCTTTTACAAAGCCCCCAACGGAGGCCACTTCAGAAACACCTTTCACTGTGGCCAACTCAAATTTGAGGAACCAGTCTTGGAGGGTGCGGAGTTCGGCAAGATCATGTTTGCCGGACTTGTCGATGACGGCATATTGGAAGACCCAACCGACACCCGTTGCATCGGGACCAATCTGAGGGACTGCGTTGGAGGGGAGGTCTCCTTGGACTTTGGAAAGAGCTTCAATCACGCGGCTGCGAGCCCAATACTGGTCGACTCCGTCTTCAAAGACGATATAAACGAAAGAGGTTCCAAACATGGAATAACCTCGAACATCCTTTGTCTTAGGGAGGCCCAGCATTATGCTTGATAATGGGTAGGTGACGAGGTCTTCGACGATCTGTGTGGATTGGCCTGGGAAGTCGGTACGGATGATCACCTGAGTATCTGACATATCTGGAATGGCATCCAAAGGAGACTTTTGAATGGCAAACCAGCCCAACACAATTAGAGCAAGCACAGCCATAATGACGAGAATTTGATTCGAAACTGACCAACCAATGATCTTGGCGACAAACGATTTGGAAGGATCTTGTCCTAGGTCCTCTTCGGGTTTAGTGGCCCGCATGACCGCCCCCCATGGGAGCCGGCGCTGCCTCTTCCATCTTCATTTCAGAGAGATCTGGCCATTCAACAATCATGGCATGGCCATTTCCATAAGGGTTTGATGGGGCTTTCTCTAACTGCACCCAATGGCTTCCACTAGGGTGGTCCATATAGAGGAGCAAGCCTTTGTCCTTAAAATACTGAGGTTGGCCTTCCAGTAACCAGGGTTGCAAAGCTTTGATGAGTTGAGCTAAAGGCTCTTGCAGAGCAGTTGTGTCAGTTTCTGTTGTCGCTTTTTTCAAGGCAGACGTAGCCTCCTCAGCAACCTCTTGAAGCTTGGTGCCTGCAAATTGTTGGCTGAGTCGTTCACTAAGACTTATCGCCGTTTGCAATTTAGCTGGATTATATTCCACCGCCCCATTGATAGTTTGTTGCAGATAGATTGCAGCGTCTACCAAATGGTTAAGCTCTTCCATTTGGCTATGGCTAACCTCTAGCAGGGATAAGGGCATATTGACCTTGGTAAACTTGAGGAAAGATTCTTTGAGTTTTGATTCAGAATCGATAAGGAACTGTGCACTGACAACAATTTCTTCACCTTCTCTTACTCCACTGACCACTTCTATGAGATCTTTGTTGGGCACACCCGTTTCAATCTTACGCGGCTGAAAGCGGCCATTTCCTTTGGCTACGATCACATAATCTCCATCAGAGCTTCTCAGCACAGCCTCAATGGGTACACTGAGTCGGTTCCGAACATCGGTTTGAAACTCTATATCCGCATAGGCTCCTGGTTTGAGCTCGCCATCAGCATTGTCCAAGACCAACCGCACTTGCCCCGTACGTGTCGCTTTGTCCACTGTGGGGTAGATATAGTCAATCGTCGCTGTGCGATCACGATTGCCCAACTTGGGAAAACTCACCTTTGCATTTCCTCCATCCGTGAGTTTGGGGAGATCTTCCTCTGCCACACTCACATTGATCCAGACACTGGAATAGTCCTGGATTTTAGCGATGGTCATGCCAGGCTTGACGTATGTATTGGCACTCACGTTGATTTCACTAATGACGCCACTCTCTTCCGCATAGAAGGGAACGTTCTCTAAGACTTTAAGGTTCTTCCTTAGGGTTCCTACAACTTGCTGTTGAACGCCCAGAGACAGGAGGCGCTTCTCAGCCGAACGTGCTCTGCCCCCAATTCCGGATCGTTGTGCTGTCACAAAATCCTGTTGAGCGGAAATCAGGTCGGGGCTATAGACATCGAAGAGAAAGTCTCCCTTCTGGACCTCATCACCCACAGCCGTGACCTTTAGATCTTCAATCCACCCTTCAATCCGACTGGAAATATCATACTGGATACGAACATTTTCAGTCACCATACCATAGCTTCGTACACCAAGCCCAAAGGGGTGTTTTTCAACTTTTTCCGTTCGCACCCCAATATTCTGAATCGTTTCAGGGTCAATCAGAACGGCGGCTCTCGCAGGCTTTGATCCGTGTGTGGGACCATGTTTCTGACCTGTATGGCCATGAGCTTGATAATCTTCCACTTTGCTTGCAATCGCATAGGGGTGCTCAGAGGCATCCTGGGCAAACAAGGGCGCAGCTAAAAATAACGCGCTGAGGCTAAGGAGAGTTATTTGTTTGATCATTTTCCCTCACGTGAATATGGCTTTGATAATCGGCAACAAGTGCGACATACATGGCTTCTTTCTCTGCCAACTCTGACTGAACTTTCAAACGATTGAGTTGAGCCTCCAACACGATATTGAGATCCGACTCACCCGATTCGTAGTTTCGTTTCACGGCCTCAATCATCTCCTTGAACGCTTTGTCCTTTTTTCGGAAGACTTCGATATTCCTGACGGTTGCATCAATCTTACTCTCCATAGCTTTCAATTTCTGCTGCCATGTCCTGAATGTATTATCGTAGGAAAACTTGGCGCTGTTCTTTTCCGCATATGCCGCCCTTAACCGAGGCCTTTGTTTAAACTCAGACCAGAGAGGTACGGAGACCCCCAGCTGAATCGAGAACCAATCGTCTCCACTAAAGTTCTTGCCGCTTTCCCGCTGTTTATAGAGTGCATTCACACCAAAATTAGGGCCATAGGCTGCATCTGCAATTTCAATATCTTTCTCTGCTGTATCGATATCTTTGCTCACAACCTGTATGGGGTATAACGTCCTGGGCTTTCCATCCCATGTGGCAAAGATCACTTCTGGAGGAGTCAGTTCAGGCACTTCCCCCACCAACCGAATAAAATCCTCTTCCGTATCGATAAGCTCAGCTTCAAGGTTATTAAGTGTTTGTTCTATTAAGGACCGATCAACATCGACCTCCGAAAAACGCCAGTAGACAGATTTACCTGCCTCCAACTGCCCCTTGAAGAAGGCTTCGAGAGCTTTGTAGAGTTCGAGTTGGGACGTGGCATAACCCTGCTGGAGTTTGATTTTCTGATGCTTTGCGAGAAGAGCAATGAAAAATGCTTTCAATCGTTGGAATGTGTAGTCTGCGATGATCCCTTGTTTCTTGGACAGCTCCTCTTGCTTTTCAGACTTTGCATAAAGTGTGTAAGGGTTAGGAATATCCTGCTTAAACCCAAAAACCTTAGAAGAAGGAAGAAAGCGATCAAAGGCAGTGTTATGGAAAGGGATGTTATCTACCCCCAATATGAGCATCGGGTCGGGTAAACCCAGTTCACCGTCAGCGAGTTCTTTGAATTTTTCTTCTTCTGCAAGGAAAGATTGAACCTGTGGGTACTCCGCAAGCCTTTGTACATACGTATCTAAAGAATGGGATGAGGCAGTGGGTGCTCCGAAAATGGTTAGATAACCAATGGAAAAGACGGTGATATTTCGGGCTCGTCTACAAAGTCTTCCACAAAAAGAAAGCCCTTTAGCGTATCCAAGTTCATTCCATTTTCTCAAAGAATCCAAGCGTATGCGCCCCTGTTTTTTTTCTTTGAGTCTAACACATTTTTCTATGAATTGTTAGCAGAAGGGTAACAATGAGCTGTTCTCCAAAACCATGAAACGAAAGCACCGCTCAATTTCAGATACCGGTAATATGGGAAATAGAGTATACTCAAAGGAAAAAATGACTTTTGCCGTACTCTTATCTTTCCTCGCTGTCCCTCTAACTTTTGGAGTTCACTTCCAGACGATCCTCCTGAGTTCGACGCACGTCTCCAAGCTGGCTGTCTCAAAGAATATGAAGATATTCATATCCTTGCTGATCCTCTATATGGCCCACCTTTTCGAAGTCCTCATTTATGCCATTGTCTATATGATAGCTGTGGAAACTCTCGACATCGGCACTTTTGCTGGGATGGAAGTGAACAGTTTCCTAGACTACTTCTACTACTCGATCGTCACTTACACATCCTTAGGCATAGGGGATGTGTATCCCCAAGGTCACCTCAGATTCATTACGGGAACCGAAGCACTGAATGGATTGCTTCTCATTACCTGGTCTGCCTCATACATGTTCTTAACCCTCAGCCGCTTCTTAAAGGAAGCTGAGTGCTGTGATAAGGAGAAAACAAAATGATTGAGATTATTCCCAACTGGCACCCCCTCTTTGTGCACTTCCCAATTGCTCTTGTTATGATATCCACCTTCTGTTTCGTAGGGGGAATGCTCCTCCGTAACTATTCGATTTCAGGTGAACTCTTCATTGTCTCCAAGTGGACACTGTGGTTTGCAGGCCTATACGCCGTTATGACTGCCTATACTGGTTGGCTGGCGTATAATTCCGTGGCCCATGATGCCCCCTCACACCAGGCCATGACTCTCCACAAAAACTGGGCTCTTCCAACGTCTGGATTGATTGCCCTCGCCGCTCTCGGTGCTTTCTTTATTCGAAAGTCATGGGGTAAAGAGAGGGTTCTGCTGTGTGCTTTATGCCTTATCGTACTCTCCAGTCTTATTTCAGTCACAGGCTATCTCGGAGCTGAAAGTGTTTACCGGTATGGAATTGGCGTTATGTCTCTCCCCGAGACTGAGGGCACCGGAGATCATGATTCTCATAGCCATGGTGGAAGGGAAAGTCATGATGATGGAAATTCAACGCCCCACGGGCATTAAAATTTTCTTATCCAGGCAACCGTAATCCTTGCTCCAACAGCCACTTCTGAGCGGCTTTGACCCTCTGTTTTAACCATTTTTCCCCAGAGATCTCTTCATAAGGAAGAGCATTGAGAACAGCAATAAAGGCATCCAGATAGGCTGCACGCTGGGCTTGCACCTGAGTTTGATGACCATCATATTCAGCGATGGCAAGTCGCTCTTCGTACTCTTCAGATAGAGGTGAGAGTGCACTCAAATTTGTCCTTGCTAAGCCGCAATTGTTTGTTTCACAGGGCTGACGTCGTGAAACAAGGTTGGAGGGTTCAGTTTTGTAATGCTATTGGGCCTTATAAAGGTGGGCTACGCTTTCATCCAACTGTTAACAAAGACATTCTTAAGTTTTTAGGCTTTGAGCAAGTTTTTAAAAATAGTTTGACGGGGCTTCCCATGGGAGGAGCCAAGGGAGGTAGTAACTTTGACCCCAAAGGGAAGAGTGATAATGAAGTTATGAGATTCTGCCAATCCTTTATGATTGAACTTCATAGGTACATTGGAGAAGATATCGACGTCCCTGCTGGGGATATTGGTGTAGTGCCTCGAGAAATCAGCAACCTTTTTGGGCAGTACACGAGACTAGCAAATAGATGGGCAGGCGTTATGACTGGTAAAGGGTGTAGTTTCGGTGGCAGCTCTGTCAGAGTGGAAGCCACGGGCTTTGGCTACATTTATTTTTGTGAGTATGTTTTACACGAGTTGGACCAAAGCCTTGAGGGAAAGAAAATTTGTATCAGTGGGAGTGGTAATGTTGCTCTTTATGCAGCAGAAAAAGCTATAGCTAAAAAAGCAAACGTTATCACAATGAGTGACTCAGGTGGTTTCATACACGCAAAAGACGGAATCACAAATGAACAATTGGAGTTTATCATTGATCTTAAAGAAAATAAGAGGGGCAGAATAAGTGAGACAGCTGAAAAATTTGATGAAATTGACTTTCATAAGGAGTCAAAGCCTTGGGGAGTTGTCTGTGATATAGCAATGCCCTGTGCGACGCAAAACGAGATTGAAGAGAACATAGACAATTATAATGACACACCAAGAAAGTCTCTCAAATGGCATACGCCAGATGAGGAGTTTAGAAAAAATTTGGCACATTCAAAACTGAAGAGCGACATTCTGTTAGGCACATTCAAAACTGAAGAGCGACATTCTGTTAAGGCACATTCAAAACTGAAGAGCGACATTCTGTTAAAATTTAGAAAAAAAATAACAGGAGAAAAGTATGTCGC
>CAJQNC010000010.1 GCA_905479605.1 uncultured Alphaproteobacteria bacterium | reverse complement strand
TCGTCGATTGAGTCACCAGTATATCTGCAAAGCTGCTCATTGTTCCTCCAATGTAAGTCTATCATTGAAAAAATTATAACCTGATGACAGAGAAAGTTACACACTAATTAGACCGGATGGGGGACTTTTGCAGAGGTTTCTTACTACGTTTGTCATTAACCAATTATTCACCTTCATCTATTAATATTCCCCCATGACCTTTTTAATCAAAGTTGACGGCGTCAAGTGTGCCAGTTGCGTCGCTCCAATCGAACAGGCACTCCTGCAGGTTCCCGGCGTGGAAATGGCAAACATGAATTTTGCTACTGAAACAGCCACGGTAACAGGGGGGAAGGGTTTAATTTTCGAGGATTTAAAAATCGTCCTTGAAGCTATGGGATATCACGCTCAAGACTTCACAGAAATTAGAAGTATTCCCGAAGATGAACGGAACTTAAAACCAGAAGCTAAATTACAAGTGGACATGTTTGTAGCATTCGGCTTTGCCATTCCTCTCTTTTTCAATATGTTCCTAGAAATGATGGAGTCTCCATACGTAATTCCCGGTGTATTTCAGCTGGTATTCGCCTCTATAGTTCAGTTCTGGCCAGGCCACCGTTTATACACCAGCGCAATCAGAGCTGCCAAAAAAGGTTATGCCAATATGGACACCCTTGTGGTGATTGGTACAACCGCCGCATACACCTTCAGCCTGTTTGGAGTAATCGTAGATTCACAAGAACTCTACTTTGAAGCCTCAGCAGTTGTCATTGCATTCGTTCTCCTCGGCCGTTACTGGGAAACAAAAGCCAAGCACACAGCTCGAGAAGCTATCCGTTCATTAATGGAACAAATACCGGAAACTGCCTGGGTGAAACGCAAGGGTCAAGTCATAGAAGTCTTCCTTTCTCAATTGAAAGTGGGTGACGTCGTTATTGTAAAGGCTTGGGATCGTATTCCTGTAGATGGGAAGATCATTCAAGGACAGAGTGAAATCAATGAGGCAATGATCACAGGAGAGGCTCGTCCAGTTTTCAAGAAAGAGAGTGGAAAGGTCATTGGTGGTACTCTTAACGGAAGCGGTACTTTAGAAGTCAAGGTAACAGCTATTGGCACTGAATCCACCCTATCAAAGATGATTAAACTTGTTGAACAAGCTCAGTCCTCACGCCCCCCCATTCAACAACTGGTTGATAAAGTAGCCTCCATCTTTGTCCCCTTTGTCATAGGTGTGAGCCTTTTAACTTTCCTTTTATGGCTTGCTCTAGGATTTGAATTTGAACAAAGCCTCATTCCTGCCATAGC
Organism: uncultured Alphaproteobacteria bacterium; assembly: GCA_905479605.1. Classification (GTDB taxonomy): domain Bacteria; phylum Pseudomonadota; class Alphaproteobacteria; order UBA9655; family UBA9655; genus CAJQNC01. Next base: position 13,696 of record CAJQNC010000010.1, on the reverse strand, counting down.
GGTTCTAGTAATAGCTTGCCCTTGTGCCCTAGGACTTGCAACACCTCTAGCGGTGGTCGTAGGAATTGGTTCATTAGCTAAAAGGGGTGTAGTGATAAAGGACCTCCGTGTCATGGAGGTGCTCACAAAGCTAAACATGGTCGTGTTTGACAAAACCGGTACCCTCACTCGAGGCGAGTTTAAGATCACCAAAACAACGTCCTTTATCAAAAAGAAAACGGAAGACGAGCTTACTAAAATCGCAGCGTCCTTGCAGCAAGGTAGTGAACACTTACTGGCTATTCCATTTGTGAAGAAGGTGAAACATTCTGACTTGTTAAAGGTTACAGGATTTAAATCTCTTCCTGGTAAAGGGGTAGAAGGTAAGATCGGTCGCACAAGCTATGCCTTGGGTTCTAAAGGGTACATGAAATCCCTTAAGCTGAAAGTTCCAACCTTACGGATTAAAGGGACGGAAACAATCATTTTCCTCGCAAAGTTAGGAGCTAAGCCTGAGCTTCTTGGCTGTTATTACCTAGAAGATACCCCTCGTGCTATGGCAGAGAAAGTTATTCGCAAATTAGAGAGCCAGCATATCAGCACCTACCTCTTAACAGGGGATATCAATGCTAATGCTCAGGAGTTAGCTAAAAAGTTGAACATGACTAATTACAAAGCAGAGGCAAGTCCAGCCGTTAAATTAAGCACCTTGGAAAACCTCCGTAAAGAAGGCTATATACTAGGAATGGTCGGTGATGGTGTCAATGATGCTCCCGCCTTAGCAACCGCCGACGTCGGATTTGCGATGGGCAGTGGCACGGACGTTGCCTTAGAGGCTGCACCCATCACTTTGATGCGCACCAATCTCGAACTGATCCCCATCAGTATCAAGTTATCTCACAAGGTCTTGACGGTCATTAAGCAAAACCTTTTCTGGGCTTTTATATTTAATATCTTTGGAATTGGGCTTGCCGCATTCGGCCTCTTGAGTCCAATGATTGCAGGTGCTGCAATGGCATTCAGCAGCGTTGCAGTCGTTTTGAATTCTTTGCGTCTTCGGAAAGCCTAAGTAGGATCCTCATCCTTTGCAGGAATAAATTCCAGCGCCACACCGTTATTACAATAACGTAGACCTGTAGGTTCAGGACCGTCATTGAATATATGCCCCTGATGACCTCCACAACGCACACAGTGATACTCTGTACGAGGATAGAAAAGCTTCCAGTCGGTCTTGGTCTCTACGTGCCCTTCGATTGGTGCATAAAAGCTAGGCCAGCCTGTGCCGCTATCATACTTTGTATTGGACAAGAACAACTCGTAGCCACAACCGGCACAAACAAAAACACCGTTACGGTGTTCTTCATTTAATCGACTTGAATGGGCAGGCTCCGTTCCCTCTTTTCGAAGAACGTAATACTGATCAGGAGTTAATTTATCTTTCCACTCTTCTTTTGACATAGTCACAGGCTCCACGGGTCCATGGTGCGCAACCACCGGACTGCTGATACATAAAAAACCGAGTATGCTTATAAAAAACATCGCAAAGCTCCCCTCAACTATCATTATACGGGAAAAAGGCGGATTTACCAAAAAACGTGGGTGTAGAATGAATCTAGGCTTTGCTTTTAGCAGCTGTAAGTTTGGGTTCTTCTTGAGAGTATAAACTCCAAACCTTCTCAAAAACCCGGCATAAAGCCCCATTCGCCATGACATTACAGCTCGTAATCAGGGGGTCAAGAACCACATTGAGAGCCAAAATGATCGCGATCATTTCCGGAGTAAATCCAAGATAGGTTTCATAGATAGGCAACATAATGAAGATAGCGCCCCCCAACACAGCAGCAGTCGCAAAACGAGCCAACACAAAAACAAAGCTGAAGAGACTCCAAGTCATCAAATCAGGAGCATGGCCATAGAAATGGACATAAATCAGGAAGCACAAAAATGAATTGGCAATACAATCCCCTATCTGTTGGATATTAGTCGTGGCAGGAATAATGGCTTTGGCTAATTTAGGGTTTTTGAGATTCTTTGCCGCCCCTTGAATTGTCCACGGCATGGTGGAAAGGCTACAACCGGAAGTCAATGCAATGGCTCCTGCCGGTAAAAGGTTACGGATGTGAGTCATCATTTTAGGTAAGACTCCACCTGCTCCCAATGCGAATAAGAACACGAGATAAGCCGCAAGAAATACAACCAACCAGCCCACAAGCAAGGCATAATGCCCCAGAACATGTTCAAGTAATTTTGTTTGTGTCATATGGGCGATGAAGCCAAGGATAAACAGGGGGATGAGACGAGAAAAAACTTGTGTCAAAAGCCACTCAACCCCGTTCTTTCCTCGAGTAAGCACAGTCTGTAACAAAGGATATTGTCCAAACGCCGCGATACAACCAAGCATCAACCCAGCCAATGCTCCTTTTTCAGCAGACCACCACGATGGGCGCAAAATTCCCAGGCGCCAAAGCGGCTCGAACACAGCATCCAACGTCGAAGCTTCAAGGGTTGGGATCAACCCTGTTGCTACTTTAGCGCTAAAATATGCGTACCATACACTTCCCATATTAGAGCTGACTTCAAATAAGATCAGAATCAATATGAAAAGTGGCGCCTGACGCTTAAAGGAGGAAACCGTATAGGCGACAAAGAAACCTACAGTCAGAGGCATAATCCATAAAAGGATATCCTTAATCAAAAGGCTAACTGTATAAAATCCTTGGTGAATCTGAGTCGAAAAGTAAGATGCAAAAAGTGTGTACAGAAGGATCAGCGACACAGTTTGCAAGCTACGGTGCTTGAAGAATAAAGAAAAATAATACAAAACTTGCCCCATAAGATTACTGCCCTTTCCTGCCTCTCTAGCCAGACACGAGCCATTGAACCACCTTAATACAATACTTGTAAAGAGCTGAAACAAACAAAAAATGAACTTTATTCATTTATTTTTAACGAAATAAATGATAAAATCCACAAAAATAAAATAAGGAATAAACACTATGGAAAAAACAACCTTTAGCTTCTGGGAAACATTCCGAGCTTCCAACCTCACTGTTTTACATGACAAAAACTATTGGATTCAAATTGCTGGCGGCCCCTGGTTGCTGACATTTTTGGCCTTCATACTAACACTTGCTTTTGGCCTTGACCTCAATCTTCCACCTGAAGAACTGGCAGAGAGCATTAACCTGACAACCGGCACTACATCATTTTTAGCTGGCTTGTTATCTCTTGCAGCACTTGTTATATTCTACATTCGGGTTTTACGATACAAACTACTGGGTGAAGTCCCTGAATCCTTCTTAAGCCTCGAGTGGAATAGGCGCCATTGGAAACTTATAGGTAACTCAATCCTAGTACTCCTTTCGATTGCTTTTCCCACAGGAATCTTTTTTGGCATTGGGGCGTACCTTGCTGCTATTGATAGCGTAGGGCTGTCCATACTGTTCTTCGTCGTAGGGACATTAGTCATGATCTATACTGCATCCCACCTCTATCTTTTCAGCGCTGTGGTTGCCACTGACGGAAAGAATCCCCTCAAAACGTCTTGGGGTCTAACCTCTGGCTGGACATGGCTTAAGTTATTAGCTCTTACTCTCATCGTAGCCCTACCTGTTGCCTTAGTCTTGAATATCGTTTCTGGGGTTTTGGGTTATTTTGTAGGCCTCTGGATACACAATGCAATCAACACATTGTTTACAACCTATGTGCTCAACATCATCGTCATTTCGGCGATTGCGTCAGTTTATAAGCAATTGTCTAAAGGCTAATTTTAAACACTAAGGTCAGGTAATATCCTTTTACCTGACCTTTTTTATGCCTATTTGACTTTCTCCAAGCCAAACGAAATTACCTTTTTCATAACCGTAGGAAGAGCCTTTTGATGCAGGTTTTCTCTTTGAACCCACACAGCTTGATGGTGGTCAGATTGATCGGAAACCTGGATCCTGTTCACGTGAATATGAAAATGAAAATGACTGAAGGTATGCTTCACATACCCTTCCAATACCTCCCACCCGACTACTTCTAAAGGTGCATGAGATTTAACCACATTTGGCCCTGGCTTCTGATCAAGCCACGGCGTTGTGGGTACCTCCATCATTCCTCCCAGCATTCCCTTTTCATCCCGCTTGCGTAGCAGAATAGCTCCATCTTCTCGCTGCACCAAATAGGCAACGGCATAACGCGTGGGAAGCTTCTTCTTAATCGACGCTGTTGGTAAGGATTCGGGATCATTCACACTCCGGCAATGCCCTTGCAGAGGACAAGCTTCGCAATCGGGAGACTTGGGACGACACACCAATGCCCCTAACTCCATCATGGCTTGAGTGAAATCGCCACACTTCTTGTCAGGTAGGAAGGCCACTAATCTCTCACGAACCTTCTTATCCAGTTGGGGGCGAGGTTCTGTTAAGGCACAATAGCGGGCCAATACTCGAATCACATTCCCATCCACCGCGGCTGCTGGCTGATCATAGGCTATCGAGCGAATGGCTGCAGCTGTATAAGGGCCGATACCTGGCAGTTGTAACAGCTGCTTTTCATCCTTGGGAAATTGCCCAGCATGCTTAGAAATCAGCTGTTGGGAACACTTGTGAAGGTTCCGAGCTCGAGAGTAGTACCCTAAACCTTGCCAAGCCACGAGTACATCATCCAAGGAAGATGTAGCAAGATCTTGGAGGGTGGGCCAGGTCTCTATAAATTTTAAAAAGTACGGAATAACTGTTTTCACAGTTGTTTGTTGAAGCATAATCTCTGAAAGCCAGACATAGTAAGGATTTGGGTCGTCCGAACGCCAAGGCAGGCTGCGCTGATGATGATCATACCATCCTAAAAGATTATCAGAAAAACTTGTCAAGCGAGGCTCCTTGCTCCAAACTCTGCTCATGCTTAAATATCAGAAAACATCAATGCCACGTATTGGTCAAGTGGTTCACAAAGTGACAACACCTTTTTACAAAGCGAGGGGCTTCGCCCAAGGACGTATCGTGACCGATTGGGAAAAAATTGTGGGGTCTCAGCTAGCGCAGTATGGTTTTCCTGAGCGCGTGACATTCCCTTTTAAGCAAAAGACAGGCGGAACGGTGCATGTGGTCGCTTCTGGTTCGGGGAGTATGATTTTTGAACATCAATCACAAATGATTATTGAACAAATTAATACCTATTTCGGCTATAACGCCATCGCCAAAATTAGATACCGCATAGACTACATTGAACAAAAGAAACCGGCTCCAAAAATTCATAAAGCACAACCCCTCCCCCAAGACGAAAAGTGGCTGGAAGGCCAGCTTTCTGACCTCGAGGATTCCTCTTTGAAGCAAGCTCTGCTAAACCTAGGGCGTGAAATTCTCCAGAAAGAACAACAATCGGGAGACAGTGATTAATGACTATTTTTAACTGGCTTGTCTTTGCGGGGTTTCTCGCGTTAGGAGCCGCTTGGACCTTATATCTCTCTCGAAAAACCAGTTCTTCCCAATCTTATTTTGTCTCTGATAAGAACACCCCCCTTTTTGCTCTCATCGCAACCCTAGTCATGACTGAACTCAATACCTCAACCTTGGTTGGGTTTGCCTCCATGGGCTATATTTTTGGCCCTTCAGCCTCTCTACTGGCATGTGTGTTTCTCGCAGGGCTCATGTTCTATGCCATGACAGTCGACAAAAAATGGAAACAGTTCGATGGAATCACTGTCACAACCTACTTCACAGAACGGTATAACCCCACAATTGGTTTCATAGCCGCCATTATTCTGCTCACGACAATGCTCGGGTTCAGTGCAAACTTTCTCAAGTCAGTGACGGTCTTATTCCAACCCCTGTTTCCTGACCTGAGCCCGTGGTCACTGAGCGCCGTATTCTGTGCTCTCATGCTACTCATCACTCTACGGGGCGGGCTGAAATCAATCATACGTATCGACATCATCAGCTTCCTCATTACACTGATTCTATTCCCCATACTTTATTGGTTTAGTTCAAACAATGGTGTCCCTCATGCCCCAGTGGATCCCACCTCCGATTCATTCCCCCATCACATTATTCTATCTCATAGCATTATCACCATGTTTACCTACATCCTTGCCCCTTGGTACGGACAAAAGATATTCGCCGCTCGCTGTGAGAAAACAGCTTTTAAAGCCGTATTCATTTCAGCTATTATCATCTCAGCCATTTATGCGCTGGCCATTCTCTCAGCCCACTGGGCGGCTATAGATCCTGAAGCCAACCTTTCTGGCCCACAAGAAGCGATTCCTTATATTATTCATCATGCTCTACCACCTATCTTGCAAGGGGTGATGTATGCCATGCTATTCTTCGTTGCTGCTACAACCATTGTTGGCTTGTGGAACACGATAGCATCCGTGTTCATGGCCCATCACAAAAAGACTCTCCAAGAACGATCTCTCAAAGGCAGCATTCTGATCACTGCAGTGGTCGCTTTTGTGTCTTACTTTGGGGCAAATCTTTTCATCGATCAAATTCTGGAAAAACTGATTCTCTGCAATATCCCCATCGCTGCACTTTCATTCTCATTACTGGGTGGATTCTATTGGAAGAGCGTAACACCAGCTGCCTGCGTAGCCAGCATTGCAACTGGCATCACTGGAGGTATCTTCTGTTACCTGTATTTCGACGCTAGCGAGTACGCCTGGTACTGGGCTATCTACGTCATCCCACTCCACTTTGCAGTAGGAGCCCTTGTGACTTGGCTAAGCACACTTCAACCGGAACTGATTTCCCAAACAGGTAAGTAAATGATGCGGCATATGAACCTCACAACTACACAAAAAGGCATTATCTATATGGTAATAGGTATGATGACGTTCTCCATCATGAACGCCATCATCAAGGACTCCACCAGTGATTACCACGATATCCAAATCGTGTTCTTTCGCTGCCTCTTCGCAACCATCCCCTGTGCTATTGCCTTAACTCTGCGCCGTGAGTGGTCCTGGGATAATGTCATTGAACAACGAAAATACCATGCCATCCGTGCCGTACTGCTAGCCATTGGTCTCACAGCCCTCTTTACAGGAATTCACTACCTTCCCCTTTCCAATTCCATGGCTCTGTACTTTTCATCCTCACTATTCTTGGTGGCCTTGTACCCTCTTATATTGAAGGAAAAAGTCATTCCATTTCAATGGTTCGCAGTGATCATTGGCTTTATCGGCGTTATGATTATCGCTCAACCTCAAGCTGATGCGAGTATTTTTGCATCTCTTCTCATTATTAGTGGAGCTCTGTTTGAGTCCCTCTATAATCTCTTTGGTCGTCGCCTATCACAGAATACCAACAGTCTCATGCTGACCTTTCTAGGATCACTTTTCCCAGCAATGGTGGTTCTTATTCCTTTACCATTCTTCTGGATCACTCCAGATCTATTTGGCTGGATCGCCTTGATAACCCTGGGTATTGGAGGTTGACTGGGCCAACTCTGTGTCACGAAAGCCTATCAATACGCCCCTGCTGGAGTTCTCGCACCTATCATTTATACAGCCATTCTCTGGAGTATTCTGCTAGACCTCATTCTTTACCAGGACTTTCCTTCTAACGAGCTCTTCATCGGCAGTGCAATCATCGTCGCTAGTGGGCTTATGATTATTTTTCGGGAAAAACGACGCTCTAAGAAAATTCCCAGTTGACGGATTTTAAGTTTCTGCTTATGTTTGCCACACCCTTAGGGGGGCGCTTAGCTCAGTCGGTAGAGCATCTGACTTTTAATCAGAGGGTCACTGGTTCGAACCCAGTAGCGCCCACCACCTTTTAAGAACAGTCGGTTTTGCAGGTCAGAGAAATGCCCTCAAACCCTCTCTCCCAATTTTTACCATCATGCGAAGGCGTCATTGCACAAATAGACAGCTCTAACGTAAAGGGTAAGCACATCATGGTTAGGTCAGCCTTAAAAGAAAATTTCCCCATCAACTTCCAGTATTTGATGAAGGTTGCGCGATCCTGTCACTTCTCGATTTCTGTAATAGGTGACTGCCATTAAAAAGTGATTAATTGGCGAATACTCGATAGCAAAACGATGCCCCTTCTTATTGGTTCCACCATCAGTGAATGTATCCATAAATGCATCTGCTTGCATGTACTTGTATTCATACTGAGCTCTCCATTCTCCCTGCTTCTCTGGAGCAAACTGGGAACCAATCGTTACACCTGTTATGAGGGCACTATTCTTAGATTTCGCACTCAGGTTATGAGCTGCCTGAATAAAAACTCCTGCATAGGGTACATAGCCTTTAGCTAGCTCCTTAACACCCGCTTCTAAAGAAGGGCTCAAAACATTAAAACGGTATTTATTCTTCATTGAGGGACAGACCTTGGTATTAGTGCCTTCGCTAAACTTAAAGGCCGTCTCTTTGGGGTTGGTGGTGCCAAAAAATGCTAAGGCAATACGCGAGAAAAAATCCCCAGATTTATAGTCGCTACCGCCCTGGGCATAGAGCAATTGAGGAGGCTTTTTCTTGTGCTGCAATTCTTTGACAGCCAGGTAACCTCCACTAAGCCAGGCCCCTAGCTGATCAAGGAATTCATGTGAAACAGTTGCCGTACCACCAAGAGGAGCAATGGTCGTATCCCACAGTACGGTGGATGGACTCCAAAATGCTTCTTCAATGGAGAATTTTCCTCCCACTAACTTAAGCTGCTTGACTGGATCCAGTTTAAGATTGAGCTGATGGAGGCGAATCTCTGGCTTCTCCCATTTTCTTGCATACGTATGATTGGTTGTCCGGGGATCTTCTCCACCCGAAGAAATACCAACGGTAATCAAAGCGTCCTCATGGGGACGAACTCTGACGCCCGCGATAATACGATGCTCACCCACTCTTGTTTTGGGTTCTCCTGTTTGATTCTCCCACAGAAAACGGTGACGGTAGCTAAAGTAAGGGTCAAAGATGTCAGCCAAGCGCTTCAAAATATTTTGTTTCGGGGCCGTGTTGGACAAATTACCATCAGGCTGATCGGCAAAAGAAGCTGAGTTTAGCAGCAGACAAAATAGAAATGGCACAAGGAGTAAAAGCTTGGGAGGCATGGTTGATCAACTCTTTTTTTCTTTACATAGTTACATCTATAGAAAAATATTCAAGGGTAAAGTGTTATCTATACTGTGCAAAATAATCCCATTACACAAAAAATTGGTCCCAGCAAGCGAGTCCGTCATTTGACCTGCTATCACCATCTGGTTCTCTTTTATTAGGTCAGTGGTGCTGGTGTGATATTCTTGTGTTGTCGCAATGCTTTCAACAAGTTGGTTAGTAAGATGATTTTTTGTTGTTTTTGTGGATTATCGGGACAAATCAAGATCTGGTATTTCCTCATTATTAAGAGTCTCAAGATAGGAAGAAATCTGCAAAATTGCTGGGCTGGTTTGTCTTGGTCAGATACAATGAGAGGTACCAAAGCTGAACGCGTTAGTATGATCTTCAGGCCAAAATTCGTAACAACGCGGCACCCAAAATCACTGGCGCCAATCTTGGGAGTGGCTAAGCCACCATTCGCAATGATACAAGATGAAAGTTTTGTTATCCCACCAATGACTTCGTCGCTTTTGCCAGAGCCACCTGATCAAAATCAGCCAAGCTATAATCTTTGAGAATAATCTTGAGATCTCGCAGGTAGGACCTGGTGAATTCACAGTAGGCTGTCAGGCTCTCTGACAGCTTAGCACTGTCAAAAGGCTTTTTGCCACTGCGCATTTCTGCTCTGAGAGTACGAAACTTCTTGTATGCAGGGTTGTAATTTAGGTTGCGCATATATTCCCAAGTACACTCAGCAAGTGAATTGTACTTTTTTACGTTCCCTGAAATTGTCATTCCAAATAGCGAATTCTTAACGCGCGCAGCAAAAGAACTCCCCCAACCAGTTTCAAGGCAGGTTTGGGCAAGAGCAAGAGAAGGTGGAATAATATCGATATGAGTTAACATCTGAGAAACGTCTGTAGTTTGGAGATTATACTTCTCAGCGATCTCCTGAATTTTTCTCTCCTGAGGTGCTGACAGACTCATATTCGTTCTATTTAAGTAAAGAAGATAGTTTCGATCGGCTTCAATCTCTTCATTTACTTTTAGAATCAAAGGTAAAACACTTAGAATAAACATCTCTTGCCTTTTGCTAAGATGCACTTCCTTATGCTTATGCATATCATTAGGGAGAGTCTCTAAATAGACCCGAGGCAGTTCAGTGCCATTATCACGCACACCTGCCAAGCAAATGTCCAAATCTTCAAATATTTTAACAATTTCAGTGACTGTATCAGGATTGACAGATTCTGAGATCAGAATAGCAGAGCTCTGTTGAGGGGTAGGAGAGTTTGCTTCACAGGATGCCAAGGCCAATCCAGTGAGAGAAAAACATAAAGGTATGAATAAATTTTTAGCACTACGCTTTATTGAATCCTTAACCATGTATTACACCACCTAATATAAATATAAAAAAGTCTTATATTATAGGTAGGGATCATTGTTAAGAAAATCAACCCTTAATTCCAGAATCTTCTATTCAGCGACTACACAACAGTCGTTGGGAGGGTCTTCTGCTTTGTAACTTCTTGTGCCACTCAGTGAGGGTCACGAACGTGTAACCATGAGCTTTAAGAGCATCTATAATTCCAGGAAGTGCCTTAAGTGTAGACTTGTGAATATCGTGCAGCAAAATAACTTCACCTGACTCGACTTTGCTCAATATGCGTTGCTTCAATATTTCTGCACTCGGGCGCTTCCAGTCTTTTGAATCAAGTGACCACAAAATCGAATGCATGTTGTTTTCGAAGGCTACATTTTTGACGGTTGCGTTAAAACTTCCATAAGGAGGACGGAACCATTTGGGCTCAATTTGCAGCTTTGCCAGCTCATCATTGGTTTTCTCAAGTTCTTTTTCAATGGAACTCGCGGAACCTTCAGGCAGCTTTGGGTGGGAATAAGAGTGGTTGGCAATCTCGTGGCCACTATTTTTTAGCGACAGGACAATATCTGGATACGCTTTAACTCTACTCCCCAGAACAAAGAATGTAGCTTTAATACCCTTGTCATTGAGAATATCCAGAATCTCTGGGGTGGTAGACTTGGATGGGCCATCATCAAAAGTTAAAGCCACAAGTTTATCATCTGCCTTATCATCAGTCAGTCCTTCAAGACAGCTATAACTAAAATGCTCTTTTGATTCCCCCAAGAATGGAAATCCTATACAGAGCAATAGTGTGAATATATTTATCTTTTTAATCATATACAGTCCTTTTACTGTATACTAAGATAAATATATTAATTTTTAATAAATATATAAGAAAGTAATAAAACTACTGACTCTATACCTCAGAACGCCATTTATGCCAAAAAGGAATCTAGAGATAAGGTGCATTCAAATATAGGGGTTGAGGCCATCGGGGAATGGCCTCTGTTATTCTAAATAGCCTTTATAAATCGACCTATTGTCTTATTTCTAAGCTCGATTTTATATAGGTTTTGAAGGGGCTCGGAGTTTGAGACATATTCGTCCAACTCTCGCATAAGCTTTTCCTTTTGGCTTAAGGGTAAGAAAGAAGCAGTAAAAGCATTTTTAGCCAGCTGAATGAGATGCTCCTGATTTAGGTTCAAACTTTGAGCAACCTCAAGATAGTTCTCATTCATATACCCCCCAAAATAGGCTGGATCATCTGAATTGATGGTGGCACAGAGCCCTTTTTCTAACATCCGCTTTAAAGGATGCTCCTCCATATTATCAAAAACATGAAGCTTAATATTGGAAAGTGGGCATACAGTCAGAGGGGTTTGGTCAGTTTTTAACCGTTCAACGAGCCGATCATCCTCAAGACAACGAACTCCGTGGTCGATGCGAGAAACTTTTAATAGATCAAGGGCTTCCCAAATGTATTCTGGGGGACCTTCTTCGCCAGCATGGGCAACAGTTAAAAGCCCAAGATCACGGGCTTTATCAAATACGCTCACAAATTTACTAGGTGGGTTACCAACCTCAGCCGAATCTAAACCAACGCCTTGAATTAAATGCAAGTAAGGAATAGCTTGTTGTAACGTTTGCTCCGCTGACTCAGCAGTCAAATTCCTTAGAAAACAGAGGATGAGACCTGTAGTCATGTTATATGTTTTTTCGGCTTCTTGAAGCGCACGTGATATACCCGTAATCACGGCATCAAATGAGACACCGCGTTCTGTATGGGTTTGAGGATCAAAAAAGATCTCAACATGACGGACATTTTGCTGGTTCGCTTTTTCTAGATAAGCCCAAGTGAGATCGAAGAAATCTTGCTCGGTAAGCAGGACATTCGACGCTGCATAATACACATCCAAGAAAGATTGTAAGTCTTGAAACTGGTATGCTTTATGGGCTTCTGCAATAGATTTGTAGGGCAATGAGACCTTATTTCGTTCTGCAAGTTCAAAAAGAAGTTCGGGTTCTAAAGTGCCTTCTATATGAAGGTGTAGTTCTGCCTTTGGAAGGCCTTTAATAAATTGGTCCATTGTATCCCCCTTGAGTATTTATAGCCCCACAATCATGAGCTTAGCAGAATATGCTGGCAAGTTCTTTTTGAAAAAGCGATCACTAATAAGGTCTAGGCACAAACTAGTTTACAAAGATAAGGAAGAATAAGAGTACAAACCCCTACCTTAAACTTAAGCTACCCGGTCGCTGTAGGCAAACCTTCTGAAACATAATCAAAGCTCTTTTCACTCTTCTGACTTCGAATCATTAAGATTCCTGCAAGACAGAGAACTCCTAGAAAAGAAATAAAGAAAGCCGGCGCCACCCGTGAGTCGAAACTAGTTTGCAGGAAGATACAGGCCATTGGGACGAGACCTCCAAAAAATCCCTCACCCAGAGAAATTCCTAACCCCATTCCTGATAAACGCCTGTCTATGGGGAAAGCTTCCGATAGGAATGCCGGTGCTACCCCTACATAAAGGCATACCACTATACAGAAAAAGAGGCTTGCTACTATCAGTGCAGCACTCCCTGCCATGGTATCAATAACTCCAAATACCATGGGGCAAAGAAAGATCACGATGAGGCTCGCAAAAATAAGCATTGGGCGCTTTCCGAGATGATCACCCAAAAGACTAAAAGCAGGTATGAACAAAATACAAACCGCCTGAGATATACACGAGATAATCAAAGGGTTGAACAATGGATTGTCCCACAGGTGCTCTATAAAGAAATTAGGCACGTATATTGTAGCCAAATAGAACATAGATACGGGGATAGCTGATATAATGGCAGCCGAGTAAAGTTCCCTTTTATGCTGCGTCAGGATATTCATCAAAGGCAATTTACCCCTGTTCACCTGACGAGCCTTTGCAGGAAATATATTATTATCCCCTTCAGTGATTCGGGACATAAAATATATCAAAACTCCGCCGAGTATTAGGGTTATTACAAATGGAATACGCCAACCCCAAGATTCAAGGCTTAAATATTCAAATAACAGGTTTGTTAGTGTCGCCAATAAAGTCCCTACGACTCCAATAGATGCGACCAAACCACATGCAAGTGCTGCACGGTCCTTAGCCATATGCTCTTGAACATAAAGGAGAACTCCGGTGTATTGCCCTCCTACACACATACCCTGTATCAACCACTCACCGGCTAAAGCCGTTGGTTTGATTAATGCTTGGAAAGTAGATTAAAAGGGTAAACCCTAGAATTCTGAAATCCTAAAGTCATCTTTTTTGTGATGTTCTTCCTGTTCCTCGATATAACGCTGCACA
>CAJQNC010000009.1 GCA_905479605.1 uncultured Alphaproteobacteria bacterium | reverse complement strand
AGACTGAAATCTTACTCTGATAATGCAAAGTCATTCATTGATAACCTGGAATACCATTTTACGGATATGTGTAAATGTTAAGATAATCTGCTATATCTAAAGTTAGACTTTTCTATTTTCCACCAAATTTATGACGCATGGTGTAAAGAACGAAGGGTGGGATACAAAGTGTAATTAGCCCAATGCCTAAAAACCCCCGATAGAAATCAGCGGATAAGTTAGGAAACTGAGAGGGTGGAATATAGCTTATTGCGATTGTGCAGAGTGCGCCGATTGCTCCCATACTGCCCGCGATCCACATTCCAGCATTCCCGCCGGGTACAGAGTAGGACCTTTTTACATTTGGATGGGTGTAGCGTAGGCGGATCGCAGCTGTGAACATGAGAATATACATAGTGAGGTACAGGTTCGCACATAGCATGGAAAGTATCCAGTAAGCGGTATCAATAGAGGGGATAAAAATAAATATTAACGAGAGGATAGAAACAATTCCCCCTTGAAGGAATAGGATATGGGCTTGCACTCCGTGATCATTGACTTGGCGTAAAGCTTTCGGAAGATATCCCTTTTCAGCAGCACTTAAGAGCCCCTTACTAGGGCCTGCAATCCAAGAGCTAACCTGACCAAATACACCTAAGGCAATGGAACAGGCAACGAAGGGAAGTAAGAACGATAAATTATAATCCTTCAGGTAAAGATCAAAGGCTACGATAAGTCCCGAAACCATGTTGAGTTCGCTCGGGGGTAAGATGACTCCTACTACGATTGTCCCAAGGGTATAGAGCCCAAGGATGACTGCCGTTGCGATAAAAATAGCCCGCGGATAATTTATTTTAGGGTCTTTTGTTTCAGCTGCATGAGAGGCAGACATTTCAATGCCCACGAAGGTTACAAGCACTCCTGCTACCACCACTAAGCTACTTAGTCCTTGGGGATGTGGAATGAGAGCCGCCTCTGTGATGGGAATTTCAGAGCTACCACCTTGGAAAAGCCACCATCCACCAAAGCAAATGATTATCAAGGCGGGAAGAATGGTACCAATAAGCAAAGCCATACTGCTGATAAAGCCTGCGGATTTCATTCCAAAAAAGTTAGAAAAGGTGCCAACCCAGTAAGCCGCAAGTATGACCAATAACGTAAAGATCTTACTTTTTGCAAGGCTGGGATCTATGGCATAGGCGAGAGAGGAGGCTGCAAATGAGAGGACGATAGGGTACCAAATGACACTCTGAATCCACTGCAGCCAAATAGCTAAAAACCCAACACGGTCTCCCCAGGCTTTCGAGACCCAAACATAAACACCACCTTTTTGTGGCCATGCCGTAGCTAATTCAGCAGAGATAAGAGCTGCAGGGATAAAGAAAATAATGGCCACTGCCAAAAAGTAGGCAATAGAAGTGAGACCGTACCCGGACATCATCGGTAAGCTCCGCAAACTTGTAATTGCGGCAATGCTGACCATTGTAAGGCCAAGGAGGCCTAATTTCCCTGCTTTTTTCATAGATTTTTTTCTTTTAACTATAGTGGAGATTTTCTTAGGTTGCAAGGTGGGGAAGATTGCAGGAGCTTCCCCATAAATTTGGATCAACTTCAGCAAAACATAAGTTAAAGAAAAGCTCAGAATGTATCACAAAGGAAATACTACAACACTCTAGTCTGAGTTACATATACACGTTTCCCGGAAGCCATATGAGCCTGCGAACGCAGTGAGCATTTGGCGAATAGGCTATCCGGGATCCATCTCGAGTTCTGACGGATAAACGTTTTGAGGTACCATGGATCCCGGGCGCTAAGGATCCGCCAGGCGGCAGGCTTCTTTGATTTGAGCGCTGAAACTTGAAATAGCAACCAGATCAAACTCTCCCAGCAGATCATCTAAATTCAAAAGACCCTAGTGTAGTGTAGGGGGTGAATATATACCTATCAGAATATTACCTTGATTTATTTGATGAATTAGTTATACATTTCGACAGTTGTACTTTATGTGGAGTGTTACACCATGAGAAGACTATTATCTTTATTTATTATTCTCGCCCAAACTTTCTTTTCTGTGAACAGTGCCCAGGCTCAAATTCCCTTTGAAGACGTTGGCAGATTCTATGGCATAATCAAAAGGTCGGATTTTAATCTTGAAAAGGCCGTGGCCCTTCTTGAATCTGGGCATTTAAAAAATGACCGGATGTACCTGGATACGGATGATACGACAGATATAGCCTTTCCCAATAAAATCGGTGACAGGTTAAGGATCATGGGTTTTCGTGGTGAAGATCAGCATGACATCCCTCAGTCTCATATTTCCCTGATTCTGCAAAGACTTTTTCCATCCCCCGATGGGATGAATTTGGTTCCTAACCAGGGGTCTGATCAGGATCCGGTTAAACGTTTTACCCCCAAAACTATTGGGTCAATCCTCAATTTTATTTCTGATTTTTATGGGAACCCATCTGAAAAGTTGGATGAATACTCTCTGAAACTGAGTCAGGCCATAAGAGATTCTTTTGATAAGTCAGAAGTTAAAAGTCTGAAAAGGGTCAATGATAAATTACAAGATTTTTCTATCTCTTTAGTCCGAGCTCTTGATGAACAAAGACGGCCAAGTGACATCTGGGAACCCCACATTGTGGAGAACGCGTTACTTTCCTTTGCTTTGATGAAAGCAGCTGAAGAAGATGCAGAACGAGGGGCGGCGGCAAGTGATTCTGCTAACGCAGGTCCTGTAGATGCAGAGTCCCCATTTGTGAGGAAAATGAAAGTTTTCTATGATGCAATGCCGAATATTGCTGGTAATGAGAGAGCCTACGGAGATCCTTTCACATACGAGGAGTATGAGGTCGTTCTTGAAAAAGTTAAAGCTCTCGATGATGAAGAGGGTCTAAGCGATGAAGAGAGTAGCTCAAGTTCAGCCCAATCATCAGATACGGCTTCTAGCTCAGAAGAAACAGAAGATCCGTCTTCCTCAAGTACCTACTTTGTCGAACTCACACCTCGCGAAAAGTTTGTTTTGCTCTTCGGTTTGAAGTCATTTGCACAGATTTTCCCCACCCAGCACTTTTACTCAATGGTAAATTATGAGGGGATAAGCTTTCCAAACTGCGGAGAGGCTTCCCTCCTTAATCTCTTCAATGCTTTCCTTTGGGACTTTGAAGAGAAGCGGCTGCGGCATGAGATTTTTGAAGAGATGGCAGACTTTATAAATCCCGCATTCCTGGCCTTTTATCAAGAGTTCAAAGATCCAGCGGACCAGTTTACCCTTAAGGCCCAGCAAGCCTGGACTCGTGTTGTGTCAAACTTGGGTGAGTTTGATCCACTGATTAAATATAAAAAAGGCGAAGGTACTATCGAAATTACCGGTGGAATGAATTCGATTCTGGGTGTGGTAAGGGCCCTCCTTCCTGACGATGCATTCAGTGCGATCACAGACTGTGAAACTTGTGATTCCGTAGACAAAAATGCAGCAACCCTCGATCACCTGGTAGAGCTTTTCTTCCGGCCTGGTACTGATCCTGAATCACGAGAAAAGTGGTCATGGAAGCGTGCTGATGCGAAGGGGGGTGAGGACGAACATCAGCTTTCGCCTAATGGTGCTGAGGTCGAGTTTCATAAGAAAGGGGCTAATCTTCCTGTGGTAGATAACTTCCCCATGGAAGGAGCCTTGATGACGTGGGAGTTCCAGAAGGGGCACTATGACTGTAACTTCTCTCTCTCTGAGGTTCCAGAGTATATGGAAAATTACTCGAATCGATTGTTACGCAATATGCTCGATGAACCTGACTCTATGCATGACCCTCTTAATCTTTGGACGATTGGCCGGTATTCTGATGTGGGTGGAATTCTCTATGCATGTGCTAGTGTGTTCACCCCAGGCGAGGATGAGCCTTTGATCTCTGAGATACTAACTCATGTGACTAAAGATCATCAGAAGCCATTGATGAGAGCTTTTCTTCTCCATCGTAACTATCGTGAACTAGAAGAGCAAATGGTCGCATTTATGCTTGCCTCTAAATCTGAATTTCCTGAGCTCTATAGGTTTGCAGCCAACGTTCTTGAATTGCTGCCTCGGGGTGACACCCATGCGAATTTTGCGATGTTGTTAAACCTTGTGGATGAGTCGGCTGAGTTAAAAACGGACTTACCCATGATCCACCCCAGAACTACAGTTCGTATGGAAGAATTTTGTAAAGAAATTTGTAAACCCAAGATCGCTCTTGACCTTCTAGTGTTCGGGGGTGGGCCGCACCATGTGTGTCTTTTCTTACTTCGTGTTCTCGCAAAAGGACTGGATACAGAAGAAATATCCAAGGAAGATGTCCTTAGGGTTATACATCAACAGTCAGAGAATGATAAGCTTGAACCTGAACTTTGGATAGAAACCTGCGATTACTTTGGTGGGCTGTTTGTGGATGACAATGGAAACCTACAGCCAGAGCAGTTTATGCTCTACCGTCCTGATGAGAAAGATTCTGAGACGGTGATTGAAAACTTGCTTGACGAGGCGAATGACGAAGTCATCGATCTTTTCTTAAATAGAGGGATGTTGACGAAAGATATAGTTGTTAAGGAGCTTAAGCGAGTTTCGGAAAGTCGTGTTTGGCCTCTCCTTCCTGGATGTGATGACATGGCTCGGTTAAATAAACTTATCGAGTGTTTACACTTTTCAGCAGCAGAACTTTTTGAAGCTATTCCAAATTTCTTCAAGCATATTCTTAGCTTCCAAGATCGTGGAATCAAAGATACAGTAAATCTCTTTGGTGTTCTTGGTATAGATATGAACAGTGTATTGCCTGATCAGGCAGGAACAATCGCAATACGCGTTGCTCAAGGTTATAACCTAAAAAAATTAGAGAAGTGGCTGGCGGAAGGTTTTTTGACGAAAGCTCATTTCTTGAATGGTTTGAGCTCCTGGTCAACCGAAGAAGAAAGTTTTCCTTATTTTTCTCCTGAAATGTTCTTGTGGCTTGCAAAAAACTTTGAGCTAACAGCCGAAGAATTACAAGAGGCATGCCCTGGGTTTTTAGATAGACAGTTGCGTGCGGCTCAGTACAATTGTAGAGAACTTGTGGGTCTCATGGCACATTTTGGTATAGATTTAGATACCAAGCTCATTGACGAAAGCGAGAATGTTTTAACTCTTATAATGCAAAATGCAGATGAAGAGCTTGTGAAAAAATATGTGCAATCTAGCACGATTACTAAAAAACATTTTCTAGAGCCTTTACTTGACGATGCTGAGAGAATTTCATCGCCCTATTATAATATAGAGCGCTTTGCGTTTATGTCTCGAATATTTGAACTATCACATGAAGAGGTGATGAAGATGACACAGGCAATCAAATCACGCCTGTGGAGTGTGGAAAACGTTGATCAATACAGAGTGTTGCAGCGAGGACTTGGGATTCAGATGAATTTTATTATGGATACCAAAGAAAGAGTAACGCTTTTCAATTGGCTTCTAAAGTCAAAGCCGGATATTTTAAGCCAACTTGTTGATGAGAAGTTCGTTACAAAATCTGACGTCCTTGAATCCATGAGAGTTTTAGATCCAAAGGCTTTTTTTGTGCTTCCTACTGGTTGCAAACAATTGGCAGGGATCTGTAAAAAATTGGATGTATCTGCAGCAGATATCGAAGATGTTCGCCCAAAGTTTTTTTCTTATGACATGCTTGTTTACGATGGGGATTCACGAGCTCTGTTCGGAGATGAGTGAGTTTAGTTTCCACTCATCTTTTCCAGATTTTGCTGAATAAATCATTATGTGTATATACTGTCGCTATCCTGCATGGATAAGGAGTCCCGGCTTAGCTTGGTTAACGATCTTCAATGTGGGATCCTAAGTTCCCTCGGGATACAACCCATCGCGGCTGACTGCAAAAGATCCCGGCTCAAGGCCGGGATGACGATCTTTCTACTTTAAATCAATGCAGGACGTCACCCCGGCCTTGAGCCGGGATCTCGTTCCATAAATAATTTCTTTGAGATGGTACTATTTATTCAACAACGCCCACTAGGGGAGAGGTGATTTCCTAGTGTTTGTGAAAAAATTGTCATCCCGGCCTTTGAGCCGGGATCCAGGGCCCACGGTAACCCAATTTTTCATACCTTGATGCGGCTTTCATCAATAAGTCTCTTGCGCCTTCGGGGAAGGTGAAATATAGATAGAAGAGGTGTTATTTTCCTCCAACAGAAAAGGGTAAAGAATGGATAAGCAAAAAGCATTAGAAGCAGCACTCGGGCAAATTGAGAAGGCTTTTGGTAAGGGCTCAGTTATGAAGCTGGGGCAAAAAGGAGCTGTGCTTGATATCTCTTCCATCTCAACCGGTTCTTTGGGTTTGGATGTGGCGCTGGGTATTGGCGGATTTCCTAAGGGTCGCGTCATTGAAATCTATGGCCCTGAAAGTTCAGGTAAAACTACGTTGGCTCTTCATGCTATTGCCCAGGCCCAAAAGGCAGGTGGCACCTGCGCTTTTGTGGACGCAGAGCACGCGCTTGATCCTACGTATGCCAAGAAGTTAGGTGTAAATACGGACGAGTTGATTATTTCTCAACCTGATGCTGGCGAGCAAGCCCTTGAAATTACGGATACCCTGGTGCGTTCTGGAGCCATTGATGTGGTGGTGGTTGACAGTGTCGCAGCTCTGGTGCCCAGAGCTGAGCTTGAAGGCGATATGGGAGATTCCCACATGGGCTTGCAGGCCCGCCTTATGAGCCAAGCCCTGCGTAAGCTCACAGGGTCTGTTTCAAAGACCAACTGTATGGTGATTTTCATCAACCAAATCCGTCAGAAAATTGGCGTAATGTTTGGTAATCCTGAGACCACAACAGGTGGAAACGCCTTAAAATTCTACGCGTCTATGCGCATCGATATTCGCCGCATTGGTGCTATCAAAGAAAAGGACGAAGTGGTGGGTAACCAGACCCGCATCAAAGTGGTGAAGAACAAGTTAGCTCCTCCCTTTAAGGTTGTCGAGTTTGATATCATGTATGGAGAAGGTATCTCTAAAACGGGTGAGCTTATCGACCTGGGTGTGAAGGCCGACATCATTGAGAAGTCAGGATCTTGGTATTCCTATAACGAGCAACGTATTGGCCAAGGTAAGGAAAATACCCGTCAATTCTTGAAGGATAATCCAGGTATTGCTGATGAGATCGAAGGCAAAATCCGCGAGAATATGGGTATGGTCAATGCGGCCATGACCGATACCTCCATTGCTGAAGAAGCAGCATAATAAAGGATTGAACCATGCTAACGGCTGAGATTCGCTCGTTATTTCTTGAGTATTTTCGAGAGTTGGGCCACGAAGTGGTCCCCTCAGCCTCGCTCATCCCTCACAACGACCCCACGTTGTTGTTTACCAATGCGGGTATGATTCCTTTCAAGAATGTATTTACTGGAGAGGAAACTCTCCCATATAGCCGTGCCACATCTTCTCAGAAATGTATTCGGGCCGGCGGTAAACACAATGACCTGGAAAATGTAGGTCATACTGCCCGTCACCATACTTTCTTTGAGATGCTGGGAAACTTTTCTTTCGGTGATTACTTCAAGGAAGAGGCTATCCCGTTTGCCTGGGAGCTGCTGACCAAGGACTTCGGCATTAACAAAGATAAGCTACTGGTTACGGTTTATCACACCGATGATGAAGCTGCCGACATCTGGAAAAAGGTCGCTGGCCTGCCAGACCAGCGGATCATCC
>CAJQNC010000008.1 GCA_905479605.1 uncultured Alphaproteobacteria bacterium | reverse complement strand
CGGAGAACCGTAAATTCGTAAAATCATCCACATTTTAGCCTTGGATAGGGCTTCACTCCCTCTTTTGAGGGGTGTTTTTGGATTATTTCCTTGTTTTGGACGCACCTCTCCTGTCTAGGTCGGCTGAAGATTGCGATCTTTTCTGATGTTTGTGGCTCTCACAAGGTTATAAACCACCGCTACCAGGCGGACATGAAGCTCATTCTTAAGAACACCAAGATAACGTGCCTGACGCATCCCATATGACCGCTTCATTGTTCCAAAGAACTTCTCAACAGCCCCGCGAATCTTGCCCATCGCTTTGTTTAAGTTCGCTTTGCGAGTTTTTCTTGTTAGGAAATCCGACTTGTATGTGCGACGCATCAAGCGAGGCTTAATCTGATGCTGACGCAAAACCTTTCGATCCGATTCATTATCATAGGCCTTGTCAGCAAAGACGGCCTCGTCATCACCATCAAGACATTCAAAAAGGGCCTTCCCATCATGAACATCCGCTGATGTGACCTTGGTCTTATTAATCAAACCGCTCTCCTGGTCCATACCCACATGGGCTTTATAGCCATGGTGATACTGGCCGCCCTTCTTCGTCCAGCCGGCTTCAGGGTCAGGCTCAGAAACTTCACCTATCTGCCAAAGCTTCTGAGATCTTCTCGTCAGAGAGGTTGTAGAGAACTTGGACCAGAAGGATTTTAAACATCAGCAAAGGAGGGTACGAAGGACGCCCTCTTGAAGACTTAGACTGAGCCACATCAAAGGCTTCGGCGAAGACTGCAAAGTCTATGAAATTGTCAATCTCATCGAGAACTGTGTGCGGTGAGAGACCCTCCACCAGCATATCTACAAAACCCTTAACTCCTACTTTTTTACGGGACAACTCAACCTCCTATATCTTTATTATTTATAAGTGAAGTCTAGAATTTTACAGAGACATTGGGGAGGAGGATCCTACTGAGTAAGGGAATGAAATTACGAATTTAAGGTTTTTGCAAGGGTCTCGATGTTTTAGATGTACTGAGTACCCTTTTTTTGACGAAAGGAATATCTGCTTACATTCGGAGCGACAATGGAAGTGAGTTTACAGGTCCTCATTCTAGCTTGAACTACAGATCTCCTATCCCAGCAGTCGTACCTTCCTGCAACACGAGCTCGCTCTCTACAGCGCAATTGAGGGCGCGTTCGCGAGCTCTTGAGTATGATATAATCCCTGATTATTAATGGACCCAGTCTCGGGGGCTTGACATATCTGCAGACACACAAAGAGCAAATGAAAGCGAACTTAGATTACCTCATGGCTCAAAAAGAACTATTCCATGCTCTGCAGGCGTTGCAATACGAGATAGGTCGATAAGGTATGACTAACTGACAGTGGGTTGTTATATTTTAAGATACACGAAAAAGCCGTTCAGATTGTTTGTTTTTGCCATGAAAGGTTGAATAACAAATTTTGTGGCCTTGATAGAGCATGAAAATATATTGACTCAAAATTATTAATGCGTAAATATGATTTTTGTTAATAATATTATCAGAAATTATGATTTATAATGGATACTACCTTACTCAAAACTTTCCTTGTCCTCAATGAGACAAAGAGCTTTTCGCGAACAGCAGAGAGAGTTGGCCGCTCTCAATCGGCTGTGAGCATGCAGATACAAAAACTTGAGGAAATCCTCCGATGCGAGCTCTTTGAAAGAACAAAGCGCACAGTCACTCTAACAACAAATGGTGAGAGGCTTATTCTGCATGCGAGAAAGATTCTTAGCTTAACTCAGACGATGCTTAATGAATTTCTTGAGCCACAGATTTCAGGCACCATTCGCTTTGGCGCACCTGAAGATTTCACAACATTCCATTTACCTGCCATTTTGTCTGAATTTACACAAACACATCCTGGGATTACGCTGAATGTGCAATGCAATTTAACGCGTAGCCTTATGAAATCTTTTTCAGAAGATAAATTTGATTTAATTGTGATCAAAAAGGATGATAAGGAGAATATTCCTAATTCACGAATTCTTCTTAACGAAAAACTTGTTTGGGTTATCAGTAAGTCTCTCTTGAATTCAGTTTCACCAACAGGAGATCAGGCTTTGCCTTTGGTGTTATCTCCCTCTCCATGTGTTTATCGAGAAAGGGCCATTCAAAGCTTAACTCAAGCTGAGATTCGGTGGATCGAGACGTTTACGAGCCCGTCTGTGGCTGGAATCGTCGCTGCCGTTCGTGCTGGTTTGGGGTGTGCCATTTTGCCTCAAGAGATGGTTCCAAGTGGACTTAAAATCATGAACCCCTCATTAGGCTGGCCCAAACTAGAAGATGCTCAAATATGTCTTTTAGCCAAAGACTTAGATAACCCTGCAGTGAAGTCTTTAAGTGGATATATTGAAGAGAAAATCTCTATAAATCGGAAATTATGATTAATATAATTAGAATTATCTGTTTCACAAAAGCATCTTAAGAAGGATAGGTTAGATTAATTGAGAAAACAGGATTTAATATCGCATGTCTGGATTATTTACATTTCTAATTATTGGGGTAGGCTCAACTGCCTTTATATTTTCTAAAAATTACATGGTATTTCATAAGGCAAGGAATAAATTTCTCCTACAATTAGGAACCTTGCTTTTAGCGGCCTTATGTATCGCAGTCGGAGACAATGTTGTATTTATACTCGTTTCCTGGATTATCATCGCTTTGTTACTGCCATCACTTATTGGCTCTGATCGAGACAGACAATCCTTACAAGCAGAAAAATATATACGGGGTTACCTTCTTTCGGGCACCATTATTCTGAGTATCGGATTCACAGTCCTCGGGTTATTTGTCGGTAGCTCTAATTTAGGGGAGATTATTCGAGTAGCTCCAACCCTTCCTGATACTGTTATCACCTCTTCGATGATATTGATCATATCTGCTTGTATGCTCCAAAGCTCAATATTTCCATTCCACAAATGGCTCTTAAGCTCGATGTGTGCACCAACACCTGCCTCAGCTTTTATGCATGCAGGCTTAGTAAGTTCGGGAGGCATCTTACTCATTCGCTTGCATCCCATTCTATCGGAGAGAATTGATTTTTCATTAATATTATTTTCTATTGGTTGTTTAAACGCTTACCTTGGCAACCTATGGATGAAAGCGCGCCCTGATATTAAGTCATCTCTTGGCTGCTCGACTATTTCTCAAATGGGCTTCATGCTGATGCAAATCGGTCTTGGGTGTTATACAAGTGCAGTATTACATATTGTCTTTCATGGATTTTACAAATCATACCATTTCCTTGCATCACCATCAGTAGTCAATCTGAAAAGGCGAACTATGGCTGAAGAAAAACCTACAAGAGAACACAGCTGGTTTTTTCTAGGTTTAACGCTAACCTTCCTTATGTACTTACTCATGTCTGATAAGTCTCTTATTCACCCTGATGCAAGCCTATTGATCGGCATTCTGTTGTCCCTGCTTTTAGGCTCGTCCGCTCAAAAAATAGGGCGTCTCCAAGGGCTGAGCCTGCCCACAAAAGCCATGTTCTCCATAATTGTAATTGTCTGCTTAACAGCACTATATACTTCCGTACTTTCTGCCTTGAAAGAGCACCTGTATATCGATGCTGATATGCCTTTGATGACAAGCCATGTGATTATTTTTGGCTTGTTCCTAATGGCTTGTTATTTATCAACCCTCAAATTTGTAAAAAACTCATCGCGACTCCATCTTCTTTGCCTGAATGCGGGAAGTCCCAACTTGAGTGCCAATTCATATAAATGAGCCTAATTATGCCCCATACAATGCGAAACCAAGCGCTTATTCAGAATGCTGTAAAGAAGATTGCTCCACTTTGGCCCCTCCAAAACTATATTGCGGTTAACCCCCTAAATAGCTTTGATGAAGACTTTATCAAAACACTAAAAGATTTATCCCAAATGACCGGTTCGGACTTATTTCCGAGCTCCTCAATGATTCAGCAAGCCTTAGAAAGAGGAGATTTATCTTTAAATATCCTACAAAAAGCCGCTCGAAAACATGGGGTTGAAAGTGAATTAGATGACATACTGAGCTGTCCTGAAAAGTCTATAGACTTAAGCCCTCAAATATCAGATGCAGACTTATGTATGATAAAATATTTGAACTCCTTCTTTGATAATGTTCAAGCAGACTGGGGGGCTCCAAGTCGAGATATTGGACTTTATCGATGGTGGAAGCAGGCAGCAGCGAAGGATTTAAAGTTCGCTGATAGGTCATTGCCAAAGTCTTTGCCCTCTGATCCGACAGAGACTGTTGTTAGTTTACTCCAAGAAATACCTCTTGATGAGTGGGAGACCCAAATTGAATTACACTTTTATAACCTTAAAGGGTGGGTAAGCTATATTCGTTGGTATGAACAGTCAACCATGTACGAGCAGTGCCCCGCAGATCTTCTGGACTTCCTAGCTATTAGCTTGGCCACTCATAAGGCATTCAAACAACCCATCAAGAGTTCCAAAGAGAAACAAGAAAAAATTGATGGAAAAGTATGGCTTGAGGCTTGGGAAGAATCCTTCAGAGCTCAGTTCATTAAAAAGCTTCAACATAATATCCCGAGATCCCTCCCAACCCATCGGCCTGCAGCCCAATTTGTTTTCTGTATAGACGTTCGTTCTGAATCCGTTCGACGACACATTGAGCAACAGGGAAGCTATGAAACATTTGGATTTGCTGGCTTTTTCGGCATTCCCTTGACTACACAAGACATTCTCGGAAATGAAAAAGATATATCTCCTGTTCTTTTGGACCCTCTCCACCAAATATCGCTTAGCCCCAAGAATAGTAAAGATAAGAAAGGGGATTATTATATAAAAAAGCTAAAGTTAGCCAGCGATGTAAAACATCTTTACGAAGGGCTTAAGAAAGATCTCGTCACAAGCTTGGGATGTGTTGAGCTAACGGGGCTTTACTATGGCTTATTCTCAGCTTTGAAAACATCTTTCCCTAAAATTACTGCATTAAAGAAATACACCAACAGAAAGCAATCTTTTTCAGAGATAAGCTATGAGACACAAAAGCAATTTGATGGGGCCCTCACTCATGACCAGCAAGTCAATTATGCCTATAATTTCCTAAATGCTATTGGACTTAAAAATGGTTTTGCTCGAACGTTTGTGATTACAGGCCATGAAAGTGAAACGCAAAATAATCACTATGCGAGCAAACTGGATTGTGGTGCCTGTGGTGCAAACTCTGGTCGCATTAGCTCACAGCTAATGGCAGATATCCTCAATAAAAGCAAAGTAAGAGCATCTCTTATTAAACTTAGCATCAGGATTCCAAGAGACACTGTATTCTACTCTGCTATTCACAATACAACCACTGATGAAATAAGTTTTCTATCCGATGTCACAGATGATGAAACTTTCCAAGTTCTCTTCGCTGCACTTAAGCAAACACAGCGTGAGTGCAGGAAAGAAAAAAATAAGTTATTACCAAACTATAAACATAACCATTTAGATTGGTCACAGGCTCAACCCGAGTGGGGACTTGCCCGCAATGGTGGCATGATTATTGGTTCTCGTGAACTCACCAGAAGCATAGACTTAGAAAGCCGATGTTTTCTCCACTCCTACGACCACACTCAGGATCCATCCGGTGATATACTAACAGCAATACTCTCTGCTCCCATGCGAGTTGCTCAGATGATTAATGCCCAATATTATTTTTCTACTATTGATAACCAGTTTTTTGGTGCAGGCACGAAGATCACCCATAATATTGTCGGTGGATTTGCTGCCATGCAAGGAAACGGATCGGATTTAAAAATCGGCCTGCCCTTACAAGCGATACAGTACTCGGAGGGGAAGATCTATCACGAACCCATTCGATTGCAAGTCTTTATTCATGCGCCAAGGAATATAATTGAAGGTGCTATAGGACGTTCAGCCGAGGTTAGGTCCCTTTGCAATAACCTGTGGCTAAGATTAGTTGCTATTGACCCCTCCGATGGTAATTACTACCTTTATAACAGTGAAAAAAATTGGGAGCGCATCTTTCTGAGCGATATAAGTCAACAGAATAACCCTATTTTAAATGAGCCGCAGCATAAAGCTGCTTAACAACTTATGCTATGGTATATTCTATATTCAAGAAAAATGCTAAAATGTCCAAAAAATAAAAACCAGAGATATGGTCAAACCAGCACACATTAAAGACCTCAGCGCTCCACGGAAGAAGATCGCTGAACTAGTTGAAAGTCAAATTTTTGTTTACGCAATTACGGCTCTCATTGTTACCAACGCCATTTCCTTGGGTTTTGAGACAGACCCTGAAGTATCCCAAGCTTTTGGTCACTACCTTGGAGCCTTCGACTTTTTTGTCTTAATTATTTTCACCATTGAACTCAGTCTTAAGTTTTACGCTTATCGCTTTAAGTTTTTCTTTTCGTCCTGGAACAACTTTGACTTCATCATTATTGCTATTTCCTGGCTTCCTACCGCAGGATTTTTATCCGTTCTGCGTGCCTTTCGTATATTGCGTGTTCTCCGCTTGCTTTCTATCGTCCCGCAAATGAGAAGGGTAATAAGTGCTCTTGGCCATTCCATACCAGGAATCATGTCTATACTGGGCGTTCTTAGTATCATTTTTTATGTCAGTTCCGTTGTTGTCACAAAATTATTTGGCTATGATCATGATCCATCCATGCAAGCTTGGTTTGGATCTGTTGGAAAGTCTGCCTATACTCTCTTTCAAATCATGACCCTAGAAAGCTGGTCCATGGGTATCGTCAGGCCGACGATGGACCTTTACCCTCTGGCTTGGCTGTTCTTTGTGCCCTTTATTATTCTCACCTCTTTTGCAGTCCTTAATCTGTTCATAGGAATCATAGTCGATGCCTTGCAAATAGCTCAGAAGGATCCCCGTCAAGAAGATGTAGCTAAAATAAACAATTTCACATCTGAAGATACAGAAAAAGTTATTAACGCTATAAATGCATTACAGGACACTCTTGAGGAAATGACGGTTAATAAGAAGCGGTAAGATCATCAACAATAAACAGGAGTGGTATCTTCCTTGCTCTCACTACAAATACCTTTATGAATTCCACTCATGCCACTAAATCCTGTTTTGCAACAGCCTCATCGGCACCTGAACTGAAAGTAAGAGACTCTTTAAGGGGATTACACAAAGAATAGCTATTGCTTAGGACGCCTCAGCAAAGGTTCTAAGTGTCCGTGTGGCAATCGTCAACATGGGCAAATCAAGCTTGGCCACGTTTACCAGGTCACTCATAAGGTTATCAACAGCCGTTGAATCGATGGCCGTTTGTTTAATTTTCCCATTAGGTTCAAATAGGTCTTTAGCTTTCTTCACCGATTTCAGAAGCTTCAATGTAATCGCCTTTTGGCTGCTCATGAGATCATCGACTACAGCTGAACTGGCTCCTTGCTGCCAACGGGTATCACCCGAAATTTGTGTAGCAGACTCTATAAGCCAATCAATATTTAATGTTTCACCCAGAGAAAAATAGGCCTTAGCCACGTCCTTTACATCAAAGCCCACATCTTGAGAAATGGTGATAATATCCATGGCTGACCAGAGAGGGTCTAAACGTGCAAGGCGCTGAGCAAAGTCACTATCAATATGCTCACTTTGATATTCTTCTACACGATTATTGTAGATTTCTCCTATGCGGGGGGATAAGAGATTTTCAATACCATTCTTTAGCTCATCAAAAGAAGGACTATAATCGTGCAGAACCTGATCAATATCCAACTCATTACCACCATAACGTAGGAACCACTTAGTGAGGCGCTTTATCCGCTTATAAGCAAAATAAGTGATTTGCGTTAATGCGCCAGCACCAATCTTCCCATGTAAGCCATCTATCTTATTCCACAGACTTTCAGTGTCAAGAAGCTCCCTGACGATAAGATAGGCTTTAACAACCGTTGCAGCCGAACGGCCGGTTTGACGCCCTAAATCATTAACCATGGTCATACCCATACGATTCACCACGCTATTCGTCACAGCAGTGGTCACAATCTCTCGGCGAAGAGGATGCTGAAGGATAGCTTCCTCAAGACTTGTCCGTAAAGGCTTGGGAAAGTATGTAATCAGCTTGGGAATCAAATAGGGACTATCGGGAAGATCCGATTCGATGATCTCTTGACTTAAAGACATTTTTGCATAGGCCAACAGAACAGAAAGTTCGGGACGAGTGAGGGCTTGCTTGTCGGCTAAGCGACGGGAAAGTTCCGTATCATCAGGAAGATTTTCAATATCTCGATCCAAAGTCCCCTTGGCCTCCAAATCTCGCATAAAGTGAATCTGTTCTTCTAGAATGCGTGTACCCTGAGATTGGGCATTACTAATGGCCTGATTCTGCCATATATTATCTTTCAAAACCAAGCGAGCCACTTCGTCTGTCATTTCTTCAAGCTGCTTATTTCGCTTATCGTAATCCAATTTTCCCTGCTCGATGAGCTTACCAAAGAGCACCTTGATATTGACTTCATGGTCAGAAGTATCCACACCTGCTGAGTTATCAATAGCATCTGTATTAAGCCGTCCTCCACGAAGTGCATATTCAATACGACCTGGTTGTGTCACAGCTAAATTAGCGCCTTCGCCGATCACTTTACAACGAATCTCACCGGCATTAATCCGCAGCATATCATTGACACGGTCCCCAACATCAATATTAGATTCATGACGAGACTTCACATAAGTCCCAATACCACCAAACCACAACAAATCAGCTTCAGCCTGCAGGATATGTTGAATGAGTTCATTGGGTGTTAGCTTGTCTTTTTGAATATCTAATAGCACTTTCATCTCAGGGCTTATAGGAACAGATTTTGCGGAACGATCAAATACACCACCACCCTTAGAAATCAACTTTGAATCATAGTCTTTCCATGTAGAACGGGGTAGTTTGAATAGGCGGTCTCTCTCCTTAAAACTTTTCTTTGGGTCAGGATCTGGATCAACAAAAATATGCATATGGTTAAATGCAGCGACAAGTTTTAAATGCTTGGAAAGCAGCATGCCATTTCCAAACACATCTCCAGACATATCCCCTACACCGATCACAGTTGTATCTTCAGTTTGGATATCCCGGCCCATTTCGTGGAAATGATGCTTCACTGACTCCCACGCCCCGCGAGCAGTAATTCCCATTTTCTTGTGGTCATAGCCCTGGGATCCACCAGAAGCAAAGGCATCTCCTAACCAGAAGTTATATTCATTAGAAATCTCATTGGCATAGTCAGAGAAAGTCGCTGTTCCTTTATCGGCTGCCACAACAAGATAAGGGTCATCATCATCCCATCGCACAACATCTTTAGGTGGAACAATCTTTCCTTTAACTAGGTTATCCGTAATATCCAGCATTCCATGAATCATAGTGCGATAAGCACGGACCACTTCATTCATTATGGTTTCTCGGTCGGCCTGCAGCGGCAGGTTTTTTACGATAAAGCCACCTTTTGATCCGGTGGGAACAATCACGGCATTCTTCACCATTTGATCCTTAACAAGGCCCAATACCTCGGTGCGGAAATCCTCAAGGCGATCCGACCAACGCATCCCTCCACGTGCAACTTTACCACCGCGCAGATGAACGGCCTCCATAGTGGGAGAGTACACAAAAATCTCATACTTCGGACGAGGCAGAGGCATCTCTTCAATATTCTCTGAGTCTAACTTGATGGAAATATACGATTTGATTCCATCCTCACCCTGCTGAAAATAGTTTGTTCGCAATGTCGAAACGATGGCATTGATAAAATGATTCAGAATCCGGTCTTCGTCCAAGCTCTCCACGCGTTCTAGTTGAGCCGCAAGTTTGTCTAAAATCTTTTGCTGCTTCTTCTCACGATCTCCATCCAAACTTGGATCAAGACGGATATAAAACAATTGTAAGATATTCTGG
This sequence comes from uncultured Alphaproteobacteria bacterium, assembly GCA_905479605.1. GTDB lineage: Bacteria > Pseudomonadota > Alphaproteobacteria > UBA9655 > UBA9655 > CAJQNC01. The sequence goes on along the minus strand of CAJQNC010000008.1, from coordinate 962 downwards.
GTAATCGCAGCATTTTGCAAAAGAACTTCTTCGATGTATGCTTGTGAAAATGTAATTTGCAGTTGCTTTAAGTATTTTGCATAAATACGGAACAATTGGCATTCCCGCCAAACTAACCCTGCTCCTGCGACTAGCCGATTAAAGCCATCATTTTCAATATCACCACACCAAACATGGTTAAACGTTTCAAGGAACGGTTTTTCAATTTCCTCAATGGAAACAGGCGAGCCATCACAAGATGTCATCTCAAAGTCGTGGATCCAAACCACTTCTCCCTTGCCATTAGGAGTTGCCTTGAAAAGCCTCTCACCTTTGACACGCAGGTTCAAATTTTCAAAGACAGGGAGCACATCTGACAGAAAGATACTACCTTGGGTTGAGTACAGTTTGAGTTGGAAAATTTCAGGATCTTCATGCCCACCTCTACACAAACGGGCTTGCAGGCAAGAACTTTTAAAAGCCTTTTCCATCTGCAGAATATCCGCCACTCCCACTTTCTCATCAAAGCTTTCTTGGTAGGCAGGCGAGAGTGCCGAACCGTAACGATCAAAAAGTCGTAAGCCTTCTTCTTCACCACACTCCATGACAAGGAGTTGGTTTAATCGATCTCGCCATGTCAGAGAAAGGTCTGTGAGTTCTTGTTCAATCGCCCCAACATTATACTTTGGAGTACCTTTCTCAGAAAGCTTAATGATGAAATGGGTACGGGCAAAAGCAAGTTCACCGAGCTGAGTTTGCCAAGAAGAAACCTCACCAAGGAAAGATTTTTCCAAGACTTCTGTGATCTTCAAACGCAAATTCGTATCATAGCGATCCCTGGGTGTATCAACCACTCACCGGCTAAAGCCGTTGGTTTGATTAATGCTTGGAAAGTAGATTAAAAGGGTAAACCCTAGAATTCTGAAATCCTAAAGTCATCTTTTTTGTGATGTTCTTCCTGTTCCTCGATATAACGCTGCACA
>CAJQNC010000007.1 GCA_905479605.1 uncultured Alphaproteobacteria bacterium | reverse complement strand
AATCGGGGGCTCGTACTTCATAAAACTCACAGTTAAAGACTGGGCAACTCTTCTGACCTGAAAAAACTACGCGAATGCGGACTTATTCAGATGATTCATATAGTTTCTTTATTATTAATTTCAAGTGCTTTTCTATTATTTATCCTTTTTCCCAGCTTCCATTTGGAGATTGTTTCCAATAAATGGCCTGAAGCCCTTGGTTAATGCAGTCTTTCCAGCGTTGGCGGGCTTGGGCAAGGGCTTGGGGGTCATTCCCATCAAAAAGATCCAGAAATCGCTCGTAATCTTTTAAATGTGAAGAATCTGTATTATCTGCAAGCAATAAAAATTGTGCGCCATTGGGATTTTCATCGTCTGTGGTGAGCCAAATCGGCTGCTCAGCGGCATTGCCGTCCTGTTGTGATCCATGAGGGAGAAAGCTGCCGCGTCCTGCGTTCCATAGGGTGGAATTGAGAGCTTCAACTCTTTCAGGAGAGCTTACTTTCACGACAGCACGCTTCTTGGCATCTAGAATTTTCTCGAGAAGGCGAGGGAGAGCACGCTCTAAAGGCATTTTTGTTAAATGATAAAAACCAACCTCTGTCATACTCAACCCACTTAAAATCTAGACTCTACTTTTACTTTTCTTCGTAATTATCTTGGACCAATCGATCCAATAACCGCACACCAAAAGCCGTAGCGCCCTTATCGCATAGCGGCCAGTCTTTGCTTGCCCAAGCCGTGCCCGCAATATCGAGATGAGCCCACGGAACGTCATTGACGAATTTCTCTAAGAACTTGGCTGCTGTTGTACTGCTTGCACCTCGCGTGGTACCGATATTTCGCAAATCGGCCACATCTGACTTCATTTCTTCGCCATAATAGTCGTGCATGGGTAAGGACCACAGGCGCTCACCCGTGTCCTCTGCTGCCTTTAAAAGGTGTTTTGAGAGTTTCTCATCGTTGGAAAATAACCCAGCACACTCGTATCCTAATGCAAGGATAACATTCATCGTAAGGGTACCCAAATCAACCATAAACTTAGGTTTAAATCGGTCTTGAGTATACCACAGCGCATCCGCTAGGACTAAGCGCCCCTCCGCGTCAGTGTTGAGAACTTCAACCGTTTGGCCAGACATGGTGTTCACGATGTCACTAGGCTTTTGTGCAGCCCCTGAAGGCATATTTTCGACCAGACCGATGACGCCAATGGCATTTACCTTGGCTTTGCGCTCAGCTAAAGATTTCATTAAGCCAACCACCACGGCGGATCCTGCCATATCAAACTTCATTTCTTCCATGCCAGAGCTTGGCTTCAGGGAAATTCCGCCTGAGTCGAATGTGACTCCCTTTCCAACAAAAGCAACAGGCGCATCCTTTTTATTGGCTGCTCCCATCCACTGCATGACCACTAATTTAGATTCATGCTCACTGCCTTGCCCAACACCTAAGAGGGCACCCATGTTCAGCTTGCGCATGTCCTTTTCGGAGAGAACCTCGACTTTCACACCAACCTTCTTTAAGTCTTGCGCAATTTTAGCATATGCATCGGGAAAGAGAATATTAGGTGGTTCACTGACGAGCTCTCGAGTCAGAAATGTCCCTTCAATGACAGGGTCATAGTCTTCAAAGTGACCGTGGGCTTTGTTCGCTTTGTCCGTCAGAATGGTGACCGATTTTAGAGCAGGCAGATCTTCAGGTTTTTTCTTTGTGAAATACTTATCGAACCGCCATGATTTCAACTTTGCGCCTGCGCCCAAATAGGCTGCGGCCTCATGAGGGGTGATTTTGTTAAACCCATCAATGTGTAGGGTAACCTCTTCGTCGGTAGAGGGCGACATGGCTTTTACCACAGCACCTCCCACTTTATAAAAGTCACTTTCTGTGGGGGCCTTGCCTAATCCCACAAGTATAATTTGAGAGAGTTTACTGCCGTTAGGAGAAGGGATCCGCAACGTCTGTCCGGTTTCGCCTTTGAATTTGGAGTTTTTGATAGCCCGAGAAATAGCCTTATCAGTTTTTTCATCCCACTCTTTAGCTGCGGGTGATAGTTTATTGTCATGAAAGACACCCAGAGCAAGTGCCCCTTTAGAGGGAGGTGTAGGGGATTTGAAGTTAACTGAGATTGTCATTTTTATCCTTTTTTATCCGTCGAATTAGCTTTCCCTAGTAACTGATATTTCCTACAGTTTGTCAAGCTTTGGTGAGTACAACAAAGTTGCTAAAAAGTCCCTCATGGAAGATGCTTTCTCTCAAGGGGCAGAGATGAAAAGCTTGAATCTAGAACTCGTAAACTTTCTTCCGGCGTTACCGTGCAGGTATATATCTTAGTTTTCTATATCCAAGAGCCTAAACCGGAATAACGATAAAGTGCCGATTTTAATTGAGAAACGTCATCCCGACACTTAGATTATGACAGGCTTTTCCTGTAGCGTGGTCCCCAGATCTGGGATCTTAAGAAGCAAGACTCATTTTTGCAGGGGTTCTAAGACTGAACTTTCACAGTTTTGAATGTTTTCTCCCCAGAAGGATACGGTTCAATACTGATATTAACAGTATTCCCTTCCACTTGAATATCGGTGTGGGCACGTTCACCTAGGGGCATTTCGTAGAGTTTCTCTATGATCACCTGATTATCAGTAAGGGAAAGAGTTCCATCTTTTGATTCTGCATATCCCTTACTCAAAGAAAGTTTAACAAACATAAGGTTTTGAAAAACACCTGATCCACTGGTCGATTCGGCAGTCAATACGACCCAGATGCCATTTTCAGTTTTGCCCACAGTTTCATAGCTAAACATGCATCCTTCACAATCTTGTTCAGGATGTGTGACCTTGACATTAAAGACATCACCTTTCTGGCTCAGTGCTAAGTCATAGCCATCATTGAAATAACGGTTACTGTTTTGGGAGTTTAATAGATTAATCCCAACAACTTGATTGTGCATGTCAGAAAGAAGAGAGGAAAAATCTTTAATGATCAACGGATTAATGGGTTTTCCGTCAACGGTGAATTGGTTATTAGCGCAATCAAAGGCAGTTTTCACATCAGCCGTACGCTCTTGACAAGCATTTGGCAGGCTAGACTTAAATGTTCCCAGCTGAGAAGAGTCAGCATTGGCAGATGTAGCCATCAGGCAAAGTGAGGAAATAAGTAGGGAAGTGAGCTTCATGAGTATGTCCTTTGATGAATAGTTAAAAACCACAGCGTTAACCAAAACTTAAGCCAATTATGTTGGAATGTCTAGGTTGTAACAAGAGATAGATGTATGCTCAAAAAAGATAAACAGAGCCTGATGCTCATATGCTTAACCATCTTATTTATTATTTCGGTGGCGTTGTATATGCTCACATCTCCAGGATTGGTAAATACCATTGCCCAGGTTCTGAGTATTCTGTTTGGATCTATGGCTGTAGCTAGCTTTTTCATCACTCGCCTCCATCAGCAAAGGTATTTGTCCCATGTTCTACATGGAATGGTGAGGTCTCAGACAAAACTTTTAAATGAATTTGAGCAACTTAAAGCCAAGAATCCGGGGGCTAGTGACACACAAGGTGCGTTGGACGCCGAAAATGAAATGATGAAAGCGGTGATTTTAGAGCTAGCCAAAGCTAGAGGTGAGAACCTGGAAGAGATCCAAATTCCAGAGCCCACAAACGAAAATATCGAGGTGGGTGAGATGGGCGAGCTTATCCTGCTGGATGACCCTCATGAACAGCCGCATCAAAAAGAACAATCTTATGCCAGTCTTGATCGTCAGGAATTGCTATTTGAAGTCAAAGAAGCTTTGAAGATGGATCGTATTGAGGTGTTACTGCAGCCAGTAGTGAGCCTACCCCAGAGAAAACCTCGATTCTATGAGTGCTTTTCGCGATTGCGGGCGGAGGATAATTCTATTCTTGTTCCCCATAGCTATTTAGAAGTGGCTGAACATGAAGGCCTCATCAGTGCTGTGGATAATGCCTTGTTGTTTCGGTGTATTCAGATGGTGCGTAAGGCCAAGAAGCGCCATGTAGATATCGGTTTCTTCTGTAATGTCTCGTCAGCATCCTTGGCCGATGAAAACTTCATTGAGAGCTTCATTGAGTTCATCGAAGCGAACCCTGAGTTGAAACCATGGCTCATCCTCGAGGTAAAAGAAAACGCCATATATTCTCAGGATCCCAAAGTGCAGAAGGCATTGAAAAAAATAGCTAAGGTGAACTGTACCTTCTCATTGGATCAATTGGAGTCACTCGACCTTGATACGGATGTGTTAAAAGGCATAGGGGTTAAATTCGTGAAGATCAACTCAGATCAGTTGGTGGTGAAGGACAATGAAGCATACGAAAAGCTGCAAGCGCTGCGTAAAAAACTAGAATCCTTGCGTATCGATGTGATCGCTACCAAGATCGAAAACGAAGCTCGGGTCAAGGATATTCTAGATTTCAATGTAGACTATGGGCAGGGGTATCTTTTCAGTGCGCCCCGCATTAGCCGGATCTAAGAATTAATGAATGGGTAAGGGTGATGTTACCTATCCATCACGCGCTTGAATAGTCGACTACAATACGGGCACATGATTTCGCCCTTGGGTTCCAGGTTTAGGTAGACTGATGGATGGCCAAGTGGACCTCCACTACCATTGCAATTGACGACTTCAGTGTTCACTTCTACGATTTCAAAGGCCTCAGGCATTGAGACTCCCCCATTGCTTTTTCGTTATATCAAGTATATAAGCAGAGCTATGATTTGACCAGCGAAAACCACGCGCCCATAGCTCAGCTGGATAGAGCGTTGCCCTCCGGAGGCAAAGGTCAGGGGTTCGAATCCTCTTGGGCGCACCATTTTTAAGTGGGTTCGTTTTGAGAGCGTGGGTAGTCAATCACTCTTTAATAACTGGTCACAATTTATTACATCTTCAAATTAATATTTCTTTCAAAATGCAATGTATGAGAAAAAGTATTAACCAAATTTTAGTATATTTTATTTAATATAAACTATACCTTGTGAAGGTTAGATACAAAAGGGAGAAATAAATGTTCAATAAATTTACTTGTGGAGTGATCATAGGCGTTTCACTCCTTTCATTGGGTGCTAAGGCGGAGGTAGGTGAAAAAGTGTTTCACTGCCCAACTGGAGATATCCTTAAATTTCAGTTTGAGAAGGTTTATACAGATGTCGTTCTTGATAAAACCGTTACAGATGATGGTTGGAGAAATACCACAAAAAAACATGAAGTGGATGGACCCTTTAGCTTAAAGCCAACCCTTACTCTTTATGGAATAACTATACACCGTCATGACGATGGAGATAGCATTTGGTGCCAGTACGACTATAGCCTTGGTGGCGAAGTAGAAAAAGATCAAGCTATCTATTTGGTACAGGAGACAGATTACACAAACTGTAACCCGGAGAAAAAAAGGATGGTAAAAATACAGGAAGTATTAAATGTGACAACAAAACCGATTCAAGTAAAAAAGGCTGATAAAGGCCAGGCCCTCAAGCCATGATTACTGAGGTGGTAATTTCTATTAGATAATAAAAAACCCAGGCCTCTCAGCCTGGGTTTTTGTTTTCCTTAAGAATAAGAAGCTTAAGATGCCAATATGGCTAGCAGCAACAGCGCTACGATATTGATAATCTTAATCATTGGGTTAATGGCAGGGCCAGCTGTGTCCTTGTAGGGATCTCCAACTGTGTCACCAGTTACAGCAGCCATATGGGCTTCTGAACCTTTACCACCACAATTGCCATCTTCGATGTACTTCTTCGCATTATCCCATGCTCCTCCACCAGAGGTCATGGAAATGGCTAAGAAGAGACCTGTAACGATCGTACCCAGCAACATAGCGCCCAGTGTGGTAAATGCTTCGTGTTGGCCAGCGATAAAGTTGATGGCGTAGTATACCACCACAGGGGCCAAAACAGGGAGAAGTGAAGGGAGGATCATTTCACGGATGGCAGCTTTGGTAAGCAGGTCAACAGCTTTGCCGTATTCTGGCTTGGCTTTGCCTTCCATGATCCCCTTAATCTCTTTGAACTGGCGACGTACTTCAACAACCACCTGACCACCTGCACGACCAACGGCCATCATGCCCATGGATCCAAACAGGTAAGGAAGTAGACCACCGATGAAGAGACCTACAACAACGTAAGGATCCTGTAGTCGGAAATCAATGTCCAAGTGTGGGAAGTAGTTTTGCAGATCTTCGGTGTATGCTGCGAACAGAACCAATGCGGCCAATGCAGCAGATCCGATCGCGTAACCCTTGGTCACGGCCTTAGTCGTATTACCTACGGCGTCCAAAGCGTCGGTGATCTTACGCACATCCTCAGGTAGGTCGGCCATTTCAGCAATACCACCAGCGTTATCAGTAACAGGACCGTAAGCATCAAGAGCCACAATCATGCCGGCTAGTGCCAACATGGTTGTTGCAGCGATACCAATGCCAAAGAGACCTGCGTTCATGTAGGATACGATGATACCCCCACAAATCACAATCACAGGCAAAGCTGTGGATTCCATAGAAACAGCCAAACCTTGGATGATGTTAGTAGCATGGCCTGTCTCAGACGATTTGGCTATACTGCGAACAGGACGGAAGTTTGTGCCCGTATAGTACTCGGTAATCCAAACAATCAAGCCAGTGACCAACAGACCGGTGAGTGCACTGTATAGGAGGTTCATGCCAGTAAAGGTCACGCCGTCAGCCTCAAGGATTTGAGTGGCGCCAATGAGTTTCACTGTAATGAATACGATGAGACCACCTGAGATCAATGTCGCGGCAATCAAACCCTTATAAAGAGCTGCCATCACGTTTGTTCCGCCACCCAGGCGTACAAAGAATGTGCCGGCAATGGATCCGATGATACAAACACCACCAATCATCAGTGGGTAAACCATCATGGTTTCTTGCATTTTCCCTGTAAAGAACAAGGCAGCCAGCTGCATGGTAGCAACGATAGTCACCACATAGGTTTCAAAAAGGTCGGCAGCCATACCTGCACAGTCACCTACGTTGTCACCGACGTTATCAGCGATTACAGCAGCATTACGGGGATCATCTTCTGGAATACCAGCTTCGATCTTTCCAACCAAATCGGCTCCTACGTCAGCACCTTTAGTGAAGATACCACCACCCAGACGGGCGAAGATAGAGATCAAGGATGCACCAAAGCTGAGAGAAAGGAGGGCTTCAAGGATATGACGAGTGCTTTCACCAGTTCCACTAAGGAATGCGTAGTAAAGTGTCACGCCGAGAAGGCCGAGCCCTACCACCAACATGCCGGTGATCGCGCCAGATTTAAAAGCGATGTTCAGGGCATAAGCGAGTCCTTTGCGAGCCGCCTCAGTCGTGCGGACGTTGGCACGAACAGAAACGTACATTCCGATATATCCCGCAATACCTGAAAGTACTGCTCCAGTGACAAAGCCAATGGCAGCATACATTCCCAGCGCCCAGCCAAGGAATGCAGCAACAACAACACCTACCATGGCGATCGTGCTATATTGGCGATTTAGATAGGCATTTGCACCTTCCTGGATAGCTGCAGCAATTTCTTGCATGCGAGCCGTACCCGTCGATTCTGCAAAGACTTGGCGTCCTGCATAAATTCCGTATAGCAGGGCCAGTGTGGCACATGCCAAAATGGAAACAAAAATTGTGGTCATGATTTATCCTTTTGTTCTTATGTAGTATCAAACAGACAAAATACTCATTTCATGGAAATGCTTTTGCCCATGTTTGCGGCTGAACATGCCAGAATTTCTCGGACACTGCAACTCTTTTAGTATTTGTGTTTTAGGAGATCCAGGATTGGTTTTTTGTAGTTGTTAATCCCTTAACCCATTATTCATTTTTTTTGTGATAAGCTAATTATCAATAAAAAGGAGTTGTAGAATGACCCAGTTTCATCCTCCAGGTACCATCATCACCACAGCCACCATGCGTGTTGCGGAGCAAGGAGCTGTGGATAGTGGTATCTCTATGCGCCAACTTATGGAAAATGCTGGTAAGGCTGTCGCTGAGGAGGTGATTCGTCATTATGCTCCCCGCTCTACGTTGATTCTGTGCGGTCCAGGAAATAATGGAGGGGATGGATTTGTAGCAGCTAAGTACCTTAAAGAAGAGGGCTGGCCCGTGCGGGTTATGTCGGTGGTTCGGAGTCTAGATGAATACAAAGGGCCTGCAGCCGAGGCCGCTCAAGAATATCCTGGCGAAATTGATGGGCTTTCTCCCCATGGCCTTGAGAATGTGGAGCTGGTTGTGGATGCTCTGTTTGGTACAGGTTTAAGCCAACCTATTAATGGTGAGATCAAAGCGCTCATTGACATTATCAATGATATGGATGCCCCGACGGTATCCGTCGATATGCCTAGCGGTATTGAAGGTGATTCAGGTAAAGTGTTGGGAGCTGTGGTAGAAGCGGATTTGACAGTGACATTTGGTCGAGCCCGGACAGGGCATTTCTTGGTTCCTGGGTGTTTAAACTCCGGCAAAGTCGTTGTGGCAGACATAGGAATACCTGAGAAGCTTTTCCTTGGGGATCGTATCACAGCTAACCGGCCGTCCAGCTGGATGCACCATTTGCAGGAACCATCAGCTTTTGATAATAAATTTGTTCGTGGGGCTTGCTTAATTATGGGGTCAGGCCAGATGACAGGGGCGGTGAAATTAGCGACCCACGCGTCTCGTCGAGCTGGTGCGGGTTTGTCGATTGTGGCATGTCCAGTGGTTGCTTACCCTATTTATGCTGCCACAGCAATGGGTGAGATTATTGTGCCAGTGGATACACATTCACAAGTAAAAGAAGTGTTTGAAAAGCGTCAGGTAAAGTCTGTTCTTATTGGTCCAGGAGCCCCACCTGATGAAAATACCCAAGGGTCAGTTTTGCGCCTTCTCGAGGATAAAATTCCTCTGGTTATTGATGGCGGAGCAATCAGCGCCTTTGAAGGAAACCCGCGACGACTGCTAGATGCACTTCATGACCAAGTTATCATGACACCTCATGAAGGTGAGTTTGCTCGCTTATTTCCCGAATTTGAGGATGGACCCCTGGGAAAGATATCTCGTGTACGAAAAGCCAGTAAGATAGCTGGGTGTACAATTGTTTTGAAAGGTTATGATACTGTTATTGCTAACCAAGAAGGGGACTGTGTTATTAATAATAATGCTCCAGCAACCTTAGCAATAGCCGGCGCGGGGGATGTGCTGGCGGGAATTATTGTAGGTTTAAGGGCACACGTCCCGAGTGCGTATATTGCAGCTCAGATTGGTGTATGGATTCATGGTGAAGCCGCGCAACCATTAGGTGAGGGGCTCATCGCAGAAGATCTTGTAGACGAAATTCCTCGAGTATGGGAGCTGCTTCGATCAAACTCTGCAGTTGCAATTTAAATTATGTATGTTATGACATTCAAACGCGCGGGCGTGGTGAAATTGGTAGACACGCCAGACTTAGGATCTGGTGACGTAAGTCGTGGGGGTTCAAGTCCCTCCGCCCGCACCAATAAAAAATATTTACAATAATGACTCTATACAAAAGCACACAGGATCGTTAAGGTTTTCCCATCATTTAAATAAAATAAAGCAAGGTTTTTAAGCATGAAAATTAAGGAAACATTGAATAAGGGGCTAAAGCGGGAATATGAATTGGTTATTCCGGCAGATTTTATTGAGAAAAAGCTCAGCGAGCGTTTGAAAAAACTCGGTAAGAAAGCCAAAGTCCCAGGGTTCCGCCCAGGAAAAGTTCCTCTTGAAATGCTAAAGCAGCAGTATGGAATGGAAGTCTTAGGTGAGGTGCTTGAGACAACTGTGGATGATGGAATTAAGAAAATCGTTCAAGACAATAAATTGCAGCCATCACTCCGTCCAGAAATCGATGCCAAGAAACAATATGAAGAAGGCAAAGATTTGGAAGTGACCGTCAAAATGGAAGTCCTTCCTGAAGTGCAAGAGGTCAAACTGGATGGTATGAAGATTGAAAAACTTATCCCCAAGGTAGATCAGAAGAAAGTGGACCAAGCGATCGATGATCTAGCTAAGCGTCACCGTGATACTAAGCCCATTGAAAAGGCACGTAAGACCAAAAAAGGGGATATTGCGATTATTGACTTTGAGGGCTGGGTTGGAAAGAAAGCTATCGAAGGTGGAAAAGGTGAAAACCATCCCCTTGAATTGGGTAGTAATGAGTTCATCCCGGGATTTGAAGAGCAATTGATCGGTAAAGACAAAGATGAGAAGGTTGAAGTCAAGATTACTTTTCCTGCGGATTACGGCCAGCCTGAGTTGGCAGGTCAAGATGCTCGCTTTGAGGTAACTATCAAAGATATTCACGAAGCTGAGAAATCAAAGATTGACGATGGTTTAGCTAAGAAGATGGGTTTTGAAGATCTGAAATCTTGCCGTGAGGCCATTGAAGGATTCATCACTCGTGAAGATAAAGACTTAGCTTTCATGCATACCAAGCGTTCAGTGTTGGATCGCCTTGAAGAAACGTGCAAGCTGGAAGTGCCTGATAATATGGTGAAAGCCGAGTATGACAGCATTTGGCACCAGATGTTGCATGAAGCTGGCATTGGTCATGAATGCTCTGCGGCTTCTGCCAATGGGAATAAAGTGGAAGGTAAAACTTTCAAAGATGCTACTGGCAAGACAGAAGACGCGTTGAAGAAAGAATATGAAGCGATCGCGCAGCGTCGTGTTCGTTTAGGCCTTTTGCTTGCTGATATTGGTAAACGCAACGAGATTACGGTTGCTGAAGGTGAGATCACACAAGCTCTTATAGCAGAAGCTCGGCGTTATCCTGGGCAAGAGAAAGAAGTTATCGACTACTATCGCAGCAATAACAATGCGTTGGCATCGTTGCGTGCTCCTATTTTTGAGGACAAAGTTGTCGAGTTTATTCTTTCAAAGGCTAAGGTCACGGAAAAAGAAGTAACTCATGATCAACTGAAAGACTTGCTAGAGGTGGATGAAGAGATGCCATCTAAGGGTAAGAAGGCTTCTGCGAAAAAAGAGACAGCAAAGAAAACAGCGAAAAAATAAGAAGAATTAACGAAGAAGGAGAGGACTTATGTCACATGATATCAATATGAATACTCTGGTTCCTATGGTTGTTGAGCAAACGGCGAGGGGCGAGCGGTCATTTGACATATTCTCTCGTCTTCTGAAAGAACGGATTATCTTTCTCACCGGCCCAATTGATGACAATATCTCTAGTTTGGTCTGTGCACAGCTTTTGTTTTTAGAATCTGAAAACCCTGATAAAGACATATTCCTCTATATCAACTCTCCAGGCGGTGTCGTGACATCAGCTTTTGCCATGTACGATACGATGAACTACATCAAGCCAGATGTGGCCACCCTTTGTATTGGGCAAGCGGCATCAGCAGGCTCATTGCTTTTAACTGCGGGAGCAAAGGGCAAGCGTTTCTGTCTCCCAAACTCTCGTGTGATGATTCACCAACCCTTGGGCGGATTCCAAGGTCAGGCGTCTGATATCGAGATTCATGCCCGTGAAATCCTAGAGATTCGTGCACGTTTGAATAAGATCTACGTTGATGCCACCGGCCAGGATTTGTCTGTTATTGAGAAGTCCATGGATCGTGATAACTTCCTTGTGGCGGAGGCTGCAAAAGAGTTCGGACTTATTGATGAGGTGGTGACTCAGCGTCCCCATCCATCAAATGATACGCAGAAAAAGTCTGCTTAAGCAGACCAATTGCGCGGGTACAAGTGCTGGATCTTGTGCCCCGTAGTGTGCTTGGCTGTTGAGCCTCATTTACTTGGGACTATTTCTTCTACCCAGAGTGCTCTTTTTCTAAAGATTCCAAAATCTTAACTATGCGAATGTCATTTTCCATAAAACGAGGATAGGCGAAAAACACAGGAACATCATAGCCTTTAATATCAGGTAGGATATGAACCAGGTCTGTATGGGCTAGCTTAGCGGCGATGTTAGATATAGCGCCAATGCCCAAACCCAGCTCTACAGCGCGCAATAGACCGCCCCCACTGTTAATCTTGAAGTAAGGGGTGAGATGAGGATCTGTGAGCTCTAAGTGCCAATCAACTTCACGATAGCCGCGAGTCATTTCACTGCCAAAGCCTATAATCTTATGATTAATCAAATCTTCTGCTGTTTTGGGGAGGTCATGGTTATCAATGTAATCCTGGCTGGCATAGAGACCCATTGTAAAAGTTTGGATCTGGTGCTGGTTAAGAAAATGTTTTGGGTCAGAAAGCTTGGACCCAATATAAACATCGACTTTATCTTTTAAGAGATCTGGTTTGGTATCTGATGCCTGGATTGTAATATTGCTATCAGGATATTTACCGAGAAAATCTTTCAAGTGATCGCAAATCCATAAGGAGGCTGTGGCAATGGACGTACGGATAATTAAGGGCTGTTCAATAGAGCTAGCACAGCTATCAAAGTAGTGTACGATATCTGTATAGTCATTGAGGATACGGTGAGTCTTTTCATAGAGCACTTGTGCCTTGCGGGTGGGCTTAGTGGTTTTACCCATGGTTTCAAATAGTGTGGTTTCCAGTTCATCCTCCAGAGATGACAATTGTTTCCGTAAGCCGGGGACAGTGATGTTACAGAGGTCAGCCGATTTCTTGTAGTTACAGTCTGACTCAATAAATGTGTGGAAACTATTGTTTTTTTAATATCCATGACTTTATCCCACCCTCACTTTAGTTGATTTGGTTTTTATAATTACTGTAAAAGCATACCATAAGAATCTTTGTGGGGGAATGGATGGTTTGGTGTTAAATATCTAATATAGCATTTTAGTATACTAATTACAGAATATATGCTATAAAAGTAGGCATGACCTACGGATACTCCATTGAGCTAAGAGCTCGGGCGATGTCTTTCCTGGATTCTGGAAAGTCTCGCAAAGACGTGTGTGAAACCTT
>CAJQNC010000006.1 GCA_905479605.1 uncultured Alphaproteobacteria bacterium | reverse complement strand
ACCTGAACAAAATTGAACCCATGTGGGCCAATATTAAACAAAGACTGAAATCTTACTCTGATAATGCAAAGTCATTCATTGATAACCTGGAATACCATTTTACGGATATGTGTAAATGTTAAGATAATCTGCTATAACTGACAGTTCCCACGCATTTATTATGAATAAAAAGACTGTACAGCAATTAATCATTGAGTTTTTGAAGAATGGAGCGTTCGGTTCTTAATTACTTGTTTCTACGTGGAGAGCATTACGAAATACCTTGCCCCATCACTGCAAGAACACGCTCTGACACAAAGTGGCTGATATCACCTCCCATACGGGCGATTTCCTTGACGAAACGGGATGAAATCAGCTGATAACTGTCTGAAGCCATGAGGAATAGAGCTTCAACTTCGGGCTCAAGCTTACGGTTAGTACCGGCCATCTGGAATTCATACTCAAAGTCTGAGACAGCCCGTAGTCCACGAATAACGACCTGAGCCCCTTCATCCTTCGCAAATTGGATCAGGAGGTTGGAAAAAGGCTTTACCTCGACGTTAGTCACCCCGAGAGCTTTCACCTCGGAAACTGCCATCTCTGCTCGTTGCTTAAGGGAAAAGAGTGGATTCTTTCCTGCATTTTCAGCCACGGCAACAATAAGGTGATCGACTAAAGGAGCGGCGCGCTGGATGATATCTATATGACCCAAGGTGATAGGATCAAACGTTCCAGGGTAAACGCCAATGCGCTTAGCCATCTTGGGGTTCCTCTGAGCTGTCAGCCTCTGGCATGATAGGATCATGGGTAAGGTGAGGCTCACCCTCATGGTGATTTTCTTCTAGATCCACCTCATCCACTTCTTCATCTTCCTCAGTTTTAGCAATGCGTGTCACAGACACCACTTTCTCATCATTGGCCACCCGGAATAGGGTCACACCACGGGTCCGGCGTCCAGCAATACGAATTTGGTTTACGGGGCACCGAATGAGTTGACCACCATCAGTAACCAACATCAGGTCATCATCTTCTTCCACCGGGAATGAGTCTACGACTTGCCCAGTCTTTACAGAAATGTCCATGGTAGTGATACCCTGGCCACCACGGTTGGTAATGCGATATTCATAGGTTGAAGAACGTTTACCAAAACCTTTCTCACCAACAGTGAGGAGGAATTGTTCCTTTTCTTTCATCTCATTAAACAGCTCTGGGGACAGTGCCGCACCTTCGCCATTACCATTCTCACCATGATGGCGAGACATTTTGAGGTAAGCTTCACGCTCATCAGGAGTATACTTGGCTTGTTTGAGAATCGACATGGACATCACTACGTCATCTTTGCCTAGCCTGATACCCCGGACACCTGTCGAATTGCGACTAGCGAATTGACGGACATCGGTCGCAGCAAAGCGGATACAACGGCCACTGCGGGTGGTAAGCAGGACGTCACTTTCCTCATCACAAACGCTCACAGCAATGAGATCTTCATCACTATCCTCTTCCAGCTTCATGGCTATCTTACCATTGGCACGAAGGTTGGTGAAATCGGAGAGAGCATTACGTCGCACACTTCCTTTTGAAGTAGCAAACATGATCTCCATCTGATCCCAAGTTTCCTGATCTTCAGGCATGGGCATAATGGTGGAAATAGTCTCTCCCTTTTCCAAAGGAAGCAAATTCACGAGTGCTTTGCCACGGGCCTGTACGTTGCCTATCGGCAGGCGATAGACTTTCATGCCATGAACTACACCGCGGCTGGTAAAGAACAGCAACTGGGTGTGGGTATTAGCAACAAACACCTCAGAAACAACATCCTCATCCCGCGTATTCATACCAGATTTACCCTTACCACCACGGCGTTGGGCACGATACATGTTCAGGGGAACCCGCTTGATGTAGCCACTCATACTGACGGTGACCACCATGTCTTCTTTCTGAATGAGATCTTCCTCGTCCCGATTCAGCTCACCTTCTTCAATGGCAGTGCGACGAGGTGTCGCAAAGAGTTCTTTAACCTCAGCCAATTCTTCTCGCAAGATTTCTAGCAAGCGGTCACGAGACCTCAGTATCTCAAGATACTCTTTAATTTCTTCTACGATATCTTGGAGTTCACCTGCAATTTTTTCACGCTCAAGGCCCGTTAAACGGTGGAGGCGTAGCTCGAGGATGGCCTTAGCTTGTAACTCAGACATCTTATAAGTGCCATTGATCACTGGGAAATCAGGCTCATCGACAAGCTTAATAAGAGGGTCTAGGTCACCAACAGCCCACTCACGAGCCATAATTTGCTCTTTCGCCATTTGCGGATCAGAAGATTCTTTAATGAGCTTGATCATCTCATCAATATTGACCACCGCCACAGCCAGACCGATCAATACGTGAGCTCTATCCCGAGCCTTCATGAGCAAATAGCGAGTGCGACGCGTAATCACAACTTCACGGAAATCCAAGAAAGCTTGCAGCATTTGATGAATGCCCATTTGCAGCGGACGTCCGTTATGCAAAGACAGCATATTCATACCAAATGAAGATTGCATAGGCGTCATCGTATAAAGACGATTAAGCACCACATCGGCCACCGCATCTTTCTTGAGTTCGATAACGATGCGGACGCCATCACGGTCCGACTCATCGCGCAGATCAGATATGCCTTCGAGGTCTTTAGCATTAACCAGTTCAGCAATGCGCTCGATCATTTTGGCTTTGTTCACTTGGTAGGGAATTTCTGAAACGATGATCGCTTCACGGCCCTTTCCAAACTCTTCGATACTGGTGCGAGAGCGGATAGCCAAAGAACCACGACCGGTCTGGAACCCATTGTAAATACCCCGGCGTCCCAGGATAATGCCACCTGTGGGGAAGTCAGGTCCTGGAATAAGCTGCAGCAACTCTTCTAATGTAATATGGGGGTTATCGATCATGGCCAAACAGCCATCGATGAGCTCACCTAGGTTATGAGGTGGAATATTGGTGGCCATACCCACGGCAATACCACCGGCACCGTTCGCCAAGAGGTTTGGAATCCGTGTAGGTAGAACTGTCGGCTCTTCCAGAGTCTCGTCATAGTTGGGACGGAAATCGACCGTATCTTTATCAATATCCTCACACAGATAGTGAGAAGCTTTGGTCATACGTACTTCGGTGTACCGCATAGCCGCTGCTTTGTCGCCATCCATGGAACCAAAGTTACCCTGACCATCTACCAACTGGAGGCGCATAGAGAAGTCCTGCGCCATACGCACTGCGGTTTCATAAACAGCGTCGGTACCATGAGGGTGATATTTAGCTACCACCTCACCCACGATACGGGCGGATTTACGATAAGGACGGTTGTATTCGTAATTGCCTTCCTTCATGGCATAGAGGATGCGTCGGTGCACAGGCTTGAGGCCATCGCGCACATCAGGCAAGGCGCGACTAACGATGACGCTCATGGCATAGTCCAAATAGGACCCGCGCATTTCCTCTTCGATGGTAATGGTAGAAATATCTTGTTCTTTTACCGCTTCAGACATGAAGGAAACTCCTTAAATATCAACCGATTATTAAAATGGTACGTCGTCGTCAATTTCGTCATGTGCAGGTGCCGCAAACTCTTGAGAAGGTACGGCTGCTGGAGATGCCGCCGCTGCATAAGCTCCACCTCCTGCTACAGCTGATGGAGCTGCTGATTCCTGTGACCAGTTTTCTTGAGGTCCTGCTCCACCACCTTCACCACGGCGATCAAGCAATGCCAATTCCCCACGGAAACGAGAGAGAACAACTTCAGTTGTGTAGCGCTCGGCTCCCTGCTGGTCCACCCACTTACGAGTTTGTAATTGCCCTTCAACGTACACCTTGGAACCTTTGCTTAGATAACGCTCCGCTACACCAGCAAGGCCCTCGTTGAAAATCACCACGCGGTGCCACTCGGTACGCTCTTTGCGTTCACCACTCATCTTGTCTTTCCAAGACTCTGAGGTCGCCACGGAAAGGGTGACAATTTTCCCACCGTCTTGCGTGGTACGAACCTCAGGTTCGTTACCAAGATTACCCACTAAAATCACTTTATTGATACTTCCAGCCATAACTGATTACTCCTTATTAAATATCCTACTTCTTTATAGGACATTACAGACGGAGGGTATAGGAGAAAATGGGTAAGTTTCTGGGAAAATGCACAAAAAAATTGCGGCAGCTAAGGCCACAGTGTTCACAACACTTTCTTGTAATCTATTGAATCTTACTTCGTCAAACCTTTGCTGGCTTCGCATCACCTTCAGATGACCAACGACAGAGGGAAGCATACTCATTCAAATAGAAAGCAACATCATCAAGAACAGCTTCTTCATTCAGGGTGTTGCTGATAAGTGCATTTGCATTTTGGATTATTTTTTTCACGTCATCATCATGCTTTTGCATCCAATCAAAAGCAGAGAAGATATCCGTTAGTTCTTTATTTATTGGCACATAATGAACATAAGGTTCCATTGCAGGATTAATCCACTGGGTGTAATCGGTATGGTAGACTAACACAGAATTAGAGCTCATGATCCAAAGTGGCCGCCCCCAAGCTCCAACATTGCCATCAAGGGATACAAGGTACTTGTATTTGAGGTGATCTTTAATTGGAACATGTGGTGAGAGGGGTGCTATTTTCTCAAGCACATCTTTGGCTTTCATCTGACTTTCATTGTTCTGAAACTGTACAAACTTTGTAAAGCGAGCATCAATAATATCAGGATAGAGCACAGAAAGAATCACCAATTTAGGCCTGTCTAACTTATGCAAATTCTCAAGGGTATAACTCCTTCCTGTCGTAGATCCACGGAAGTAAAGTTTGTCTTCTTTATCTTTCCAGGGGTATTTCGCATGCTCTTTTTTCATTCTCTCCAGTTTAGAATTCAACATATACCTAATGAGATAGATATCGGGAAATAGGAAATGCTTTTTCTTGTCAGGTGCATCATTTGCCACATCACAGGTAAAGACCGGAGAGCTAAATGATTCTGGAATCATGACTCCATCAGCTAAATGAATAACCATCTCAAGATCGGCCACCTTGTATTTTGCAAGAACCTTGTTCAAAAGGGTAACAACTTTCTTCACCCTATACTTAACAAAATCACTGGATCCATATGCTTTATGAGAGACCTTGCCATCCTTTATCTTAATGCTCATGAAGTTCGGTAAATCAGGCATTTTTTCAGAGAAAGCTTCAAGTTCTGATATGGGACTCACAGATAAGCCTTGAGCCTTATAAGGAGAAAACTGATTGCTCAGATAATTTCTTATCTTCTGCCGAGATTCAGATACTTCCTGAGTTTGTGACGGGGTTTGATTCGTTTTTTGAAAAAGGCTGAAGGCAAAAGCTGTGGGGCAAAATTGAATAAAAATGACCATAGCAAGGGTTGTAAAAAATAAACTTTTTCTCATTTTAGATTCTATTCCTTGTATTTCCTGTATTTAATTAAAAACTCGCAACAGCCGGGCTAATGGTTTCCACACCTGAGTATGTCACTTCCATGACAGCTAAACCACGCTCAGTGGTGCCATCTTGACGCAAGCGGAATAACCCATCCAAACCACTATAGCCTTGCGGGGACAGCAGGTGACGCTCTTCAAATTGATAGGGAGCCAAGGCAATCGCCAGAGCTGTCGCATCATAGGCCAGGCTAGCAATGCGAGGTGGCGTTGAGCGAAACTGTTGCTGGAAGGTGTTCTCAAATTTTTGACGACCTTGCGGTGAAGGTGCTGCAAACCATGCGCCTTGCAGACCCGGCGTTTGATGAATGCCTGGGGTGTCCCACTGACCTGTGCCGAGAATTTTCATGTCATGCAAACCACCGGATTTGAGGGCAGCAACAAAAGATGATAGGGGAACTCCTGTGTCAGGGAACAGGACTGCGGTGGCTCCTTGTCCTTGGGCTTCCTGGAGCTTGGTTACAATTTGCTGCAAGGTTGCACTGCCGGTGAAAAGTTGACCCGAGTCATAGGGCAACATGTCAACAAGCTCGATCTCACCTTGATGACGCATGCTTTGCAGAGTCTGGCTCAAGAGATTACCGTACTCAGTCTTAGGTGTAAGAGCTACGATCTTGTTGTGGCCCTGGCTGGCTGCATAGCGAGCGATATGCTCAACCTGTTGGGAAGGCAAGAACCCCATGTTATAGGTTCCATTTCCCGCTACAGCACTATCTGTTGAGAACGACAATACGGGTACATGACGAACCTGCGCCTCATCCCTAGTAGCTTGCACTTCACGTGAAAAAATCGGACCGATAATGACATCAGCTCCCTCGTCTAGAGCCTCACGAGCAGCACTATGAGCACCACCGGCATCACCTCGAGTATCCTTAGGCAAAAGAACGATATTAGAGTTATTACCAGACTCAAACAATGCCATCTCCGATGCATGTAAGAGAGATTTACCAAGGGTCTCATATTGACCACTCAACGGCAATAAAACAGCCACTTTACGGGCTCCTGGGTAGGAGGACTTCGAAGGCTTAAAAGCAGTTTGTGTCGGCTTAAAAGGCGCCAATGGTTTATGCTCAACAGTGCTCACCACCACATTTTGCTCTGGCTCCATCACGGTACAGGAGGTGAGAAGAAGACAGGTAAGACTGATTCCTAGCAGTTTTTTCATAAGGGTGATCCTCGTTTCAACACATATAATCAATTGAGGATGACTTTAATTGGGTTCTGTAGGAATGTAAATATTATTTCATGGAATGTGTGTAGGTTCAATACATATGAGACTCATGCAGCCTCTCGATAGGAATCATTAATATACTCACAAGGA
>CAJQNC010000005.1 GCA_905479605.1 uncultured Alphaproteobacteria bacterium | reverse complement strand
TCTCCGCGACATACTTTTCTCCTGTTATTTTTTTTCTAAATTTTAACAGAATGTCGCTCTTCAGTTTTGAATGTGCCCTAATCGGTAATGAACTTCTCTCTGGTCGCACACAGGACAAGAATCTGGCCTATGTTGCTGAGGGACTCAATCGCCATGGTGTTCGCTTGGTAGAGGCTCGTGTGATTCAAGATTTAAAGGAAACCATTGCAGACACAATCAATGAGTGTCGTCAAAAATATGATTTTGTGTTTACGACAGGTGGAATCGGCCCTACCCATGATGACATCACCGCCGAATCAGTGGCGCATGCTTTCGGTGTTCCTTATGAAGCACACCTTGAAGCAATGGCCTCTCTTGAAAGTCATTACAAAACAGAGGACCTTAATGAATCCCGCCGTAAGATGGCTTTTATGCCTCGTGGGGCTCGCCTTGTAGAAAACCCCTCCAGTGGCGCCCCTGGCTTTGCTATGGAGAACGTTTATGTCATGGCGGGGGTACCACGTATTATGCAAGCTATGTTTGACAGTCTCTACAATGAATTGGGTGAAGGGCCCGAGACATTTTCTGAAACCCTCAGTTGTTTATTAAAGGAAGGCACTCTTGCTAGCCGGCTGGAAGAAATTCAAAACTCTCATCAGGAGGTTGAAATCGGTAGCTACCCCTTTTATCAAGGAGGCCACTTTGGGACCAGCCTCGTTGTAAGAAGCATTGATCATGACGCCGTCAAAAAAGCCAGCCATGATATTTCTCAGATGATTACAGATTTAGGTGGCGAGTTGCTAGACTAATCATTTTCTTTAGAAAGGAATAAGACAAATGGACGCATTACCAAATTGTCCAAAGTGCCAATCAACTTATGTTTATAAGGATTCAGGACTTCTGATTTGTCCTGAATGTGCATACGAATGGTCTGAAGAAGAAGAATCAGGAATTGATATGGGTGCAAAAATTGTGCGAGATGCCAACGGGACTGAACTGAAGGATGGGGATACCGTAACAGTTATTAAGGATCTGAAAGTCAAAGATTCATCCTCTGTTGTTAAGGTTGGAACTAAGGTTAAAAATATCCACCTCGTGGAAGGTGACCATGATATTGACTGCAAAGTTCCAGGTATTGGCCAGATGGGTTTAAAATCTGAGTTTGTTAAGAAAGTTGGGGGCTAGTTTTTTACACATCATAATGGTTTAAGTTTGAGAAATCAGTCCATCAACTGCAGTCAACCCGGCAAAGCTTTACGCGCCTCGACAATAACTTCGGGCGAATAGTCATGGACATTACAGAACCCGAGTATCAGACGATCATCAGACAGAATCATGTCGAGCACGCCCCCTTGAACCTCAGGCTCATGCATTCGCTTTTTAATATCTTGGGTATCCATGCCCGCCTCAGCGAGAAACTTACCCGCCACTTCAGCGTCCTCTGCAATAAATGCCAGAGCTTGCAGAGCGATAATAGAAGCTTCATTTTCCTTCATGGTCTGTATCCTTATAAATCATGTCATGGGCAATTTCATGTAACCGCTTGAGCTCTTTAGATACCTTATGCTCACTTATCTCATGGCCAGCATCCTGAAGATCTTGGCAAATTTTATTGACAATAAACTCATCCTCTGGCGAATCAAAACAAATCATTATGACACCCTGAGCGTAGGTGTCTGCCTCATCAACACTTAGATCCATAATATCAGCGGCCCACAAACCGAGCAGCCGGTTACGTCTTGCCTTAGTGCGAAACCGCAGTTCTTCCTCGTGGGAAAACTTTGTTTCGAATGCTTTTTTTCTCAGTTAGAAACCATCCATTAAGGCCGCCCTGTTCGTTTTTTTAATTTTATTATGTGCATTCCTTGTAAGATAAAGATACACTCAACCCGTCTGACAGAAAAGTGTAAAGTGGGATAATCCATGAAAAATGAACCCGATCTCGTTGATTTTGGTTTCGAAAAAGTTTCCTCAAAGGAAAAAACGCAAAAGGTAACTGATGTTTTTCGTAGGGTTTCCAATAAATATGATTTAATGAATGATGTCATGAGCGGAGGATTGCACCGCCTCTGGAAAACATGGTTTGTTAATTCATTACCCCTGCATGGTCAAGCCCACTATCTAGACGTAGCGGGCGGGACAGGGGATATAGCTTTTAACATATACAAAAATCTCGTTGCCCGAGGCCTACACAGCGAAGTCACAATCTGTGACATAAATCCTGCAATGCTTGCTGAAGGACAAAAGAAGTTTTCAAACACTCCACTAAAGTGGAGCTGCGGCAATGCGGAATCCCTTCCATTTCCTGATAGCTCAGTGGATGTGTATACGGTTGCGTTTGGTTTACGAAATGTAACAAATAAAATGAAAGCTTTGCAAGAAGCACACCGCGTTCTTAAACCGGGAGGAACCTTCGCTTGCATGGAGTTCTCCAAGGTAACGCCTATACTCGAGAAGCCTTATGAACTTTACTCTTTCAAGATTCTTCCTCTGATGGGAAAGTTCGTCGCCAATGATCCTGATGCTTATCAGTACCTGGCTGAGAGCATCAAGAAATTTCCTGATCAAGAGTCTCTTAAACAAATGATGAGTGATGCTGGGTTTGCGATCCCAAGCTACGAAAATTACTCAGGAGGCATCGTTTGTGTTCACAGGGCTGTTAAAGCAGCTTAAATCAAGTTACACTTCAGCAAAAATTAAACAGAGGGGAATTCATGGAAGGGTATTATCGCTCTCCTACCATAAGAGGAGATCAAATTGTTTTCGCGGCTGACAATGGACTATGGAAGATTTTCCGTGGCGGAGGTCGAGCTGAGAGGCTGACTTCAACCTTAGCCAAGGCCGAAAACCCCTATTTTTCCCCTGACGGAAAGTGGATTGCTTTCACTGGATACGATGAAGGCCATGCTGAAGTCTATCGTATGCCTCAAGGAGGCGGACCTTCCGAACGTCTCACATTTACCAGCGCTGGAGCCTCTGTAGTCGGCTGGAACAAAGATGGTCATATCTTATTTACATCTAACATCGGCCAGCCTGTCTTCTTGAAGAAGCTTTTTACACTCAACCCCGAAACAAAGAAATTCTCGCAAATCAAGTGTGGGCCCGCCAACAATATCTCTTACGATGCCAAAGAAACCGCTAACGTCATTCAACGCCATGGATATGGCTACGCAAGCTGGAAACGCTATCGGGGGGGCACTGCTGCAGAACTCTGGATCGACCCTAAAAACACGGGCTCTTATAACAAATTGATCAGCTTAGAAAGCAATTGTTTAAATCCGCGTTGGATCAAAAACCGAATTTATTTTATCTCTGACCATGAAGGGCATGGGAATATCTATTCATGCACCCCTATCGGTAAGGACCTTAAACGCCATACCCATGGTGAGAACTTCTTTGTTCGCTCCTTCCAATTTGACGGAAACTCCATTGTCTATAATGCAGGTGCTGACTTGTACATTTATGACTTGCTGCTTGATGAATCCAAGAAAATCAAAATTAGTTTTCAGAGTGCAGCTTCTCATAGAGCTCGTCGCTTTGTCGAAGCCGATGAACTTCTGACCGACTTTACTCTTAACCCCAAGGGCCAGAAAACCGCAATCATCAGTCGCGGACGACCCTTCGCTTTCGCGAACTGGGAAGGGGCTGTCCGCCAGTATGGCAAAATGGATGGAGTGCGTTACAGACACATTGCTTGGCATAATGATGACAAGCAACTGATTATTATTAGTGACTATAAGGGTGAGGATTGTTTAGAGCTTCATGATGTTGACCCTCTCAAGAAAATCAAACACTTTAAAGGTCTTGATCTTGGGCGCATCGTATCAGTCCACCCTTCTCCTTGCACGGATGAAGTGGCCCTTACCAATCATCGCTGTCAGCTTCTTATAGTAGACCTTAAAACCAAGAAACTGAGAGAAGTTGACCATAGCGAGTTTTGGGAAATCTCGGGAGTGAGTTGGTCTCCCGATGGTAAATGGCTGGCTTATGACTACCGTCAGTCCCGCCATACTACTTGCCTGAAGCTAGCTGATCTTACGAAAAACAAAACTCATAAGATTACTGAACCGGTGTTAGGCGATTTTCATCCCTCGTTCGACCCTGATGGTAAATATCTCTACTTTGTATCAAAACGCATCTACAAGCCAGTTTACGACAACATGCAGTTTGAGCTGGGCTTCCCCAAAGGGATGCGCCCCTACTTAATTACTTTACAGAAAGACACCCTATCTCCCTTTATCCCTGCCTTGTCCGAAGATGACAAACCCACAAAAAAACCAAAAGCCAAGAAGGGAAAGCAAGCCCCCGAAGATACTCCCAATGTCAAAATCGACCTGGACGGTATCAGTGACCGCATTATCGAGTTTCCAGTGGCCGAGGGGCGCTATGGATCTGTTGTTGGACTAAAAAATGGCAAAGTTCTTTACGCTTCCATCCTCCAAAGCCAAGACCGCGAAGAGCCCAAACACACAGGGGCATCTCTAAAGATATATGATTTTCAATCTCAAAGAGAGCAAACTCTTGTTAATAGTGTCCGTAGCTTTGATATTTCCCTAGACCATGAATGGCTTCTCTACAAAACAGATAACCGCCTCCGAGTTGTCAAAGCCGGTGAAAAACCACCAGAAGAAGATCCATCCTATAAAAAGGGAGGTTGGCTTGATTTGGATCGAGTCAGCATTTCTGTTGATCCTCATACAGAGTGGTCGCAAATTTTTGATGAAACATGGCGCCTTCAGAAGGAATTCTTCTGGACTGAGGATATGTCCAAAATTAACTGGAACGGTATCTACAAACGCTACCGCCCTCTGGTAGACAGAATCATGTCTCGGGATGAACTATCAGACCTCATCGCAGAAATGCACGGAGAATTAGGTAGTTCTCATGCCTACGTTTTCGGAGGCGATTTTCCTGAGTCTATTCATTATCCTCAAGGCAGTTTGGGTGCCCAGTTTGAATTCAATAAAAAGAAGGGCGGCTACGTACTCAAATCCTTCGATAAAGGAGACGTCTGGAATCCCCGCGCATCTTCTCCTCTTGCCCGCCCAGGTGTAGGAATAAAAGAAGGGGATACACTCATAGCTATCAATGGCCTCTCCCTTGATGAATCCATCTCCCCTGAGATGCGCTTGGTAAACCAGGCGGGCCATGAACTAGAGCTCACCTATAAATCTGGAAAATCTATCAAAGCCACTACAGTGAAAGCACTCATGTCTTCCACAGCGGCTCGCTATAGAGAGTGGGTTGATAGGAATCGTGCCTACGTTCATAAGAAAACCAATGGCAAAGTCGGTTACATCCATATTCCTGACATGAGCACCGAAGGATTCTCAGAATTCCACCGCGGATTTCTGGCTGAAATCGACCGGGATGCTTTGATTGTGGATGTTCGCTACAATGGGGGTGGAAATGTTTCTCCGCTCATATTGGAAAAGCTTTCGCGAAAACGTTTAGGTGTCGACAAAACCCGCTGGTTTGGTGAGATTAACTATCCAGAGGACTCACCCCAAGGCCCCATGGTGGCTCTCACCAATGAATATGCGGGATCCGATGGGGATATGTTCTCTCATAGTTTCAAACTCCTGAACCTGGGCCCACTCATTGGCAAACGTACATGGGGTGGTGTGATCGGTATCTGGCCCCGACATAGTCAACTGGTCGATGGCGGTCAAACTACTCAACCTGAGTTCTCCTTCTGGTTCCACGACGTGGGCTGGAATATTGAGAACTACGGCACTGACCCTGATATTGAGGTGGAGATTACCCCACAAGACTACGTAAATGGTGTGGATCCACAGCTGGACCGCGGCATTGCCGAGGTGAAGAAGATTATGAAGAACTTCAAGCCATTTGCTATTACGAAACGGCCTGATCTGAGAGCAAAGAAATTGCCGAAGGTTGTAGGTGGGAAGTGATGGGTAGAACCCTGAGCTAATCTTGTTTCATGCTTCAAAAGCAGGTCATGAAACATGAAACAAACTCTATTTTATCAGGAATAGCAAAAAAAAATGGTGAAACATGAGTGAAACAGGTCTTCATCCCCTTGTTATAATAACTATTACTTAAGAAGCCGCTTTGCGCAGCCCCTTCTCTTCTAAAAGAGTCTGTAGCTCGCCTGTCTCAAACATTTCGCGGATAATGTCACACCCACCAATGAACTCATTCTTCACATAAAGCTGTGGAATAGTGGGCCATTTTGAATACTCTTTGATTCCCTCACGGATCTCCATGTCCTGCATCACATCAATGGCAGTGAAAGGTATCTCCAAATGCTTCAGTACCTGCACTACAGTTCCGGAAAAACCGCACATGGGAAACTGAGCGTTGCCCTTCATATAAAGCACCACATCATCGGATTTGATTTGTTGCTCGATCGTTTGCGTTACATCTGACATATTAATTCTCGGCTCCTTGACGGGTGGATGTTTGAATGGCGAGGGCATGCAACTCATTGCCCATGCGACCTTCCAAAGCCGCATACACCATTTGATGCTGCTGAACTCGTGTTTTGCCTGCAAAAGAGGATGATGCAATCTTCAAAGCATAATGGTCGTTATCTCCCCTCAAATCTTTGAGGTCGATATCAGCATCAGGAAATGCTTTGGTAATGAGTTCTTTTAAATAGTCTGAATTTAAAGCCATATTTACACTTTTATAATAATACTATGTTCTTATAGAATTATATTGCCCTTAATTTCAAGCTATATCTTAGCATTTTCAGAATCTAACAACGGTCGCACCGCTTCTTCGAATTCCTCAAAGGTCATAGCATAGGGAATAATCTTGTCATTGATGATCAACGTAGGTGTCGCGGTGATCTCATAGTTTTTTTGCCCTTCCTGACGAATTTGGATGATCTTATCCATGAGCTCGCCATCGTGAATGCATTGTTCAAAATGCTTATGATCGATGCCTTTGGTAGCTGCAACCACCTTCAGCTCCTCAACTGGATCATCAGCAAACAACCATTTCTGTTGGGTACTAAACAGCAGCTTCACCATATCAAGATAACGCAGAGGTCCGCCACACCATGCCACCTGAGCTGCGCGCAAACTGGGGTTATCTACAGGATAATCACGGAAGATTACCTTCACATAGCCCGGTTCAACGTATTTTTTCTCAATCAGAGGCATGACCTCCTTATGAAAATCGGCGCAATGACTACAGGAAAAAGCAGTATACTGAATCAGTGTCACTGGGGCTGTATCTTTACCAATGGATATCTCAGGCAAAGGATGTACAGCTTCTGCAACCTTGCCAGACTCTTCTTCTGCACAAGCTGATAAGCATGTTCCCATAATAAGCAAGCAAACCTGTAAAAAACGTTGCATGTCTTAACTCCCATATGTTCTGCTTTGATTTTACAGCTTTATCAAGAGTATGACAAGCTTAGAACATGTTGAATTGCAAGACATGTATGTGTATTGTTGATAAACGAATCTTTCGCACAACAAAAAATAAATATAAATAGGGAGACACTCTGCATGAAATTCATCTTTCGCACGCTAATGATTTTGGGCATTTTAGCCTATGGCTCATCTAGCTACGCACAAAATCCATTCCACTTTAATTGCACCACAAACAACTGCTCTGCTGGCTCCTATCAAGAATCATGCACAAATTGCAGTATGGACGGGCCTACTTTGAAATGTGATACATGTTATAAATTGGGCGATACGCAATCAAGCGCTACTAGTCTTCAAAATGCGCAAAAGTGCGCCAAAGACATCAAAAACTGTGAAGGAACCCTTTTCTGTGGATCCGTTTGCTGTACAGACTGTGGAGCCGCACCATGCTGTGATGGCACCTGCTGTGACATAGGAGCAATCTGTAATAATGGATCTTGCTGCATGGAGTGTGGGGGTGGCTGTTGTAAATCAGGTTTTTCTTGTGTAAATAACAATCAATGCTGCAATAAGCAAAAAGCCTGCATTGGCATATCTTACTCTCCTAACTCCCTTGACAATGTAGAATATCTATTTTAGATGCCCCTATTAATACCCTTGTATTTTTCTTATTGATACTTACATATAAAGTATGATGTTAAAATTTGTTAGACAGTTAGGACCCTCGGTTTTTGTCCTCCTCGCCTTAATGGCAGGCTATTGGTATGTCTCATTCAAAGACATTCCCTTTTCAGCGGTTGACGTCATCGCTGCTTCTTATGCTCACAATAACAACCTCACGGGCAAAGGCGTTTCGATCGCAGTGGTTGATGAGGGCTTCGACAAGAACCATAGCCTCATTCAAAACAACCTCAGTCATCTCAGGTATAATGGAGATTTTAACGATTGGGATGTCTCAGAATCGATTTCCTATCAAAATGGTAAATTTGTTTTCGCTAGCCACGGGACTCATGTTTCTGGAATCATTGCAGGTGAGGACAGTCGAATTGGCGTGGCACCTAACGCAACTCTCATCCCTGTTAAAATGGGTGTATGGGGTGGCGATCAGTCCATTGTAAAATCCCTACAAATGGCTCAAAAATCTCCTGCCGATATTGTGAACATTTCTATGCAACTCTCCAACTCCGGAAACTATATCAACCCAAACATCAAGCAAGCACTGTTTGATTTAGCCAACTCTGGGAAAATCATTGTGATTGCAGCAGGCAACTCTGGCATCCCCATGAACTACAGTGGGTATACAAGGGACCTGATGGATCTCGCTCACGATTCCCGGATGCAAGGCCGAATGATTGTTGTAGGAGCCACAACCTATAAGGATTTTTCAGAAAATCTCGCGAATTTCAGTAACTTTCCCAGCAAAAATTTTGGGCTCTATGATGTCAGTTACTTTATCACCGCTCCAGGGGACGACATTATATCAGCAGTTTTTGGCGACAAGACTGACAAAATGTCTGGCACATCCATGGCAGCACCCATGGTTTCGGGAAGCCTTGCATTGCTAAAGCAGAAGTACCCTCACCTTGCGCCCGAAGAACTCGTTCTACTGCTCTTAAAGTCTGCCCGTACCCATCAGTTGGGTACAAAGCAGCATCTTAACAAGGCTCGATACGGGCATGGTGTGGTCGATGTTAAAGCAGCCCTTACCCTAGGGCAGGAATTAATGTTGTAATAAAAACACAATGTGGCGCTTAAGCAGCAACTGCTAAACTCTCAGAATAGCCATAACTCATTGAAATATATTGCTTTTGAATAAGTTCAAACAGAAATGAGACTCCCTGAGC
>CAJQNC010000004.1 GCA_905479605.1 uncultured Alphaproteobacteria bacterium | reverse complement strand
AAGGTTTCACACACGTCTTTGCGAGACTTTCCAGAATCCAGGAAAGACATCGCCCGAGCTCTTAGCTCAATGGAGTATCCGTAGGTCATGCCTACTTTTATAGCATATATTCTGTAATTAGTATACTAAAATGCTATATTATATATTATATAAATGAATAAGCTAAGGAAAAAGCCATGCGATCCCTTCACGATCTAAAGCCTTATTTTCAAAAATATTTAATGCCTGTCGCTAGTAGACTAATCGATCACGATGTATCTCCAGTGCAGCTGATGGCCATTGCTTGTGGGTTGTCACTCATTATAGGTATCGTGATGGCTGCATTGGCACCATTGTCTGCAGGGATTTTTCTTCTTTTGCCTTTGGCATTGGGGGCGCGGCTATTGCTGAATGCCATTGATGAGATCATCATTAAAAAAATCAAGAAGAAATCCAAATATGCTTTTTACCTAAGCGAAATGACAGATGTATTTAGTGACATTGTGCTTTATTTGCCTTTTCTTTATGTACCTGGTATCTCTCAAGTCCTGGTTGTTTTCAACGTATTTGCAGCCATCTTCACAGAATTTGCGGGGGTTTTGGGTGTTGGCGTGACGCAAACCCGCCGAACCCACGGCCCTATGGGGAAAGTCGACCGTGCGGTTGCTTTTAGTTTTGTCGCCATAGTCTATGGCTTTGGTGTGTTGGATGCAGGAGCGGTCAACTTCTTGCTTACGATTATCTTCCTAGCGCAAGCGCTCACCATCTATAATCGAGTTATAGCTGCAGTGGGTGTAAAGATTTAGAAACTCTTCATGCGCGAGTAAGAAGTGAACAAAGTAATTCATTCATTGGATAATTAACTTGACAAAGCAAAATAAAAACCTAATATACTCAAAGTAATTATATTTTGAGGTATTTCGTTATGTCTACATGTGCTAATATTCATCTTTCGCCATTAATGATGGCTTTTCAATACCTAAAGCGTCGAGGCTGGTCCGTTGAGAAGGTAGGTGATTTTGAAATCACCACTGAAATCAATGACCTGTTTGCACCATTCCATCTTTGTATGATGTGGAATCAAGAGCACCAGAGCTTAATGATTAGCTGCAATATTCGACAAGAGATCAGCGATGAAGCTCAACGAGCTGTCATCGATCTGCTAGCAAATCTTAACTCAACGATTTGGATGGGGCACTATGAAATCGCCCCTGAGGATAGCCTTGTGGGATATCGTTATACCCTGAATCTCGCCGGCGTAGATTACCCCTCAGAGCTACAACTAGAAACCATGATTGATACCGCTGTTGCTGAATGCGTGCGGATTTATCCTGCTCTTCAGTACATTATTGTTGAAGGTAAAACTGCCAAAGAGGCTTCTGTTGCCGCAATGATGGACACAGTGGGCGAGGCTTAGTTCACAAATATATGAAGTCTCTTAAGACTCTTACGCTAGCATAGCCAAACCCAATCCAAACGCTATGTTGTGCCCAACAAACTCTGAGCCCAATTCCCTTTCGTTCCTAAAGCTACTGAACGCTTGCTTCTGCGACATTTTCAGGATTCTGATGGCCAACAACCAAAGTCCGAGTTTTTAATCAGTACTATACCAGCATATATTGTACGGCGCTGGATACCCTTCACCAGGTAGGTTGCAAAATTCACCGCCATACGCACAAGGTTTCCTGTCTTCCTTACTGCACTTTGTGGGTGGGTTGATGGGTACCGCATCACATGAAGAGTCAAGGCGTTTGTGACCGATATCTCCTCGCTCCTTTTAAGCGCACCCGTGTGCGCCCAAGTAGTAGACGTTGTTAACAGCAAAGTCATAAAGGCTAATATAATAGAATGCATGTTTACCTCCTTAAAAAAAAGCCATATAACTATACTTACAACATTTTATTAAATAATTAGTTGGCTGATTTCTAAATGCAGTTTTCAATATTCTGTATAACGAAAAAAACCACTAGAAGGCTACTAAAACATGTTCAACAAAATCTGGGCTCAACGTCCCTTCGTTCCTATAGCTACTGAGCGTTTGCTTCTGCGTCCTTTTCTGGATTCTGATTCTCAATCAATGGCTGAGTTGCTAAATGATATTCGGGTTTCTGAGCGTCTGCGTCGCGTGCCTTTTCCTTACTCTTTGAAAGATGCCCATGAGTTCATCTCGCTCGCTGATAATAAATTTCAGCAAGGGCAGGGCTTATGTTTAGCCATTGTAGATCGAAAAACAAATGCGTTCATGGGAAGTTGTAGTTTAGAGGAGGAGTTAGGAGTTTGGCTTGGGCATAAGCATTGGGGAAGAGGATTTGGTTCGGAAGCCATACAAGCTTTGGTGCATTTTGGCTTTTCAGCATTAAGCCTTCCCAATATAGATTTATCTGCACTGGAACATAATACTGCTTCACGCCAAATTTTTGAAAACCTGGGCTTTCAGGAAACGGGTACGAAAGCCACAGTCAATAATGTTACCCACACCACAGAGATAGCCGTCACTTACAATTTAACTCGTGAGGAATATTTTGCAGCATTGCTGGCCAAAGTTGTTCCAGTGGTTTGGGTGGTTGCGGCGGCATTGATTGACAAAAAGGGGAACCTTCTTCTTGCGCAGCGGCCTGAAGGGAAGACCATGGCTGGTGTATGGGAGTTGCCTGGAGGCAAAATTGAAGAAGGGGAAACTCCTGAGAAAGCCCTGGTGCGGGAGCTTGAGGAAGAACTTGGGATTTGTGTAAAAGAACAAGACTTTGAAGCTATGACTTTCGCATCCTATCACTATCATAGCTTCCACCTGGTTATGCCGCTGTTCTTATGTCGGAACTGGAATGGCGCTGCAGAGGGTAGGGAAGGGCAGGCGTTGCGTTGGATTACTTACAAGGATCTTCCGGGAATTCCTACCCCCAGTGCGGACATAGCATTGTTCCACCGAATTGCCACATATTTTAAGGATGAAGGAATTTGGCAATAAATTACTCATATCAACTAAGTTTTCCGTAGATCTTTTCTGGATCCTATGGAATTATGGGGACAAATAATTTTTACCTATACAAGAAAGGGAACCAGGGACAATGTCAGGACCAGGAAAAGTTTCAGATTCATCAACGCACACCGCCCAAGCGAATACTGAAAAAAATACTTCATCAAACGCCGGGCCACAATCTATCTATCCACAAATGCAAGCTTCAGGTTCTGGGGAAGCCCCAACAACTGTTGCAGCCGTTTCATCTACCCCTTCCAACTCTAGTGACGCTTCGACAACAGGTTCAAACGAACCGGCAGCTCCTCTGCTTGATCAGTCTGGAGTAAACACAACTACTCCTAGTTATGCTCCTAAGCCAAACCTTGATGAGGGACTAAAGCCACGTATCGTGGTTATCGGAGTTGGTGGCGCAGGCTGTAATGCAATTAATAATATGATTCGTTCCGAACTGGCTGGCGTTGACTTTTTCGTTGCCAACACTGATGCCCAAGCTTTGGAGCAATCAGATGCAGCAATTAAAATCCAACTTGGCTTAGAAGCAACCCATGGTTTGGGTGCTGGATCTCACCCTGAGATGGGACGCGCATCAGCTGAGGAGAGTATCCATGATGTTCTGCAGCGTATTGGTGGAAGCCATATGTTGTTTGTAACGGCTGGCATGGGCGGAGGAACAGGTACGGGTGCTGCGCCTGTGATAGCCAAAGCAGCTCGTGAGCATGGTATTTTAACTGTTGGTGTGGTCACTAAGCCATTCCATTTTGAAGGTGCTAAGCGCATGCGTGTAGCAGAATCAGGAATCGAAGAACTGCAAAAATATGTTGATACTCTCATTGTTATCCCGAACCAAAACTTGTTCCGGGTGGCTAATGAAAAAACCACATTCGTAGATGCCTTTAAGATGGCCGATGAGGTCCTTTACTCAGGTGTTCGAAGTGTGACTGACCTGATGATGAAGCCTGGTCTGATTAATCTAGACTTTGCTGACGTGAAAGCAGTCATGGGTGAAATGATGGGCAAAGCCATGATGGGCACTGGTGAAGCTGAAGGCGATAGCCGTGCCATTGATGCTGCTGAAGCCGCTATATCTAGCCCACTGTTGGATGATGTCTCTATGAAGGGCGCAAAAGCAGTTCTAATTAATATCACAGGTGGCATGGATATGACATTATTTGAGGCAGATGAAGCTGCCAACCGCATTCGTGAGGAAGTAGACCCCAATGCACATATCATCTTTGGCTCTACATTTGATGAAAGCCTAGAAGGGAAAATCCGCGTATCCTGTGTGGCTACAGGTATTGATGCACATTCAGTCGTTGCTGCATCTGTATCACAGCCTTCATCCACCATGCGTCCAGACCGCATGCAGCAACCTCAGGTATCTGAAACGGAGCTCTCTCATACACATAACCAGCGCACAGCTTCTACAGAAGGATCCACAACTGCGCCAATAAAACCAGAAGAAGAGCGGTTAACACCTCCTCATATTAGATCTGTCGAAGAGGAGCTTGGTGTGTCATTTGACGAGGATGATTCAACGGCAGAGATAGAAGCAGAATCTACATATGATATTTATTCCTCACTCCGTAAAGATATCGGACAGAAGGAAGGTGTTCCTGTTGAACCGCTACGAACAAATAGTCATGAAGAACCTAAACCTCTGGAACCAGCTCCCTTAAAAGCTGAAAGAATTACTGAGCATGAAGTTCCAACGGATCAACCACCCCTGTTTAGATCGGTGAATGAAGAGCCAACTCGGGCTTCAACACACCTGTCTGGCACGCAATCAGAGTCTACTGAGCCTAAAGAAGATAAAACACAGGAACATCGTAGTTTCTTTAGCCGGCTCATGGGACGAAAGAAAAATTCTTCTCAATCTGCATCAGGTGGGCAGCGTAAGCTTGGTTTAGCAGCTCAGCCCACTAAATTACAACAGGCAGCACCAAGCGAATCTAGCCGAGTCACTGAGAATGATGATTTGGATGTACCTGCATTCCTGAGAAGGAAAGACCGCCACTAGGTCTGAATCAAATTATACCCCTCTCCTTTTTTAGGAGGGGGTTTAGATACCCTAGATTCATCTCCCCACGCGGACGGGCAAACTTTCGCCAAGAGCCTTCTCTGGGAATAACACAGACTTAGTCCATTACCATGACATCTCATGTATCCGCAGGAGTTTCGCCCTGCGGTGCGATATGAATTTTCAGGCAATTTCCATGTTATAGCAGATTATCTTAACATTTACACATATCCGTAAAATGGTATTCCAGGTTATCAATGAATGACTTTGCATTATCAGAGTAAGATTTCAGTCTTTGTTTAATATTGGCCCACATG
>CAJQNC010000003.1 GCA_905479605.1 uncultured Alphaproteobacteria bacterium | reverse complement strand
TGGGTGGTTTATAACCCAAGCATGAGTGTGGTCGTTTATGATTATACTCATTCACCCATTCCTTTATGATGATTTTAGCCTCTTTTAGAGTTTGGAAGGACTCTAGGTTCAGACATTGATCTCTTAGGCTTCCGTTGAATCTTTAAATAATGTATTGCAATTAATTGATTCGTTACTATATGGGTAATTGTTAGGCCTGATAGGTTAAAGTAGTTTTTTCCAGCCTATATTGTAAATAAAACATAGCGAAAGATGGATTTATGAATCGTTTATTATACACCCTGCTTCTAGGCACATCACTTATCTCAATGCAGAGTATTCTCTCAGTTGGAGTTTCCCCTGTTCAGGCTGCGGGTGTTGAAGATGAAGACTTTCCATCTCTAGTGAAGTTTGCTAGGAAGGCTGTCGCAAACAGTTATGATCCCGAGAATGTCCCACATTTTTTAGACAAGGTTGGGAGTCTATGGGGCCCCAAAGACATGGGCCCTATTCTAGAGGAGATGCGTCCCGAAGATCGGTGTGGCCTCTTCAAAACAATAGAAGAAATGGGTGCTGAAGAGAGAGCGCAGCACACCTCCCTTATTCTAGCTTTTTTTGAAGTGATGATGAAAGATGAGATAGATGAGATAACTGTATTCCTCAATGAAGTTGGGGAAATCAAAGGGCGACACAAAATTTTAGGTGGCAGAACTGTAGACCTTACACCATTCCTAACCCCCGATTTTTTAAATGTAAACTGGGAAAGGGATCGATGTTTCGGTATATCCATTGACATGAACGAATGGATTACTGATTCATCTTTTTCCTTTCTATCTTCGTTAAGGGGTCTACCCGTCACCCATTTAACGGTTAGAAGAGGAGGAGACACAGCGAGCAGCCTCCAGCGCTTTTTTCAAAGTGGCTGGGAGTCTCTTGTTTCTTTAAGCCTTTATGGAAACGGCATTGGAGATGATGGGGCCAGAGTGCTTGCAGGAAGTGAGACGCTTAAAAACCTTCGAGAATTGAATCTCAGTTGTAACGACATTAGAGCTAAAGGGGCTACAGCGCTTGCAGGAAGTGAGACGCTTAAAAACCTTCGAGAATTAGATATCGGTAACAATGACATTGGAGGTGAGGGGGCCAGAGTGCTTGCAGGAAGTGAGACGCTTCAAAACCTTCGAGTATTAGAGCTCGAGTACAACGACATTGGAGCTGAAGGGGCCACAGCGCTTGCAGGAAGTCAGACGCTTCAAAACCTTCGAGTATTGAATCTCCGGGCTAACCAAATTGGAGATGATGGGGCTAGGGCGCTTGCAGGAAGTGGGACGCTTCAAAACCTTCGAGAATTAAGCCTCGAGAGCAACCACATTGGAATTGATGGGGCCACAGCGCTTGCAGGAAGTGAGACGCTTCAAAACCTTCGAGTATTGAATCTCCGGGCTAACCAAATTGGAGCGGATGGGGCCAGAGTGCTTGCAGGAAGTGAGGCGCTTCAAAACCTTCGAGAATTAAATGTCTGGGGTAACGACATTGGAGATGATGGGGCCAGGGCGCTTGCAGGAAGTGAGACGCTTCAAAACCTTCGAGAATTAAATATCGGTGACAACAACATTAGAGCTGAGGGGGGCACAGCGCTTGCAGGAAGTGAGACGCTTAAAAATCTTCGAGTATTGAATCTCCGGGGTAACCACATTGGAGCTGGTGGGGCTAGGGCGCTTGCAGGAAGTCACATGTTTAAAAATACAGATGTTATTGCTGAGTGGTGGTAAAGCAGAAAACAGCTGAGATAGGACAAAGTGCCTTGCTTATGTTCCCAGATACGACTGACCAAGTCCGTTGTAGCTACTCAACTGAATGAGGCTGTGGATCGTGCCGCATTGTTTGCCAATGATAAAGAGCAGATCATTAAGCTTTCTCTCTCTACGGGTTTGTTAGAGGTGAAGGCCTTTACCAGTGGAACCGGCAGTGCTGATGAAGAGTTAGAAGTGAAGTATGATGGCTCTGCCATTGAATTTGGCTTCAATGCCCGCTGCTTTTTGGATATCACTCAAGCCTTCCAAGACCAAACCCTCGTGTTTGAAATTGGTAACGAATCCGAATCTATTATCATTCGCCTCATGGATGATGACAGCACCCTGTTCGTGCTAATGCCATTGCGGGTTTGATTCGCAGTTGGATCTGACGATTCTCGGGAGCGTGGCTTTGAGGGCGAGACGGGTACTTCCCTAGAATATGACATAAACACGTTTCCCGGCCTTGATGCAGTACTGGCCGGTTTAAAATTCCTCTATAGCCTTAAAAAATACGTTCCCCGGAACATAGACGAGCCCAGGCTTTGCCTGGGTTGCGAGTCTTGTATCCGGGGTCCAACTCGCCTCAAAGGAGATGTCCCCCAGGTGTTCAGATGGGCCCCGGCTCGGGGGCCGGGGAACGTAGGCTATTGAAGATAAACATTTTTTAAACCGGCCAGTACTGCATCAAGTGCGGGGAACGTTTTATCTGGGATGGGATCCCATCAGTGGAAGATTATATAATCGAGACAAGAGATACGTTCCCCGGAAATTTATGAGCTTTGCTCATGAATTATCCGGGGTCCATGGTGCCTTAAAGGCAGCATCATCTGTGACTCAAGTTGGGCTCTGGCTCGGAGGCCGGGGAACGTAGGCTTAACTACATTACAATCGAATTATACAGGCAAACCCAGTCTGGGTTAGCTGTTTCAATCAATTCGCCTTTCCATTTACGCTTCCGTTTTTTTAGCCTAGTCTCTCGGGCATATGCATCTAGAATGTTTGAGTGATTTTCATAATATACTAGATTTATAACCTTATAATTTTTTGGAAAATTGCTTCCAAAGCCTTGCTTAGGTTCCCATATACGACTGACCAAGTCCGTTGTAGCTCCAACATATAAGGTGCCATTTTTTCCACTGCTCAATATGTAAATATATGAATCGTCCATGTTGAAATTATGAGTCACATAGTTTCATATACAAGGAGCGAGCTGTGTATAAAATCAATGTCTTATTTTAAGAGTAATATTTATCGACTTCCTACAACCCCCAATAACTATTTCTTAACCATTCTTCCCTAACCTAAGGATGTTCACACAGTACAGGGGGGGGACGATGCGACAAAAACTATTTGCCATATTGTTTGGGACAATGATTGCGGGGAGTGCTTCAGCACATGATCTGGCATCTCCATGTGATCAGCAGCAGCAATCAGGCGAATCGTCATGTCGCACACAAAATAATAAATACCTCTCTCAATTAAGCGAATGCCAAGTGCGGGTGAACCGTGATTATGCGAACTGTGTACGCAGGTCGGCGCGGT
This sequence comes from uncultured Alphaproteobacteria bacterium, assembly GCA_905479605.1. Classification (GTDB taxonomy): domain Bacteria; phylum Pseudomonadota; class Alphaproteobacteria; order UBA9655; family UBA9655; genus CAJQNC01. The sequence continues at coordinate 12,327 of CAJQNC010000003.1, read as the reverse complement.
TATAAGCGCTTTGGCATTTCATCATATGAAACTCCCCCGGGGTATTCTTCGGGGGATTTTTGTGTGAGTCAAAGATTGATTTTCACTCCCCAACCAATTTCCGTATTTCCGAATCCTTCTGCTTACTTCCTCGTGATGACCCAAACTCGAAGGCATAAGCATCTTTTAGACAAGACCCAAAAATACCAGCAATGGTTGAGATAATCCCCACCGCTTCTCCGGGGAGATTTTGGCGGTAGATCGTAATAGTGACTAAGCACGACACTAACCCCACAGCGGCTGCGACCACCATAATATCAGCGCGAATATTTGTGTTACCAGATTGTTGGAGAAAAATATCCCGTTGCCGGGCATTTTGCCGATCCTGCAATAATGCCAGCTCTAAACTGGATTCACTCTGGGAAATGGCTTGTTGCAGTTTTATGACCAACATAGGGTCATTGCGTAGGTTATCCAGGATACGAGGTGGATCTTTAACGCCGGTCACTCGCTGGGCAATCTTCACAACTTCTCGAGCTTGCGCCTCACTTTCATTGCCCCCAATCCAACGGGAGATGAGTGGCGCAAATTCACAAAGAGCAATAGCAAGAGGCAGGAATGGGAAAGCCATGCTTGTGGTCCTTATTCTAGAGATTAGATGTTTGAGATTTGATTTAGTCTTTTTAATCCCACAACTGGGTTTCAAATTCTATTTTCATGGGGCGATCGCATTGGTGAGCGTGACCAAAGCCTGGGCCGGTCTCGCTGCCGCCTTGCTGAATACTACGGCCATGTCCACCCAAAGAATGGCTGTGGATGCTGCCACTAAAAGGATTATATCCTCCATCCTCAGGAATTGAACATCCTGTGAGGGATATACCTACAAACATCATCAATGTGAAATTATTTATCTTCATAAATTTGATATTTTCATTTTCTCTTTACTGTATAGTACATATTATTTGTTAAATTTTAATTAAATATGGTTTTTTATTGTATAGATTGAATGAAAGCCCACATCAATTGCGAGGAACGTACATTTTATAGTTAAGACAGAACTGCGTAGTGGTTGTATCGGAGACTGGTGGCTTGGGGGCTGGGGAACGGATATAATAAATTAGGCCGCCCCTAGTTTATAAAACCAGTGGCGTCCAATTTTGGCCCTTAAGTCATGGGTATGGGCCCACTTGGGCCGGATATGGTAAGCATGATAATGGTTGCTGCCATTGGTAAGATCGGGCCACCCACCTGAACTCAGATGTTTGGCGACCTGTATGCACACTCTGTAGATCCCATCGTTTTTGAGCTTGTCGTGATCAAGAAGCAACCGGTTGCAGTCTCCTTCATTCCAGCATGAAAACTGAAATGGTTTTAAGCATACTGACCGAATGTCATTTCCAAAACGTCCTTCGGTGTTAACACGATTCATCACCACGTTGCCCACGGCAATCAGAGAGGGTAGACCCCCTTGCTTTCGGGGGTACTCACCGCGGGCCTCTCCATATATTGTTTTTGCAAGAATTTCGATTTCGGATGGGCTTATCATAATTATTCTCCTTGTTGTTTTGTAAAGGTGATCAGTAAAATATTGGGGGAATCGTGAGGTTGTGTGACGCCGCTCGAGGTATAAACGAAAGCGTCTTGTGTGGTGGGGTCCTGCACTTTGACCTTTGCATACCCTTCGATCAGTGCTGCCCCTAAGTTTAGCGACTGCTCATAGGTCAACTGAGACTCCACAAGGATGTGCTGTTGGTGAAACGTTCCATTGTTGAAAGGGGTTACCCCGCGTTCATGCCACTGGGAACTGCTCGTCAAGGTAATCTCAGTTTTGTTAATCCCTTCAAAAAGTTCTGAATAAACCTGCTGAATTTGATTGAGTGACAGGCCTGCTTTATAGGCACCACCGTATCCATACAGCCGGCGGGGAGAGGTTTCACCTTGATTGTGTTCTTCATGGATCACTCGGTTCTCTTGGACGCGAAACGGCTTCTCATAAATCAAGTCTCCGGGGTTAAAGGGAAGTAAGCTCTGCCACTCTGATCCATGATATTTCAATCGAATGGCTTGGATTTGGCAGTCTTCAGGCTCATAAGTGAAGTGATGGCTAAGCGTCGCAGGGTCATACAAGGCTTGTGATGGGAGTGGTTTTCCTTGAGCCAATAGACTGACTTGTGCTGTTTTGGCCTTGAGAGGCACGGGCTCAGCTTGTGCTTGTATAATGATCTTATCGGGTAAAGTAAATTGGAAGTCCACCGACTTGACGTGCCAGAAATCCTGGCTGTCCAGTTTGGCGAGATCAGGGGTCGATTGTTCCGTGTTGGGAGCATCATAGCCCTCGGTGAGAATAAGGGGGTAGGTGATTTTCATGATAGTTTTTCCTTTTTTTGTTGGTTTTTTGCCCCTCTCCCCAGTGTAGGAGAGGTCAGCACGCAGCGATGGATGAGGGGGTATTGCATCATTGGTTCTATTGTTTGATTTAGTCATTTTCCATATAAAGCCTTCCCCGGCCACCGAGCCGGGGCCCAGCTTGAATTACAGGTGATGCTGCCTTTGAGGCACCATGGACCCCAGATAATTCATGAGCAAAGCTCATAAATTTCCGGGGTGCGTATCTATGGTCTAAGTAGACAGCTTTTATTATTCTCAAAAGTTTCCTCGGACACCAATGAGGTCAAGCCTTGGGGTTGCGCGGTGGGTACAGGTCTAAGAGTGGCCGCCTCTTTCTGCCCCCCCCTACTTCACCCGAAACCGCCTCACCAACTCCTTACAACTGCGCAGGTCAGTAAAGGATAGCTTTAAGCGATTGGGATGTTTGTCGATAATGGCCGTCCAGTCATCACTACCCTCCAAGGTCTCCAGGAGCTCTTCTTGTCGTTGCGGTGGGTGAGTTATCACTAAGGAATGTAACAGCCTCTGGGGCGCTTCGGAGTGTCCTCCCGGCGGCGGTTCGATCTCTTCCAGCTGGATGTTCGTATTCAATGGGGGTGGTGTTTGATTTGTCATGCAGGTGAGGGTGACTTGCCCCCAGCGCCCACCCGTCTTTCCGCAAGCGTGAAATTTAAGCTGAGTGATCTTGCCGGTGATTTCTCCCTGGGGAAGTTGCGGGGCTTGGAGCCTTACCGAACGATCCGTTGTGAGGTCCAGAAGATCTTCCCAAGGGCCTTCGAAGGTGATCTTTATATTGCGGGAACTTTTTACCAGATACCACCAGGCCAATTGCCTAGCGTAATTTAATGCATCTTGGCCTTGGGCTAATGTGAAGAATGACGAGAGCCCCAAAGCGGGTGGGTCACTATGGCCTTCGATTAATTCCCAGCAGTTGGACTGTTCATACAAATTGGTCTGGGACATATGTTCTTGGATGCAGCGATAGAGCTTCTCCTCATGCCAGACCTGACTGTCTAAGAAGTAGGTGACTCCGGGTAACCAGGGATGACCCTTGCCGGCAGCATAGGGGTTGTTAAGTTTGAGTGTGAGTTGCTTCTCTAACCCCTCCACAGTATGTTCAGGATTAGTCAGAGTGAATTCAACTTCTTCCACACGTTTTTGCTCATAGCGCCACCCGACCCAAAAGTCCCAATCATAAAGCTGCTTTTGTGGAGGTTGCTTGGATCCCTTCCAGTCTTTGATGGGCTGATAACCAACTTGGCGCAGGTGGGAGCGAATCACCCAATAACCAGAACGCCCCAGCCGCTGCCCCGGCTTAAGCGAACCATCCTTTAGTTGAATAGGGCTGTAGCTGGCAACCTGTTGGTTGGGAAACTCTTGGGCAATATCATTTCCCACATTGGCTAGTCCTCGTGCAGAGTGTGTCCATTCCACTCTCAGTTGTAATTTGACCGTTGAGAGTAGAGTGTTTGATCGTTGTAGCTGAACACTGTCATCAAAAACTCGTGGCCCTAGTGTGTGTGTTTGATCGGAATCAAACCAATTTGAACGTGATAATTTAAGAGTTTTGCGATCACAATAAAGCGAAGAGGGGTGTACATCTTCCATGATTCGAGAGTTGGTTTTGTCTTGAAACAGTGGGTGGTGATGAAAAGACAGCTGAGCCAGTTGTTCCTCTTTATCATCGGGAATTCCTAGAAGTTCTACCTCGACCAGTTCCTCATGGTTTTTGAGAGGTATTGGGTTGGTAGTCCCCTGGAACAATAGATCGAGCCTACCGTTTGCTTTTTCCCAACTAATGAAGGCACGGCGGGTGTTTTTTTGAGTCGGAAAATCTTTGGCTTGAATGAGGATATGGGCTTTCGGAAAGTGATTTTCTGCTTCCACAATGGTCAGACGGAAAATTTCCAAGTCATTGCGTTTGTGTTTATGGGGCGCAAAGGTTTCATTCTCTGTTGCCCAAGTAAAGTAGTAGGTCATGGGATGGGGGCTTTCTTGATGTTTGATGGATGCGTCGCGTTTCCCGGAGTCCAATATGCGTCACACTTCCTCCCTCAGGCCAAAGCGCGTTACACGTTCCCCAGGGCTTAGGTGAGCACGAGCATCGCGAGTATGGCGAAGCTTAGCACCCGGGGTCCATTGTGCCTCATTACGTATATCCGTAGTGGTTCACGCTGGGCCACGGATAGCAAGATTCGCTCACTGCTCACTGCGTTCTCAGGCTCATCTCACTTCCGGGGAACGTGTGTATGTGGTTCGTAGCATTCCACCATCCTTCACCCACTAACATTCACCCTTCAATTTACTTGACTTCACGATAAAACATCTATACCAATACCCCTCATATTCATTGAGAATTGGAGAGTAAAAGTGCAAATACTTCAATGGTTTAAAAGTAAAGGTTATTTACAAGGGGTTTTCTGGATGGTGCTGGTGTGTGCCGTCAGTAATCTCAACGATATCCTAATTAAATACGTAGGAACACGACTCTCTGGAGTCGAGATCGCCTTTTTCCGATTCTTCTTCTCAACATTGGTTTTACTACCCTTTATGCTTCGCAATGGTGTACAGAGCTTTAAAACACCTCACCCGAAGGTGCACTTTATTCGTGCACTGCTATTGGTGGCCGCGATTTCTCCATGGTGCTATGGTGTGGCAGCATTGCCTTTAACACTGGCAACAACCATCAGCTTCACCACCCCATTCTTCGTGCTTCCCATGGCTCTCATCTTTTTGAAGGAGCATGTTGGTTGGCAGCGCTGGGTGGCGACTTTCATTGGGTTTGTAGGAATTACAGTCAGTCTGAATCCCACAGGTGGTGACGTGTTTAATCCAATTGTTTTGCTATTGATCGCCTCCACGATCATGTTTGCGAGCTTGGATATTATCAACAAGAAGCTGTTGATTAAGGACGAAGGCCTCTTACCCATGCTGTTTTTCTCAGCGGTGGGAACCATGTTGCTGGGCTTTGTACCGGCATTGATGGCTTGGCAGACCCCGACGCTACATGAGCTGTTCTTCTTGCTGCTCTTGGGTTGTGGTGCAAACTTGATTCTGTTCTGCCTCTTAAAGGCGTTCGGTTCGACTGAGGTGTCTGCTTTGCAACCTTTCCGCTATGTGGAACTGGTTCTTTCGGCCTGCTTTGGTTTCCTTATCTTTGGAGAAATTCCAACAGAGTACACTTTGATAGGAGCGGCTATTATCGTTCCAGCAACGTTGTATATCACTTATTATGAGACTCATAAGAGGAAAAAAGGAGCTGCTACAGAAGGTTCCGTAGAGGGCGCTGCTACAGCTTAGTTTCTCTCGCTGTTCACTTCGTTCACAGGCTCATCTTGCTTCCGAGGAGCGTATATTTACGTCATACATTCCCCGGGGCTTAGGTGAGCACGAGCGCAGCGAGTGTAGCGAACCTTAGTACCCGGGGTCCAGGGTGCCTCAAAAAGGTTATCCGTAGTGGTTCAAGCTGGGCCCCGGATAGCAAGATTCGCTAGCTGCTCACTTCGTTCACAGGCTCATCTAGCTTCCGGGGAGCGTTGTATTCCAACATATACTCTCCAACCACTCCCCACCCTCAAGCCTCTTCCAGCTTTAGAACCCACCCAACTTTCATCCCCCATTCATTCATGGTGATTTGAAAGTCCACAGCATACATGTCCAGTTGTGGGCGGTAGCTTACGTAGTCAGTGGTTTTATTCTCAGGTAAAGTGACCTGACGCCCGGTGACGGCCAGAGGTTCATGATAACCCCCTTCATTATCAACAACCATTACCGTATCAGGCACTGGGTCACGTGCGAGCTCAATCCGCGGATTTCCAAGATTAGGTTGTGTGAGATAAGGCAAACAGCCCACCTGAAACAGTGTTCCCTTCCAAATATTTTCAAGGGCAGGGGGAGCCTGATCTTCACCGGTAATTGTGGATTGGTATTTGGTATGCCCAGGCAGGCCAGTATGGATCAATTGGCCATTGATGGTACGTCGTAGCTGACCATGAGCAAGTGGTGTAAGGGTTTGCGTGCAGTTCCGGGACGAGAGTAGAGGTAAGCTTGAGACAGCCATCCCCTTGGGCTGCAGGATCAAATCGGTTATTGCATTCATCATTGGCGAATCCTCATCATGAGTTTGATCGTGCAAAGATAGGTGGATTTATCATTCTGAACCTGGGTTTCTCTTCTATCAGGCGACTACAGCCCATCCCTAATTCTCCCATAACCAACAACCGATCGCAGAGCTTGCTTTTGATATGGTGAGCCATGGCCTGAATCTCAATGGACTCTTTGTTGCGACTCCAAGCTTTGAGCAAGATGATGGCCGTGTATTTTCCCTGGTGGGAAGACCTCGGAACACTCTTGGTCAGAGAGATGATTTCTAAGGAAATATAGGGATAAGTCACAAATTCCGGAACAACGGCATAGAGGGGATAGGGTCCACTGAGAGCGGACACAAGGTATTGTTGAAGTTTAATGCTGATCATGGGGGACCTCGACAGTTTGAATGGAGTGAAATTTGCCAACGTGTTGAGGCAAGCTTGTAAATTCAAGGGTGCGGGATTTAAAAAATTCATACCAAATGAGGCGCCGTACCTTATCTAAGTTGCAGTCTGCAGGTACGATAACGTTGTAGCGAGGCGGGGGTAGCAGACCTAGAGAACCTTGGCCCGCAGTACTTGGATCTTGGGTGGAATGGCCACTATGGTGAGTCTTCGGTATGACGAGACCCCAGGTGGTAGCGCCAGCCTTCCAGACTTCTTTGAGTCCTCCTGTGGATGTTTGCGTTTGTTCCCGCAGCATAAGTTGTAAGTGATGTTTGAGGTCTTTGAGCTTGACGTTTTTCATGGGTCACACCTAGTGAATAGAAAGAGGGCGGTAGGGGCTAATGAGGCTACTGACTTCCCGTTCTTGGGGAAATACCATATCTTCGTAGAACTTGACCACTGCGAGGAGAATGGCTTGTTTGAGGGGTGCCGGGATATCATCTTGCTTAGAACCATATCCCACCAGATAGGCCACCATCAGTTCTCCCGGTTGGGAAAAGTTAGGTAAGAGTAGGTAGCGATTATCGATAACTTGGTAAGTATCCACTGGATGGCTTTGAAAGAGGACTTTCTTCACTGCCTGCAGCGGATGGGTAGGTAAGCAAACCCGATTCCTTTCGTGTCTGGAGGGTTTATGGGTCTCATACTTAAGATAGAAGATGGCTTTGCGGGTTTGAGTTATTAAGGCGCAGCGCACCATATTTTCGACCCAAGAGGTGGCGGCTTGAATGATAGATACCAGGCGAATATCTTCACTCTTACTTGAGATACGTAATGTGTCCTTCACTTCCTGTAAGCTGAGTGCAAGTTGTTTGGGGGGATGAATGATGGTTTCGATCATGGTGGACTCCTTTGTTGAGTTTAGGGTTTTTTAAATGACGTCGGGGAGCGTATATGTTCATCCCACGTCCCCCGGGGCTTAGGTGAGCACGAGCGGAGCGAGTATGGCGAAGCTTAGCACCCGGGGTCCATGATGCCTTAGAACGGATATCCGTAGTGGTTCGAGCTGGACCCCGGATAGCAAGATTCGCTATCTGCTCACTTCGTTCACAGGCTCATCTAACTTCCGGGGAACGTGTGAGGTAAGGTGTTCATCACATTCCATCCCGCGCTACACACCAACCTCCCCCTTCGCAATGGGGGAAAAATGCTTTACACTGATTGCAAAATAGAAATCTCCAGGGAGATAACATGAAGACAGTCACAGTGTTTGGCGGTAGTGGGTTCGTAGGTCGCTATGTCGTTCAAAAATTAGCAAAAGCGGGTTGGCGGGTGAAGGTAGCGGTGCGCTATCCCCTTGAAACCAAGTCTCTAAAACCCATGGGCAACATAGGGCAGATTGCCCCTGTTGGAGTCTCCATACTGGATTATAATGAAGTGCTTGGGGCCATCCAAGGATCTCAGGCGGTCATTAACTTGGTGGGTATCCTATTCGAGCGTGGTCAGCAAACCTTTGAGAAGGTCCACATTCACGGGGCAGATAATGTGGCACGGGCGTGCAAAGAAGCGAAAGTCAAACGACTCATTCACATGTCAGCTCTCGGTGCTGATACGGATAGTCCTTCTCAATATGCATGGTCCAAAGGGGCAGGGGAAAAGCATGTGAAGAAGTATTTCTCCAATGTGACCATCATTCGGCCTAGCGTGATTTTTGGCCCGGAGGACGATTTTTTCAATCGTTTTGCATCCATGGCGGTGTATTCACCATGCTTACCAGCTGTAGGCGGAGGTGAGACCAAGTTCCAGCCCGTCTATGTTTGTGATGTGGCTGAGTTCATTGTGCGATGCCTTGATGATCCATCTACCAAAGGTAAAGTCTATGAGTTGGGTGGACCAGAGGTCTATACCTTGCGTGAGATCATGGAGTACACTCTCGATACCATTGGCAAGAACCGTCTGTTGGTGCCGCTGCCTTTTGCTGTGGCTAGGTTTATGGGTTTGTTTGGTCAGTATCTTCCGAAACCACCGGTCACGCCTGATCAGGTGACGCTCTTAAAGAAAGATAATATCTTGGGTCCTCGTGCCAAAGGCTTACAAGCACTCGGTGTAAGGCCAACTCACTTAGAAACGGTCGTGCCGGGATATTTGGCGAGGTACCGGTAGGTCTCGGATTCTAGTCATCACTGCCGGGAGCGTCGGGGTCTTTGCCACCAAAGCGACCAACGTTGCCGAACATTTGCTCAAAGAAACCAAAGCTATGGCCGGCTGTGGGAGTTTCACGATTGACGTGAGCCACCATTTCTTTGTCTTCCTCACCACGGAAGTCAACACTTGAGAGGACACCATTATCGTCAAAGTTCATAATAGTGGTGTGGCTTTCAACAGACCGAGGCAGGAAGAATAAAACCCGATCCCGTGATTCAGCGATATAGTACCATTGGTTATCATGAAAGGTAGAGACAGATGAGGGAGAGCCTAGCTGTTTCATCACTTCTTCTTTTGTGGAGTGCCCTGGTTGAAGGCCGTGGAGGTCTTCTTCTTCAACAAGATGGCCATGCTGATCAAGGTTACTGACGCAGCCGGTGAGAGCCAGTGTAGTCAATGCTGTTAAAAGTATCTTTTTCATTTTCAAAATCTATGCTACCGATGGTTAAATTTTATGATAATCGTTCACTAGTGGATGGAACCATGCCTCGCTTCTTGAAAACTGTCAATCTCTTGTTCAAGTCAAAACGAAAAAAGTACGATCAAGCTGCTAGTCTATACCAGATTGCGAATCGTCAGTCCCGCAATCCGGTATTTTATGACTACTTTGAAGTACCTGATACGATTGAGGGTCGCTTTGACCTGCTCTCTCTACACATTATTCTGATCATGCGCCGGTTGCCCCCGGAAAGCACCCTTGTGCAAGATCTATTTGATTACTTCTTTGAAGACATGGACTTTAGCCTCCGCGAGATGGGGGTGTCAGATATGAAAGTCGGCCGCTATGTAAAGAAACTCGCTAAGAATTTTCTTGGGGTATTTAATTCTTATAACCAAGCTTTTAGGCAGCCCAGCCAGTTTAAAACCGCCTTGTGGCGTAATCTCTTTGGGGGGCAGCTTGTTGATGAGTGGTTATTGGAAAAATTATATGAATATTGTATAGCGTCAGATGACCTGTTAAAAACAGTTGATCTGCTTCATCAAAGCCCCCCGTGGGCATCTCTCTTAAACATGGAGTCAACTGCCCATGCAGCCTGAATTTTCACGCATTATCAAGCTCGAGGATATCGGTAAAGAACCTTTTGTTCAATCCATTGAGGCCGATGGAAAAGAACGGGCCGCATTGTCCAAGCGCATTGGTGTTGAGGCTATCGACGTCTTTAAGGCGAAAGTGACGCTGCAATGGAAAGATGCCAAGCATCTCGAGTTGACGGCTGATTTTAAGGCCACAGTTCTGCAGACCTGTATCCGTACCGCGGACCGCTTGAAGCAGAAGCTGAAAGGTCATGTGGAAGAAGTGTTTACCACTGACCCGCTGCCATTTCAGGAAGAAGAAATGGATCTAGAAGCTCTTCTGGCCGAGCCTGAACCGTTGGTCAGCGATGAGATCGACTTTGGCGAGATTCTCTCACAACATCTTTGTTTGGACCTCAATCCCTATGCGGTGCAGGAAGAATCCGAACCTGTGGAGCACGTGGAATCCAAGACGAAAACACCTTTCGATCGATTGAAAGATTTGTTGTAATTCCAGGGGAATGCATGTGTATTTGTGCGTTACACACTTCCCTGGGTTCTATGTGCGTAATACGTTCCCCGGGGCTTAGTTGAGCACGAGCGGAGCGAGTATGGCGAAGCTTAGCACCCGGGGTCCATGGTGCCTCAACACGTGACTCTGTTGTGGTTCAAGCTGGACCCCGGATAGTAAGATTCGCTATCTGCTCACTTCGTTCACAGGCTCATCTAACTTCCGGGGAGCGTACTTGCGTGTGCGCATCACACTTCCCTGGGTCCAATGTGCATGACACTTCCTCCCTGGGTTCTATGTGCGTAATACGTTCCCCGGGGCTTAGTTGAGCACGAGCGGAGCGAGTATGGCGAAGCTTAGCACCCGGGGTCCATGGTGCCTCAACACGTTTATCCGTAGTGGTTCAAGCTGGACCCCGGATAGTAAGATTCGCTCACTGCTCACTTCGTTCACAGGCTCATCTAACTTCCGGGGAGCGTATTTGTATATGTGTGTTGCACACTTCCCTGAGTAACCTTACATGGCTAATGAATTGTAAAGACAAGCCCAATCTGGATTAGCTTTTTCAATAAGCTCGATCTTCCATTGTCGTTTCCATTTTTTTAGCCTCGTTTCTCGAGCATAAGCATCTACAATGCTTGGGTGTATTTCATAGTAAACGAGATAAATAACCTTATATTTTTTGGTAAAGTCACTTCCGACGCCCTGTTTATGATCCCAAATACGATTGATGATGTCAGTTGTTGCGCCCACATATAATGTGCCATTTCTTCCACTGCTTAGTATGTAAACAAATGACTCGTCCATATTGGAATTATGGCGTGAATATCTTAATGTGCAACTTGATATGCTTATATTGAAACAATAGGTTATTTTAAGTGTTTGTTTTATGGAGAACTTAATTCTATGTAGGACACGTTTCTCGGGGTCCATGGTGCCTCAACACGTTTATCCGTAGTGGTTCAAGCTGGACCCCGGATAGTAAGATTCGCTCACTGCTCACTTCGTTCACAGGCTCATCTAACTTCCGGGGAGCGTATGGGCATGAAGTTGGAGGGCAATAAAAAACAAAAAATTAACCAACTAATTAGAAAATTGATATATAATAAAAATATGGGAAATATAATTAAATACTTCCCGGTTGCAAATGGAGGTGAATATGTTTAGTACCATGCGCACAATTGCTACTGTATTAGTTATTGGAATGGGTCTTTCGATCGTGTCATCCGCTGTGTTTGTGGATACAGCCAGTGCAAAAAAGGGCTATTACAATAGAGATAGCGATTAGCCGCCACGCTTTCACGTGACGGCCGTGAACATTAGGCAGCAAAGTTTATCACTTTGATGGCCTCGAAGTTGACCACATCGCCGCCCACTCTTCTTGTGGTGTAAAATTCCACGTAGGGTTTGGCGCTGTAGGGATCCCGGAGCACGCGGGTGCTTTGCCGGTCAACAATCTGATAACCTTCTTTAAAGTTTCCAAACAAGATGGATGGACTGGCTGTGTCTGGTACTAGGGCGGGGACGGTATCACAGGTGTGAACCGGGTGCCCCAGTAGTGTGGCTATGGCTCCTTCACTTAATGCGGGTTGCCAGAGGTATTGGCCTGTGTGTGGGCACATTCAAAACTGAAGAGCGACATTCTGTTAGGCACATTCAAAACTGAAGAGCGACATTCTGTTAAAATTTAGAAAAAAAATAACAGGAGAAAAGTATGTCGCGGAGAAAGTATCACCACCTGAAGTCAGAGGATCG
>CAJQNC010000002.1 GCA_905479605.1 uncultured Alphaproteobacteria bacterium | reverse complement strand
GATGAGATCGTAGATAATTTGAACAACAGGCCTATGAAGGTGTTAGAGTTTATGACACCCAAAGAAGCCTTCTTGAAAGAGGCACTAAAAAGGGGTAGCCTCTAAATCGGAATTCGCACTTCACCCTTGAAATTGCCTTCTAAGGTGTCGCACTTCATTTTAGAACAGGGGCCCAACTTCCGAGCCAGGGTCCAACTTGAATCACAGATGATGCTATCTTTGAGGCACCATGGACCCTGGATAATTCATGAGCAAAGCTCATAAATTTCTGGGGAACGAATCTATGTTCTAGTAGACATCACAAAAAAAACCGCGCACTAGGCGCGGCTTTATAGATCCTAAATAGGAAAAGTCTTATTAAGCAATAGCTTCTTTCAGACCTTTACCAGCGCGGAACTTAGGAAGTTTCGCAGCTTTGATCTGGATCTTTTCACCAGTGCGTGGGTTACGACCCTCACCTGCTGGACGATGAGCCACAGTAAATGTGCCAAATCCAACAAGACGCACGTCTGTGCTTTTCTTCAAGCTAGTTGTAATAGCTTCAAATACGCCGTCTACAGCTTTTGCTGCTTCTACTTTTGTAAGACCAGCTTTCTTTGCAACTTCTGCTACGAGTTCATTTTTGTTCACGTGTATCACCCTTTTCTTTAGAGTTAAGTTTAAATTAATCACTTTCGTCAATGCCTTGTAAATACAGGGCAATTTGAGAAAATGGTACTCATTGAAACAACATCCGTCAACCGGAAATAACACCTAAATGCTTTAAAAATGCTAATACATACCTAGAGTTTTGGCTAGTGTGGCCGAATTTCACCACCTTTGTCATTTTTGGCAGCATTTTCCAGGCGGAGCTCCTCATCCCAAGCTACTGGTTTTAATGGTTTAACCAAGGCCTTCTCTAGCACTTGGTCCACCTCAGATACTGGGATAATTTTTAGGCCTTTTTTAATATTTTCAGGAATTTCTGCTAAATCCTTCACATTTTCTTGCGGAATGAGAACTTTTTTGATTCCACCCCTCAGCGCAGCTAAAAGCTTTTCCTTCAATCCACCAATCGGCAGAATCTTTCCACGAAGAGTCACCTCACCTGTCATAGCCACATCTTTGCGAACAGGGATTCCAGTGAGAGCAGATACAATTGATGTACACATTGCAATACCTGCAGAAGGGCCGTCCTTAGGAGTCGCACCTTCGGGAACGTGTATATGAATATCTTTGTGATCAAATAGAGTTGGGTATATGCCATATGATGGAGCGCGAGACCGAACATAACTCATAGCAGCTTGCACAGACTCTTGCATCACTTCACCCAATTTACCAGTAATCTGACTTTTTCCTTTACCAGGCATAGTGACGGCTTCAATAGAGAGCAATTCACCTCCCACTTCGGTCCAAGCGAGCCCCGTTGTCAATCCAACCGCATGGGCTTCTTCAACCTCACCAAACCTGTACTTTCTCACACCTGCAAAAGATTCAAGGTTTTTGGGTGTGATAGTTACCTTCTTCTTACGAGGTTTCGTTAATTCACGGACCGCTTTCCGACACAGGTTGGCCAGCTCTCTTTCGAGATTACGCACACCCGCCTCGCGACTATAATAACGGATGATGTCGCGAATAGTATCATCACAAATTTCCAGCTCATTATCTTTCAAACCATGGCTTTTCATTAGTTTATCCATGAGATGTCGCTTAGCAATTTCAAGCTTCTCGTCCTCTGTATAGCCAGAGATGCGAATAACCTCCATACGATCCAGTAGGGGTTGGGGCATATTCATGGAGTTTGCGGTCGTCACAAACATTACATCGGAAAGATCATAGTCCAACTCAAGATAATGGTCGTTAAACGTCCCGTTCTGCTCGGGATCCAAAACCTCCAACAGAGCTGAGGTAGGGTCACCACGCCAATCGGAAGCAAGTTTATCAATTTCATCAAGCAGAAAGAGTGGGTTCTTAGCCCCAGCCTTTTTCATACCTTGTATAATCTTACCGGGCATAGAACCAATGTAAGTTCGCCTATGGCCACGAATTTCCGCTTCATCTCGGACACCACCCAAGGACATGCGAACAAACTTACGCTTGGTGGCATGAGCTATGGACTGACCTAATGATGTTTTACCTACACCAGGAGGGCCTACCAAACACAATATCGGCCCCTTGACTTTACCGACACGATTTTGCACAGCCAGGTATTCTAAGATGCGCTCTTTAACTTTGTGCAGTCCATAATGGTCAGCTTCGAGCACTTCTTCGGCCGAATCCAGATCCTTTTTAATGCGAGACTTCGTTGACCAAGGAATATCCAAAATCCAGTCCAGATAATTACGAACCACGGTGGCCTCAGCTGACATGGGGCTCATTTGCTTAAGTTTTTTTAACTCGCTGACGGCACGTTCACGAGCGACTTTAGATAGTTTTGTTTTAACAATTCTCTCTTCTAGCTCACCAATCTCGTCTTTGCCTTCTTCACTCTCTCCGAGCTCTTTTTGAATAGCTTTCAACTGCTCATTCAAATAGTAATCTCGTTGGGTTTTTTCCATTTGACCTTTAACGCGGCTGCGAATTTTTTTCTCAGCCACCATAACGCCAATTTCGCCTTCCATCTGACCGACGATTCGCTCAAGCCGTTCAATCACCGAAGCTTCTTCAAGTAACTGTTGTTTTTCCTCGATCTTGAGATCCATATGAGAAGCCACCACATCAGAGAGCTTGGAAGCGTCACTTATCTGGTTAATCGTTGCGAGCAAGTCCGCTGGGAACTTCTTATTAAGTTTAACGTACTGATCAAACTGAGAGAGAACTGTCCTTTTAAGAGCATTCTCCTCATCATCCCCGCCATGAATATCTTCTATTAATTCAATGGTCGCTTCGAGAAATTTGGCATTCTTCACTGGCTTGACTAATTTAGCCCGCTCCATACCCTCAACAAGCACTTTCACTGTACCATCAGGTAAGCGTAAAATTTGCAAGACGCGGCCCATGGTACCGTCTGTGTAAAGATCCTTAAAATCTGGATCATCCACTTTTGAATCCCTCTGTGTTACCAAAAAAACAGGCGAATCTTTATCTGCAGCAGCTTCGAGGGCAAGCACCGATTTTTCACGACCAACAAACAGGGGGACAACCATATGCGGAAACAGCACAACATCACGCAATGCTAGAACTGGATGTTGTTCGGTCTTTTTTGCTTTTTTGGTCACGGGATAACTCCTATTTACAAGTAGATACTTGGGTCTCTTATAACCATTTTACTAGGATAGGCAAGCCTTGGAAAGGATTTAATGGCCATTTTCCATCCTAACAGGTGATGATACTCCAAATCCTTTAAGGATATAGTATAACAGAAATGCCTAAGGAACGGTGAAGAGAACCTAAATTAAGCGACCTTCTTTAGCGCATCGGCCATTTGCAACTCGATTTTCTCACCGGTATGCCGGTTCTTAAGCTCAACCTGGCCTTGAGCAGCACCACGGGGCCCCACAGCCATTTGCCAAGGCAAACCAATGAGGTCCATATCTGCGAACTTAGCGCCTGCGCCTTTATCACGGTCATCATAGAGAACTTCGACACCTGCGTTCAGCAGCTGAGCATAAATATCATCACACAGTGCGGTACATGCTGAATCACTGACCCGTATATTTATGAGCCCCACCTTGAAGGGAGCGACAGATTCAGGCCACTTAATACCTGACTCATCATGGAAAGCTTCGATGATAGCCCCTACTAATCGTGATATACCAATACCGTAAGACCCCATCTGAACAGGGATTTGGTCTCCGTCTGGACCACTGACCAACGCTCCGAAAGGGATAGAGTATTTGGTACCGAAGTTAAATATATGCCCCACTTCGATGCCACGGGCTGTTTTCAAAGTTTTGGGGTCCACAGGACAGTTTGCTTCATCATGGATTTCGTCAGAAGCGGCATAGAGTCTTTGAAGGTTCTCGAGGTTTATCTCGTCATCTTTTAGTTCATCATATGCTGGATCATAAAAAATCTCGCTTTCACCAGTTTCAGCCAAAATCTGAAACTCATGACTCATGGCTCCACCTATAGCTCCTGATTCGGCTCGCACGGGAATAGCGGTAAGTCCCATGCGTTTAAATGTTTTTACGTAAGCATCCAACATGGCTTGATATGATTTCTTTGCCCCTTCCATATCTAGATCAAAAGAGTAGTTATCCTTCATCAAAAACTCACGACCACGCATAACACCAAAACGGGGGCGGATCTCATCACGAAATTTCCACTGGATATTATAAAACCGCTTAGGCAGGTCTTTATATGATTTAATAAACCGGGCAAAAATATCCGTAATCACTTCTTCAGCTGTGGGGCCGTATAGCATCTCACGATCGTGTCGATCTTTGATACGTAGCATCTCTTTGCCATAGTCCTCATATCGACCACTGGTATGCCACAGCTCGGCGGGCTGAATAGTCGGCATCAATACCTCTAATGACTGGGCACGGTCTTGTTCTTCTCTAACGATTTGCTGAATCTTCTGCAGCACCCGCAACCCCAATGGCAGCCAGCTATAAATCCCTGACGTCACCTGTGTGACCATACCGGCTCTTAACATCAGTCGATGCGAGGCGATCTGCGCATCCGCAGGCGTTTCCTTAAGAGTCGGTAAAAAGTACTGTGTAAGCCGCATTTGCATTAACCTTTATTAAGATCTGTTCGTTAAAGAGAATACGAAAATAAAAAAAATTTGTCGACCCCTGCAGATTAAAAATCCATACACAAAGTACACTTACAATTAGATATCCAAATATGTCATATAGTCATGCAGTTTTTAGATTTTTCCAATTAGAAAAAATAGTTGATGATGTCTTTAAGCATAAATTCCTTAATAAAGAATTAATGCGTAACACGGGAAGTAATTTCGGTCTAATACAGGCCATGTAGTATAGGCTTTATGCTGAAAGTGCCCAACAACAATCGTTGGTTTAGAACAAGCTAGGGGGACTTTATGTCCCCCTTTTTTATTTTTGTCTAGCAATCGAAAATATTTCTAAATAAATTCAAATTTGTAGTGACTGCAAAAACTCCCTACACACCGCCACCCCCAAGACTTGACCTCGGGACCTACTTTTCTTGATATAGACTCTGATACTCCCTCATGGGTGCCAAGGTCACGTCTTGGGATAAGCGGAGCTCTAAGGTGCAGAGTTTGCAGTTAATTTCGAAGGTTTATATTCCCAACCTTCAAACCCTGCTACCTATAACAGGCCCTTCTCACAACTTGCAGGTGTTCTGCCTCCATCGGCTTGCCATTATAGAATAGGTCCCCATGCCGCATATCTAGTGTTACTACTCCCCCATGCCCCCTTCGGGTATAACCAAAAAACGGCCAGGGAAAGGTACTGGCCACTGGGTAGAAGGCGTGGAGTGGAATCTCTATGGGCACATGAATTTGGTCTGAAAGAACTATGGGGTAGTTACTCGGTAAATCAGCAGGGGTAATAGCATCATGATCAACCGTATCCTGAGGTCGATAGGCAACAGAGGGGTCAGCGGTATAATCTACAAATATTCGCTCACACTCCTTTCGTGTGATACGCAATCTTGCTTCTCTTCCCTCACCAATCAACTCAGCAGCATGCACAGAACCCAGAGTAGAAAGGATGACTATAGATAGATACATTTTTCTCATGAGACACCTCCAAGCAATATAGATGATAGCTCAACTGAAATAAGAAAACGTTAATATGGGGCAATGAAAGTGTTTCAAGAGTGGGGGGGGGTATCTTTATTCTACTAGACACACTTACAATCGGACATGAAGAGAAAATCTCCGAATATGAGGAATATATACCACAACTTTTCAAACACTGCGCGTATACATTCTCTATAAAGAAGGCTTTTGAACTAGAGAATTCACTTTTTATTACATCTATTCAAAACTTTACAAGATAAACAGGTGCAAAACTTGTTTTTGTTTAGATTATTTGATACTCTCAACTTGTTGAAATTATCAACCAATAATTGACAAAAATTCTATGAACAGCATCTCAAGGAGGTTCCCATGAAGTTTAAACAAACGACATCTCTCGTCGCTCTTTCTTTCCTATTCTTATCAGCTGAAGCCTTTGCCGGCAAAGGAGGCCCAGAAAGCAAAGAGGACGACAATACCGGAGGCGGCAGCAAAACTGTAACAGCTAAACCTAAATCAGGTGGATCTGAAGGCAAGACGACAGACGCCAATGAAGAAGGTACATCTTCATCCGCAGAGAAAGTAATCGTTCTAAGCCAAGGCAGCCCTGAAGAAGAACAAGACACACCTTCTGTTTCTGCAACGTCAACTCCATCATCACCCTTTGGGGATTTAACAAAGTCTGTTTGGGGACAAGTAAGGGACGTATCTGTCGACACGCGTGGTTATACCCTCGAGTGGTTGGCTCCTACTATACTTGGCGGTAGAGATCGCCTCCATGACTTCACAGACCTAAGAGCAGAACTTGCAACAGTCGAAACACCTGAAATTTCCGACGCCGGTTACTCTGCTCAAATCGCTCAGTTTACAGAGAATAGTATAGATCCCAAAGTCTGGCCCGCCGACACTCGCGCCTGGTATACACAAAATGGTGCTGACATTGAGTGGGTACAAACTGAGGCAAAGAGACTCGTAAAAGAAGGAA
Organism: uncultured Alphaproteobacteria bacterium; assembly: GCA_905479605.1. Lineage (GTDB taxonomy): Bacteria > Pseudomonadota > Alphaproteobacteria > UBA9655 > UBA9655 > CAJQNC01. The sequence continues at coordinate 7,837 of CAJQNC010000002.1, read as the reverse complement.
AACTCAACGTCCGTCAATGGCCTGTTGAAGTACAAAAAATGATTGTCACCGCTGAACATATCCGTACTTTATCCCCATGGATGAATGAAGAAAGCGTTAAACTCAATTTCAGAGCTAAGTAGGGTAAAGCTTAGAATTTAGCTATTTCTTTTTTGAGGGTTTTGACTCTTGAAATCACCCAGGCAAAGACCATATAATATAGGTCCTTTGGCCTGGGTATTTTTATGTCTTTTGATCAATTACAAAAAACAACGTTACGCAATATCATAGTGGTCGGTTCTGCCGGCAGCGGGAAGTCGACGCTTGCCCGTGACATCAGCCAAATATTGGGGCACCGAGTCATTCATGTGGACCATTTTTATTGGCAACCCAACTGGGTGATGCGATCACCAGAAGAAATTCGATCTCTTGTGTTAAACAGCATTCAAGTCGACGGCTGGATTTTCGAGGGCAACTGTTCCGCCACCTATCCCGAACGCTCAGCACAGGCGGATACGATCATTTGGCTTCAGCTTCCCCGACGAATATGCTTATGGCGAGCGGTCGTTCGAGCATTGCGCAACCATGGCAAAAGCCGCCCGGATATGGCTGAGGGCTGCCATGATCGCCTGGACTGGCGCTTTCTTAAATGGGTATGGAATTATCCTCGAAAGGGTCTGCACAAGCATATCGCTCTTTTTGAAGCCACAAAGGATACGCATACGCAGGTTATTCTTCACTCGCAGGATGAGGTTGAGGAGTTTGTTGAGGTTTTGTCAAATGTACAGAGCAAGCGGCTACGTGCAGCTTAGGGTTTTTGCATATAACCTCGCCCCCCTGTGAGAGACGTTGACCCCCTCACCTTTCTCTTGCTCATTCGCCCCATTCTCCTTATATATAAAACCGAGACAGCCGGAGAGCCGCAGAAGACTCGTCTTCTGAGGAAAGTCCGGGCTCCACAGAGGCATGGTGCCGGATAACGTCCGGCCAGGGTGACCTGAGGGAAAGTGCCGCAGAAAGTAAACCGCCTCTTCGGAGGTAAGGGTGAAAGGGTGTGGTAAGAGCGCACCGCGTCTTTGGCAACAAAGATGGCAGGGTAAACCCCACCAGGAGCAAGACCAAATAGGAACGACACATGGCCCGCCTCTGGGCCGTTGTTCGGGTAGGTTGCATGAGCTGTATGGCAACATACAGCCCAGATGAATGGCTCTCCCCTCTTTGAGGGACAGAACCCGGCTTACAGGCTGTCTCGTTATGAGTCTACTTTGGAATCACACCACAAATGGTACGATCGCCTCCACCACCGGAATGGTGTGGCACATCGGCCATATTATCACCGGCTTTGTGAACCATAAGTGAACGCCCTTTTACTTCACTGAGCCGCAATCGGGGTGCCAATGTGGGAGTATTAGCTTCACCTTTTTCATCTGCAAAAACTGGAGGTAAATCTCCTTTGTGACCTTTGCCATAGGGACCGAGGTGCATATTAGTCCCTTCAGGGTCATAGTGACCACCCGCGGCACCGGCCTGCACACCATCCTTATCGGAACAATCTCCATGTTCATGAATATGAAAACCCTTCACGCCTGGCTCAAGCCCCTTAAGGTTTGGTGTAATCATCAGGCCATGCTCCGTATCTTGTAAGGCAACAGTTCCTGCATGCTCGCCTTTTTCAAGGTGCTGAATTTTAACAATTGTATGTTGATCACTGGCTTGAGCTGATGAAGCTAGTAGAATTGCAGAAATAAGAAATTGTTTTATCATCGTCGTCTCCCTGTTAGAATGAACTAAAGAAGGAGTATATAGAAACTTCTTTTCTAATCCGTTAATTCTTCATTTTAAGAGAAAAAATTTATGCCCCTCTCCTATGCACAACGTATCACTGATAAAATCGAAATCGCTTTTGCTCCCTGCAATATTATATTAACCGATGACTCCCACAAGCATGCTGGTCATGCTGGTGCCGATCCTTCAGGCGAAACTCATTTCACCCTGCAGATTGTGTCCGATAAATTTCAAGACATGGGCAGGATACAGCGCCACCAGGCGGTGTACGAGATCCTTGAAGAAGAAATTAAGGAACGCGTGCATGCCTTACGTATTGAGGCGAAAACATTTGACGAGGCTGAGTAAAAGCTTAAGCGGCAGACCTCTTGGCCTGTTGAACTGACTCACAAAAAGCTTGGATAACCTGATCTTGAGATTCTTCATCCAGGTACGCATGCATGGGCAAGCTTAATACTTCATGAGATAGCGCTTCACATACCGGCAAATGTTCACTTGCACAAGGGTAGTGCTTATACGCTTTTTGCTGATGAAGGGGGATAGGGTAATAGATTCCAGTCGGAATACCCTTGGCTTTCAGGTGCTCAAGGAGGTTAAACCTAACTGCAGGGTCAACCTTAACCGTATAAATTGCCCAAGTAGACTGACAGTTATTCATAATGACCGGTGTATAACAAGCCTCTTGCAGCCCTTGTTTATAACGCTTAGCGATACGCTGACGAGCCTGAATCTCATCAGGGAATATTTTCAGCTTCTCCAAAAGAACCGCAGCTTGAAGGGTATCCAGACGACCTGTCATACCTAAACATACATTCTCATATTTATGCTTGCCCTGACCATGGACTCGCAACGACTGAAGAATTTCAAAGTCTTCATCCGAATTGGTAAAGACAGCACCACCGTCTCCATAACAACCTAATGGCTTAGCGGGGAAGAAACTGGTGGTCGAGATGTCAGCCAGGTTACCGGCTGTTGCACCTTTATATGTAGCGCCGAAGCTTTGCGCAGCATCATCGAGAACCCACAGATCTTCGGCATTAGCAACTGCTTTCAGCATATCCATATCCGCCGGTTGACCAAACAATCCTACCGGAATAATGCCTTTAGGGCTGAGGCCTTCATCACGAGCCACAGCAATAGCCTGCTGTGCAGACTCAGGATCGAGAGTAAATGTATCGGGAAGCACGTCGGCAAACACCGGTGTAGCGCCCAAGACCGCCACAGCCTCAGCCGTCGCAACAAATGTAAAGGCTGGAACGATAACCGCATCTCCAGGCCCTACTCCCTTCAGCATCAAGGCAAGAACAAGAGCATCTGTACCATTAGAACATGTAAGCGTATGCTTCGAGCCACAAAATTCAGAAAGCTGCGACTCGAGCTCAGTCACTTCTTGGCCCATGATAAAACGGGTGTTATCCATTATCTCAGCGAACCGCTTGTCAATATTACTACGGATGAGAGCTTGTTGAGATTTAAGGTCAATAAATGAAATCATGGCAAATACCCATTTTGAATAAGTTAAATAAACATAACCAGCCAGCTGTTCTGGCACAAAAAAGAAACTAAAGTCAAAGCATTTGAAACCGCGATGACTAAGCCGAAAGCGCAACTTCTTCAATCTTGGGGATGGGAAGTTGAATAGCTTGACCTGATTTCATGGCTTTTTCTGCAGCTTCCAGAACACGGGTCACCTGCACACCCTCGTCACCATCGGTAATAGGAGTCTTATTGTAATTGATAGAGTCCAAGAAATGACGACATTCGTTCTTCAATGGCTCAGACTCTTCAACTTTAATGTATTCGGTGTGAACGTGGGAATTCTCGATGGGGAGGCCTTCTTCCCAAATCACACAATCACGGTAGATAGCAAGCTTTTCACCCCAGGGCTTACGATCGTCAAATACCAACACACCTTTATCACCCACAACAACGAGCTTTTGCTCTTTAAAGGGAGACATCCAAGATGTGTGCATATGAGCACTCAGACCATTAGAAAAGGATAGTGTAGCTAATGAGGTCGTTGCAATCTCGTCATGAAGGTGAGTATGACCACTTGCTGACACCTTAGAAGGTAGCTCGCCTGTCAAGGCTAGGATCATTGAGATATCATGGGGAGCCAAGTCCCAAAGAACATTTTCATGGCGACGCAAGCGACCCAAACCTAGGCGGTGGGTATAGATGTGGTGCAAATTGCCTAATTCCCCAGAGGCCACAACTTCTTTTAATTTAATAAAAGCACTGTGGTACTGAAGGATATGCCCGACCATTACGATCTTCTCCATCTGCTTACCATAGATACTGATCTGTTGAGCTTGAGCAACATTAAGAGCCAGTGGCTTTTCAACATAAATATGCTTGCCAGCTTTGATAGCTTTCATGGCCAAGGTTACGTGGTGTTCCGCAGGATTAGCAATCACAAGCGCGTCGATTCGGGAGTCAGACATGATCTCGTCTTCAGACATGGCTTCAGCACGAAATTCCTTAGCGAAGGAATCAGCCACTTTCGAATCGGTATCACATACGGCGACTAATGCACCTAACTCAAAAAAGTTACGGACCAGGTTTTTACCCCATCCGCCACATCCGATAACTGCAATGCCTGGTTGATCTTCTGGTGACTTTACCACGTTTTCGTATCCTGTTTATTTATCGCTAACACCAAAATACGTGAAATTGGTAAGCTCTAGCAAGCAAAACCAGGACTTTAGACGATCACAAATTGTTACAATTGTTACAAACATGCAGAATTCCCAGGCGGGTTCTATCTTCCTGCTTTCTTCTTCACATAAAAGTCACGGGTATGAATTTTCTCAATTACATCGGGCCCCATAATTTTTTCACTGGATGTCATCAATCGCTTTTCAACTTGAGCTTTTTTTGGCAGCTCTCCCGGTTTCCACAAGAGGTACAAAGCAGCGTGCATATCAGTGATGATCATGTCCCTCAGGCGTGGTTCATCCCGCTTTATTTTATCGCGACTTTCCTCGTCCTTCGCTTGCCAACTCACTGTGATACCCAGGTAACCCTGGTGTTTACCATCCTTAAAAATAGGCACATCAATAGGATCCATCGTGTACAACAGCTCTTTAGGAACGTTTGCTGCCCCCTTTAACTTTTGCTTTCCGGCAGGCTGACGATGAGGCAATGAATCTGGCTCTTCAGATTTCGTCTCTTCCTCTGCGGCAAAAGCAGAATTGAAAACTGTAATTGCTAGAAACGTCGCGATAATGGATCTCACTATTTATGCCTCCCAAGGGTATTTAGTGGAAGAATAGTACACTGGAAATGGGTTTAAGTCAGCAGATTCTTACTGAGGGGGCTGTAAAGGTTCATATTTGATAATCGATCGAGTAGATCGTTGCTTGATCCACAGACGACTCAATCGATTATCATAGTACCATTCTACTCGTCAGCTACTCCTTCGGAGGAACCTCACCTACAAGTTAAGACTCTTATTGAGGACGTATATGGCGAGCCAATTTATCTAAGACACCATTAACAAAACCCACCTCTTTATCATCGTAGAAGGCTCGGGTTACATCCAGGTATTCGTTAAGAATCACAGGTGTCGGTGTATCCTTGGCATGTAATAGCTCCCACGTAGCCACTCTTAGGATGGATTTCAATACCAGTTGTATCCGTTCCATAGACCAGCTTTTATCCAGGTACCCAGCGATGAGCTCATCAATCTGTAAAAGATCACCTACCGTCCCCTGAACAAGGGTTGAGAATAAAGTCGTATCGGGCTGCTTTAAAATAGGGGCATCATCATCGGTCGCCCGCCCTAGTCGATGCTCAAGGAATTGAATAACAACGGAATTAACTGAGTCCCCAGACTGTTCGATTTGGAAGAGTGCTTGTACGGCATTCAATCGTGCCACACTGCGAGAAGGTTTCCCTCGTGATGTTTTCGTCATAGGACCCAGACTTGTTAAAGATCAAACTATAAGGGGATTTATACACGAATTATAGCTTTAAATGCAAGCACTAACAGATTAGCACCCACTAGAAATTCATTGGATTATAGCTATACTCATCTCGAAAAAACTGAACGACTACCGGCGATTGCCGGTAGGTTCTTCCTCTGCATGGTTCTCAACGTAATTGAGGATCACCCCATTGGTCCCTTTCCGGAAGTCGTACAAAAGTAGCCCCTCGCCCAAAACCTTTGTCCCCAATAACGTTTACGTAATTCTGAGAACTCTTGCTGTATCTTTCGTGATGTACACCCCTTCACTCGAAGGCATAAAGTCACTCACTGAGTGCTTTGGCGGTATCTCTACGAACATATGAACATGATTGTTTGACAGCACACCTTTGATGATCCGAACCCCAAGTTGGGCACAAACTTGCATGTTGATCACTCGAATACGAAGACGCATCTCCTTCGTTAGGACTTTGTAAAGATATTTCGTAATCCGAACTATATGATAACGATTGTGAAATTTAACGTGGGCAGACGTTGAATAGCTCATAGTAGATCTTTGGACTAAAGTCCAGCTCTACCGATTGAAATCTGTGGATTAAAACCTAAAAATTGGAGATTAAAGGTAAAACAAAGTTTAATTCATTTCTCAAACCAGAGGGCTAATTTTGACAACCTAAAAGTGAGGCAGGGCTAAGCAGGCTATCAACATATTAATAAAATTTATAGGGAAAGCCTCTCTCCTAAACACACGACCTATGCCCTCTATTATGTTACCTTCTATAAGACACTAGAATTAAAAAAAGAATTACCTTTATCTAGGTGCCTAAAGTAGGTTGTAATGAGCTTACGAATTTCATTGGGGTCAGTTTTATCATTAGCCCTATCATCAGCCCAGTCCTTAGCCTCTGGGAATACTTCTGCAAATTTATCAGGGTCAAACTCACGACATAGCTCATCGGGTACAGCTTCTGATTGCATATATCTATATGCATAATTTGCAGCAGCAGTACCTTTTATGCCAAGCTCTTTAATTTTTTTCCAAAGGTGGGGGTTCAAAGATGCAAATAACAGTGCATCATTTTTAACTGGGCCTTCTGTTCTTTTAACAAAGGAAGGCAAAGGCAATAAACTTACACTAGCTTCTGTTTCAACAGCTTCAATCGTTTCTGGATCACTACCAGACCACCTCTTGAAGGTAACGATACCCCTATCATTATCAACAGACTTCAAACCCTTTTGTTTTAAAAAGTTATCTGAACTACGCTTAGCAGCCAGCAACTTCTCATACAGCATCCTTTCCCACTTCAACTTTTGCTTCAGAAAATCAATAGATTCGCTATCGGTAATTCTTTCAATCTTCGTATTTGTAGGGTTGACTCTATCACTTGGACTTATCAAGGTTTTTCCAATAATATCTTGTATCACACCAAGTGATTCTTCCATTTCCTCCTGGGTGCCAATATAATCCACATTTTGAAGTACATACTTCACAATAAGGTCTACTTTAGCTTCAGACATATCTTCATAAGGACGAGGAAAATCTGGAGGTGATAAGTGACTTACATACCAAGAGTAAGTTAGTGATAAGTAATGTTCATCACTTTTAAGAAACTCGATATCATTAATACTTTTTCCTTGCATAAAGCTTGCATGCGGTATTCCAGGGTTTTTCTCATGCTGCTTCCAAAATCGCAGATGAGATATTACCCGGGAATAGGGGTCTCTAATAAAAAGAACTATTGGCTTGTTCGCACGAGCGTTTAACTCGACTACCTTAGGGAGTGTACCAGCTCCCATGCTGACTTCGCGGCGGAGCAAGAAATCTTGATTTCTATTTCGAGGGACATCAAATCTATCACTACCGTCAACCCCAATTTCAAATGTATTTGAAAGTGTCTGCCCAATAAAACTGCCCCCAACCTTGGGTATATGAAAATAAATTAACCCCGGACTTCTGACCTTAGACACTACCTCATCACTTTCATGACCAGCAAAGCTTTTAGAGTGAAAGAAGGCTAAAAGTATTGAAATTTTTAAAAGCATCAATCTCTTTAAGAAACCTCTGCAAAAGTCCCCCATCCGGTCTAATTAGTGTGTAACTTTCTCTGTCATCAGGTTATAATTTTTTCAATGATAGACTTACAT
>CAJQNC010000001.1 GCA_905479605.1 uncultured Alphaproteobacteria bacterium | reverse complement strand
GGTACTTCGTGCAAAACACGACGTGATATTTTAAGTCATACAGGCTATGAGATCCATGACGATATTCCATAGAAAACACTATACTAAAGTGTTCGCCTAAAGGCGAGGGTGTTAACCCTATCCCACTCAACTACATAAAAGCCCCCGTAATCTCGTTCCATTTTCATGTGGTGATGCATTAAGCTCGTGCGATCTTTGTAGAAGTCATCTTGGTAGTCCATGTCTTCATAAAAGCCCACACCTGGGTGGTTGCTTACATCATATTGATAAATTGAATTATTATCATAGTCATAGCTTCTAAAATAGTTACAACCAGTCAGGGCGACTGCCACGACACATAAGGTCAGCTTATTGATTATTCTCATAGTTACCTCCTTAAAATGAACTTGCGTTATACATTCTAGAGAAGGGGTGTTAAGAAACTATGAAGCAATGTGAGAACAAGCTAGGCGCTGTTCTTCTCCCAAAGTGTGCGCCAATCAAAGAAAGGGGCTACGGTAAAATCAAACTGTAGGTGACAGGCTAATCCAGGAATTGGTGAAAACCCAGGTATATGCTTGAATATATTATTAGTTGTCTTCGCTTCAGAACCCAGGTGGCGCTTTTTGTAGTTTCCGACATGCTTCACATTTTCAAAATAATCCCAGTAAGTTTGCACGACTTCATTATGGGTTAGGAAAACATGAGTGGCATCGCTGGTTGTCCGCCAGTGCCGATGCGGACCAGCAAAGATATATGAGGGATAGTGGCTTTTATATAAGTTCTCATGCTCTTGGGGGTGAATCATTAAATGTGAGCCAGTAACATTGTAAATAATTTCATAGAACTCACACATCTCAGCGATAGCTTCGGGTTGATGGAGGTAATCATCCTCCACAAAATACCATAGCGAATCGTTGCTCTCCCGCGCCATTGTGAACTGCTCATGCAAAGATGGGCCTTGACCTCGGGTGGAGGTAGTGATGACATGCCATGGGCACTCTAGGGGCTTGAGTAATGTCTCTATAATTTTCACAAGGTCTTGATCAGAATGGTCTTCAAGGCAAATGAATTTAATTTTAAGATTGGGGTGCTTTTTAAGAGAGAAGTTGACGGCTTTGACCAGCGAACGAATGCAGCGGTAAGCTGTCTCCGTAATATTGGTTCCAGTCAAGCGATCAGTCTTGTCAATATTACGATCATGCCGCAAGCAAGTGCGTAGGCAAATATTCAGGGTATTAAATTTGCGGTGATGCTCAGGCGGTGTATCTAAATCAAAGGCCTCTTTGGCAGCAATCAGAGCTTCAGTAGAGGCGGTGCTTTGTAATGTCTTGAAGGGGTGCAGAGTATACTGATGATGGCGCTTGAGATCATATCCCATGGGTCGAACGATCTTACGAATCAGGCGAAGAAATTCATTCATTTAGTACGCACCTTCATTACTGATAAAGCTATTGGAGTATTGATAAAGGGAATAAAACTTTTGTAAAGCTGGATTTGGAGCGACGCTTACCAACCGACCATTTTAAACACAGTCTTTTTATAGCCTTTCTCCCTATATTGGCAAGCAAAGGAGAGAGACCTAAAATACACCATCCATTTAATAAGTTACGCTTCCCGCACTTGATGTGGGATCCAAGGTTTTTGCAAAGAGACATTAGGTAATGGCTCAAGATGGACCCCACATCAAGTGCATGGAACACAAGTTATTGTTTTTATGTGAAACCATAAGAAAAACTCCGCAGTCTCTCGGTAAGCAATTGAGACCGTACTGCCATAAAAAACTTGAGATAATCCAATGCTGTCAGGTGGTAAGGGCTATTCGTAAAGAACATTTATCCGATCGCCCTTTTCTGCTAAATATCAATTCCTAAACATCCTAAGTCCATAATTCAAAAATTTATGTGGGGGCATATGAAATTAATTCATTTTTTTACTGCAGTAATTATAAGCTGCGTAAACCTCAGCCCTGCCCACTCAGGTGCCGATCGTTGTAAGCCAAACCAAGGCTGCTGGCCTACAGAACAGGAATGGACATCACTGGCGGAGAGCCTAGAGGGCAGTGTCTTTGAACCTGAGAAATTTCTGGCTCCTTGTTTAGAAAACGCACAAAGTCATGCCTGTCAGGCCGTGTTGCAAAACGTAAAGAATCCTTTCTTTGTGGAAGACCAGCCAGCTGGAGGGCAAAATACGGGTTGGATTGATGCTTGGAGCTTTCAACCACCGCTTTATGTTGCTGAAGTTCGCAGTGCTTATGATATCGCTAAAGTTGTATCATTTGCAAAAAAGCACAACATAAAGGTTGTCGTGAAAGGTTCAGGGCATGATTATCATGGCCGCTACAGTGCTCCTGATGCTTTGATGATTTGGACCCACCGAATGCGGGACATTGAAATGCACAACTCATTTGTACCTGTGGGGTGTACAGGGCAAAAAAGTGTTCCGGCCGTGAGTGTTGCTGCCGGCAAGTCTTGGTTGGAAACCTATGATGTGGTGACCAATAATCATAACAAGTATGTCCAGGGTGGCGGGTGTACTTCTGTGGGAGCTGTAGGAGGATTTTCCCTTGGCGGTGGATTCGGCAACTGGTCGAAGAAGTATGGCACCGGCGCTGGCAATATGCTTGAGGCAGAGGTGATCACAGCTGATGGAAAAGTGTTGATTGCAAATGCGTGTCAAAATAAAGACCTATTTTGGGCCTTGCGTGGTGGTGGTGGCGGTACCTTTGGGGTGGTATCGAAAATCACTTACCGGGTTCATGACCTTCCCAAAAATTTTGGTCTGACTTTAGGAAAGATCCAAGCTAGGGATGATGCGGCTTTTAAAAAACTTCTCTCTCGGTTTATACCCTTTTTCCGCGCAAAGTTACTTAATGAAAGCTGGGGAGAAAGTTTGCAGCTGACGAAAGATAATGCAATCAAGCTGAGTGTGCTTTTTCAGGGCATTTCCAAAGAAGAAGTGCAAGAGATTTGGAAAGACTTTCGGACTTGGCTATCGGACAACCCTGATCTCTATGATGTGGAGATAAATATTGTTGATATTCCAGCTAATAAGCTATGGGATGCTGATTACATGCTAGGAAAAATTCCCGGTATTCTGGTGCAGGGCCGTGGAAAAGACTCAAATCCTGAATGGTGGTGGGCCGGTGATGGAAGTCACGTTGCCTTCTATTGGGCTGGCATGTTTTCCCGATGGATCCCTGAAAAATTATTTGCCAAGGAGAACATCGAAAAGCTTGTGGCAGCTTTTTATGATGCTTCACGCCAAAGCAGTGTGAAGCTGTTCCTAGGCAAAGGATTGGCACTTGCATCGCCTGAAGCGAGAGCCTGGCAAAAGGACACCTCTATGAACCCTATGGCTTTGGATGGTGCTGTACTGCTGAAGTTTAGCGATGGGCAAATTGCCTACCCCGGAGTTGAAGGACATGAGCCCAACAAGGTCACTCTTGAGAAAAAGGCTCGTGATATCAAAGTTGCGTCGGAAATCATTCGTAAGCTGACACCTGACTCTGGCAGCTATGCCAATGAGGCTGATTATTTCGAACCCAATTGGCAACAAAGCTTTTGGGGGCCTAATTATTCCAAATTGCTTGATATCAAAAGGAAATATGATCCCGATAATTTCTTCACCTGCCACCATTGTATCGGAAGTGAGAATTGAGACTGTTTACAGCAGCGTCATAGCTAGAAACTAATTCACATCCCCAAGTTTTAACCTTAGGGCTGAATTTCACGTTGACGGAAACCCCTTATTTTCCGTACTCTTTTGAGCATAATTAAAGCATAAAGGAAAACTGACCATGCCCATAACAGGTCCATACCCCACCACCCGTTTACGACGCTTGCGACAACATGAATGGTCTCGTGACTTGGTGGCAGAGCATAGGCTTTCTGTGAATGATTTGGTCTGGCCACTGTTTATCTGTGAAGAAGGGATGGTAATCGAGATTGCCTCAATGCCAGGTGTGGTTCGCTACACCCTCAAGACCCTCCCTGTGGCCATTAAACAAGCCGTTGATCTCGGCATCCGCGCTGTTGCGCTTTTTCCAGTCATCGATTCTAAGCTGAAATGTGATCGAGGTTTGGAGGGTACGCGCCCTAATAATCTTCTATGCCAAGCCATTCAAATCGTTAAGAGTATATCGTCTGATATTGGTGTCATTACTGATGTAGCTCTTGATCCCTATACTAACCATGGCCATGATGGGGTTATCCTCGAAGGAGATGTAGCCAACGATGAAACTATCGAAATCCTCACCCAGTGTGCCGTAGCTCAGGCCCAAGCTGGAGCCGATGTGGTGGCTCCATCGGATATGATGGATGGTCGTATTGGTGCCATTCGCTATGCACTGGATGACGCCGGTTTTCAGAAGACGATGATTCTTTCTTATGCTGCGAAGTATGCCAGTGGCTTCTATGGCCCATTTCGGGAGGCTCTGGGTTCGGCCTCTCAGTTGGGCAAGAAAGGTAAACACACCTATCAGATGCACTCTGCCAATCGCAATGAAGCTCTGCGTGAAGGCCTGCAGGATATAGAGGAGGGGGCCGATATCCTCATGGTTAAGCCTGGGTTGCCATACCTGGATATTGTCTATGAACTGAAGGCTCATTTCCATATGCCCACATTCGTCTATCATGTCAGTGGTGAGTACGCCATGCTGCGTGCAGCTGCCGATAATGGCTGGCTGGATTACGAGCGGACTCTTATGGAAACCATGCTATCATTCAAACGGGCAGGGGCTGATGCTATCTTGACTTATGCCGCATGCCATGTGGCTGAGCAGCTATCTAAATAATCAGAAATTCTAGAGGGGTTAAAATGCAAACTCAAGCGCAAAAACAAAGTTCACCATACGAGCTCGCTCAACGTCTAGCGGGCAAGATCATGATTGGTGGCAACTTGGTCAAGGCAGAATCGTCTGAAACTTTTGATGTGCCTAACCCAGCTACTATGGAAATCATCTGTCAAGCCGCGCAGTGCGGACAAGCGGATGTAGATATGGCGGTGAAGTCTGCTGCACGTGCTCAGAAAGGTTGGGCACATGACTACACGGCATTTGAACGAGGGCAGCTCCTCCATAAATGTGCTGATCTCTTAGAGAAGCACAAGGATGAACTTGCTGCACTTATGGCCTTGGAAACAGGTAAAGCCTTACGCACTGAATGCCAGGTGGAGGCCGGTGTATTGGCGAACACCTTCCGCTTTTATGGAGGGATCGCTGGAGAGATCAAAGGCGAGACGGTGCCTTTTAATAATACATGCCTCACGCTTACTCTGCGTGAGCCTATAGGTGTTGTGGGTGCAATTATTCCATGGAACGTTCCACTTATGCTCATGGCATTGAAGATTGCTCCGGCATTAGCTGCAGGCAATGGGGTGGTGGTGAAATCCGCTGAAGAGGCTCCTCTGGCGGTGTTGCGGGTTGCGGAATTGAGGAATACCATTTTACCTCCTGGTGTTTTCAATCTTATTTCCGGTGATGGTCCGGGTACGGTTGCCTTGTTGGTAGCCCATGAGGGTATTGATAAGCTTACATTTACAGGTTCGGTTGAAACGGGACAGATTGTCTATGGTGGTTCAGCACACAAGCTTGTGCCGGTTACACTGGAATTAGGGGGCAAAAGCCCGATGATTGTGTGTGAGGACATGGATCTAGACCGTGCTGTCACCGGTGCGCTAACCAGTATGCGCTTTACTCGCCAAGGGCAGAGTTGCACGGCAGCGAGTCGAATTTTCGTACATGAGTCCATGATTGGTCCTTTCGTTGAGAAGATGGTGGCTGAAGTTAATAAACTGAAGATGGGCGATCCTCTGGATGAGAGTACGGATATGGGAACGATTATCTCTCAAAGCCAATACGAGAAAGTTCTTGAGTATATCCGTATCGGGAAGGAGACCACTGGTGCTGTGGCTCATGAATGCTCAGAGTTGCCCAAAGATTCTGCATTTGACAAAGGCCTGTTCGTTCGGCCGGTGATTTTTACAGGACTTGCTAACGACCACAAGCTCTGTCAGGAAGAGATCTTTGGGCCTGTGACCTGCGTCATGTCCTGGTCGAATTTTGATGATGTGATCCGTATGGCTAATGATACAGAGTATGGATTGGCTGCTACTATTTGGACTTATGATTTGCCGCAGGCCATGCAAGCGATTAAGCAGCTAGATGCCGGATTTGTCCAAGTGAATCAAAATCTGGTGGTCCAGCCTGGGTTGTCCTATGGTGGATTTAAGAAATCAGGGATAGGTAAAGAAGCGAGCCTTGAGGCGATGCTAGAGCACTTCACTAGGAAGAAGACTGTACTTATTAATCAGGGCTAAGTGCTAGCGGAGTTCCTGGATTGTCGGGCTTATCGAGTTAGCTAATGTTTCGTGGGGAGTGATCAGTAGGCACAATTATAATATTTTATATGTGTGGACATTATCATTAATTTTACCGTTTGTCAACCCCCCGGGTTAGCCAGCTTTCTTCAAGCTTTCCAACTTCCCATTATGAAGTGTTACGATTCGGTCCATTTTGTTGGCAAGGTCAGTATTATGAGTGGCAATAAGGGCTGCCAGATTCTCTTCTCTCACCAGCTTGACTAAGTAATCAAAAACTTCGGCTGCTGTATGTTCGTCCAAGTTACCTGTGGGCTCATCAGCTAGTAGAATTTTTGGTTTGTTAGCTAGGGCACGAATCATCGCCACACGCTGTTGCTCACCGCCTGATAGGCGGGCAGGGCGGTGGGAGGCACGATTTTCAAGGCCAACCCGTTTGAGTAGATCTTTGGCGCGTGCTGTGGCCCTATCATTGGGGGTGCCATGGATCATTTGTGGAAGAACGACGTTTTCTTCTGCGCTGAACTCGGGTAGTAGGTGGTGGAACTGATACACAAATCCCAATACATCCCGGCGGATGGCCGTACGTTTATCATCGTTTAGGCGAGCACATTGCTGGTCATCAATGATGATGTCACCTTCATCGGCATGCTCAAGCAAACCGGTTGTGTGGAGGAGGGTTGACTTTCCGGAGCCAGATGGTCCTACAAGGGCGACGAGTTCTCCGGGATACAGCTGCAGATCAACGCCCTTTAAGACGTGTAAGTGGTTATCGCCCTGTTGGTAGGTGCGTACGAGATTTTTGATGGTGAGAAGGGGTTTACTCATAGCGCAAGGCCTCCACAGGATCTAGTTTGGCGGCTTTACGAGCCGGGAAGATTGAGGCGAGGAAGGTGAGGGTTAGTGCAACTAGGATGACTAGCAACACTTCGCCGTTATCAACTTTAGCAGGCAGCTTCGAAAGGAAATAGATCTCGGAAGAGAATAGCTCAATACCTGATAGACCTTCGATAAAGCGCCGGACGCTTTCAATGTTCCAACAGAATAATAGGCCCATTAGGGTTCCGACACTACACCCTACTACACCTACAGTTGAGCCTGTAAGGAAGAAGATCCGCATAACCATGCCGCGGGTGGCTCCCATAGTGCGGAGGATGGCGATGTCACGTGACTTGTCTTTCACCAACATAATCATGGAAGAGATCACATTGAACGATGCCACCAAGATGATGAGTGTCAGGATAATGAACATGACATTGCGCTCGACTTGGACAGCTGTGAAGAAGTGACTGTTTACCCGCTGCCAATCATGAATGCGATAATCATTTCCCTGAATAAGGTCATAGATGGGGAGGGAATACTCTGCCACATTCTCAGGGTTCTCTGTGAAGACCTCAAGACCCGTGACACCGTTGCCTAAGCCAAAGAACTTTTGTGCCGTTTCCATGGGGACAAAACCAATGGTCATATCATATTGATGCATGCCGACCTCGAAGATAGCACCCACTGTGTAAGTCTGGCTACGGGGCATATTTCCAAATGCGGTTTCTGTCCCTTGGGGGGAAACCAGCTTGAGTTTATCTCCAACCATCAGTCCCATCTTTTCAGCCATGCGCATACCAATTGCGATAGTCTTTGGATCTTTGAAGCTGTCGAGGCTGCCTTCTTCAATTTTGGATGAGATGACGTCTCTTTTATCTAAGTCCTCTTTACGCATGCCGTGCACCATGATCCCCATGGCTTGGTTGTGGGCCATGACCATCGCTTGGCCCTCTACCAGTGGATTTACACTCGTAACACCTGGGAGTTTTGAGATTTCCTCTTCAAGCCCTTGATAGTTCAGCATCTGACCTGTGTTGCTATAGACGGCGAGGTGGCCATTTACACCGAGAATTCGAGAGAGCAGGTCTTGGTGAAAGCCGTTGAATACGGACATAACAATAATCAGGGCGGCGACGCCTAAAGCGATTCCCAAAAATGAAAACATGGCATTAACGGAAACGAAGCCCTCTTGGAAAAAGGCGAGACTCTTGAGAATGCCTGTCCATGATTTTACGTCCCGCTGGCGGCGGGAGCGGAGATATCTCCAAGCAACTCGTCTTTCAAAGGCTGAAAACAGCATGGTGTATCCTTGTTTGTTACTCAACATTACCTTTATAGCTTGGTTTTTCACAGAATGCAGTAAAATAATCTACTAGTTATTTTGTCGCCAACAAAGGGTTTAAGAGGCCTCTGCGAAAGTCCGTATTCGGGCTGAGGTACCGGATGCACGGCTAGTAATCAAGGGTTTGTGCGAGCTTGCTCGTGCAACAACACCAAAACCGCGGTCTGTCATCAAGAAGGAGACTTTTTCAGAGGGGCTGTTTTAACATGCTTTATTAACCATTTATTTAACAAAAAAAAATAAAATCAACCTGATCTAAACAGGAAAAGGAAAAGTTCATGATTAACAAAATATCAAAATATTCACTTTTGGCATTAATGACATCTCTTGCGCCCATGAAATACGCAAGCGCTAAAGATTATCATTGCCCAGACCTGACAAAAGCTAAATGTAATGAGACAAGAAAAACCTGTCACGTTACGGTGGATGGAATAAAATGGAGCGGAAGCTTGCCGAATGATAAGAAGGAAGTTGATCTTTACACTATAGATTTATCTTCCAAGGATCCAGATTTTCCAGGGACGACTGCATGGTGTAATTTTAAAACAAGTAAGGATATGCTAGGAGACTATGACTTTGTGACCACAATCTCGATTCCCGAGGAAGATTGTACAGTAAATGGGGCCACAGAAGGATTAATGGTTGGGTCAAAGGTTAAGTACACCTGCGATAATAAAGGAGATCTAAAGGGTTGTATCATTTCGTGTCAAGAAACTAAAAACTAAATTCTCCTATAATTGCCTGACTCTCACCATGAGAGAGTCAGGCCAACCATGCCATGTCAGTGGCTTAAGCGATTAACTTTGCCATATCTCTATAGCTCTGTTATTTTACATTTTCGTAAATGGGCCTTGAATATGTTGCTTTAAATTTTAGGTTCGGCATTATGTCATCCCTGCGTAGGAGTGACAATTGTACTCTAGTTATTCAGAGGCTCCTCTCATTATGACCTTTATCTTTCCACAGTTATCTAGCGTGACAAACAATAGCACCAATGCTAAGAAGCGCAGCATGAAAGGCTTTTTATGATATTAGGGATCGGTAACGACCTGGTCAATATGGAACGAATTTATCGTTCGATTACACGATTTGGTGATCGGATGATTTGTCGCATTTATACACCAAATGAGTGTGCTTATGCGCGGTCTCGTCCTGACCCAGTCAAAGCTTTTGCATCTCGATTTGCAGCTAAGGAAGCCCTTGTTAAAGCACTGGGTACAGGGATTGTGTCGGAAGGTGTTTCGTGGCAAGATATTGAAATACAAAAGAATTCATCCGGAAAGCCTACGATTGCATTGCAAGGCAGGGCTTTGGAGCATTTCGAAGCTTTGGTACCCGAAGGTATGAGAGGTCGTATTGATTTGTCACTTTCAGATGAGGCTCCCTTTGCGCAAGCTTTTGTGATACTATCAGCGGAATTTAATCCATAAGGCAAAATAAAGAACATGCAAGATCAACAGACAATTGAGAAAAAGTTTTGGAATAATGTAGTTGGAATTACTGCAGCTATCGCATTAGCTCTGGGAATTCGATCTTTTATTTTTGAGCCTTTTAACATACCTTCAGGTTCAATGATTCCCACATTGTTGATCGGTGACTATATCGTAGTTTCAAAGCCAACATATGGTTACAGCCGTTATTCATTTCCTTTTGGATCCAGAGTTGATTACTTCGATGGACGCTTTTGGGCAGAGGAGCCCAAGGTCGGTCAGGTTGCCGTTTTTCGTCCTGTGTACCGAGACGATACCGACTTCATTAAGCGCGTGGTGGGAACGCCTGGCGACAAAGTGCAGATGCGTCAAGGAATACTGTATATCAATGATGTGGAGTGTACACTTGAGCCTATTGAGGACTTTGAGACAGTTAACGATAACGGTTCTATCCTTAAGGCTAAACAATTCATTGAAACGCTGCCGAGTGGCTTGAAACATCGCATCATCAAGCAAGTTCCCTTTGGGCAGGGTAGTTACGATAATACTCCTGTGTATGATGTGCCTGAGGGCCACTTCTTTATGGTAGGTGATAACCGAGATGGCTCTGATGATAGTCGTGGTCAAAAGATCGTAGGTTACATCCCTTATGAAAACTTCATCGGAGAAGCTCAGTTTATCTTCTTCTCAACGGGTGGACATACAGCGATCTGGGAAGTTTGGAAATGGTTGTTTACAGCTCACTACAGTCGCATGTTTAAAGGCGTGCATTGATGGAAGTACAGCCTACTAAGCCTGGTCGGTGGTACGATGAGATTGCATGGGGTAGTGTTAGAACACTGTTCTTTACCATTCTCGCTATCTTGGTATTTCGTTCTTTTTGTTTTCAGCCTTTCTACATTCCCTCTGGGTCTATGATTCCCAGCCTGTTGATTGGTGATAACTTGTTTGTGTCAAAGTGGGCCTATGGCTATAGCCGCTATTCATTCCCATTTGGCCATCATTTTAACTACTTTAATGGAAGGATCTTTGGGAACGACCCTGAACTGGGTGATGTTGTGGTTTTCCGAGCCGAAGAAAGACCTTCCCAGGACTTTATCAAACGTGTCGTGGGGTTGCCTGGAGATCGTATTCAAATGATTGATGGCAAACTGCATATCAACGGCTTTGCGTGTCCTGTAGAAAAAATCCAAGATGCTATATTTCACGATGATTCTCAACAAACCTTAGAAGCGGCTCAGTACCTTGAAACACTGCCCAATGGAGTTGAGCATCTTATTATCAAGCAAAGGCCCTTCGGACAGGGACATTTTGATAACACAGAAGAATATCAAGTTCCTCCAGGGCACTTTTTTATGATGGGAGATAATCGTGACGGTTCTAATGATAGCCGTGCACAACAAGTTATTGGATATATTCCTTTTGAGAATCTGGTGGGCCGAGCCAGTTTTATCTTCTTCTCAACGGGAAGTCATGCACAACTTTGGGAGATTTGGCGTTGGTTAGCAAAAGCACATTACGATCGAGCGATGATATGGGTGCAGTGATAGATATTGAAAAACGAATAGACTACTATTTTGATGATCGGATGCTGCTAAAGCGAGCATTGACTCATCCAAGTGTAACTAAGGAAGTTGATGGTAAGCCTTTTGAACGCTTAGAGTTTTTGGGCGATCGAGTCTTGGGTCTTGTAATAGCAGAGCTTCTTTACAATGAATTTCCCACCGAATGGGAAGGCGAATTAGCACGCCGCTTTTCGTATCTTGTCCGTAAGGAGATGCTCCTTGAGGTCGCTCATGATATGGGCTTGAAGGATTTCATGCTCTTGCCTGAAGAGAAGGGTACAGGGATTCATAAACATTATGACACGATTTGGGCGGATGGATGCGAGGCCTTTTTAGGTGCGATTTACCTTGATGGAGGGTTAGAGCCGGCTCACCGGGTCATTAAATACTACTGGCAAGAAAAACTGAGAGCGTCTGAATCACCTCCTATTGATCCGAAGAATGCTCTACAAGAGTGGTCTCAGGGAGCTGGCTTTTCTCTACCCACTTATACATATATTAGCCGTGCCGGACCTGACCATGCCCCTGAATTCATCATGGAAGCAACCCTTGATATTGGGGATGGGCGTATTCTTATGGGGCGTGGACAAGGGCCTTCAAAGAAAGCCGCAGAGAAAGAGGCTGCAGCCTATCTATTGGCTGAGATTATGAAAGAGTTTCCCGAATGAGCCAACACTGTGGGTATGTGGCAATTATTGGTGCGCCTAATGCGGGTAAATCTACACTTGTCAATCAATTGGTCGGGACCAAGGTTTCCATTGTTTCCCCGAAAGTCCAGACCACTCGTAATCGGATTTTGGGTATCGCGTTAGAAGGTGAGACGCAAATTGTATTAGTGGATACACCTGGTGTTTTCTTCGACCCTAAGGGACGTCTAGAGCGTTCTATGGTTCACGCTGCCTGGAGTTCCGTCGATGGTGCAGATTGTATCGCCTTGGTCGTCGATGCGGCTAAGAAATCATGCGAGGATTCTCTGCGAATCTTGAATGAAATTGCAAAGCATCATAAAAAAGTTCTCTTGATTCTCAACAAAGTGGATCTTATTTCGAAAGATTCCCTTCTGCGAATAGCACAATCTTTGCAACATCCAGTTATTGCTGAGACATTTATGATTTCAGCTCTATCAGGTGATGGAGTCCAGGAAGTGCGTACATCTTTTGCCAAGCATATGCCAGAAGGTGTTTGGCTGTTCCCTGATGACCAGATATCGGATATTCCCATGCGTATGCTGGCGGCCGAAATAACTCGCGAAGTCATTTTTCACCGTCTTCACCAAGAACTGCCTTATTCTATTATGGTAGAAACGGAACAGTGGGAAGAATTTGATAATGGTGATGTTAAAATTGACCAAGTGATCTATGTTCAGCGTAAAAGCCAGAAGGGTATTGTTCTTGGTAAGGGTGGCCAACAGGTCAAGATTCTAGGGTCCTTGGCTCGCAAGCAAATGTCTGAAATATTCGAGTGCACTGTGCATCTGAAGCTTTTGGTCAAAGTCAAAGAAGATTGGATGGATCGGCCGCATCATTATCATATGTTGGGGCTGGATTTTAATGTGGGATAAACGGTCATGGAGTGGAGTGATACAGGCATAATATTGCATGTACGCCCGTTGGGTGAAGCCACAGTGGTGCTTAGTTTGTTTACGGCAGAGCATGGTCGATGCAGTGGCTGCTTTCGTTTATCCAAGCAAAATCGTAGTTGGGTCCAGTTAGGTCAAACCGTTCAAGCGACCTGGCGAGCACGGCTCGAGACTCAGTTAGGGCAATGGCGCTTAGAGCCTAATACGTCACATGTTTCACTTCTGCTAGATCATCCGGGTAAGCTGGCGGCTCTTAGTAGTGCATGCAGCTTATGCCATTTATTGTTGGCTGAAGGACATGATTATCCCCAATTATTTACTCAGTTTCAGGCGCTGACTCTCAATTTACTCACTGATGATTGGGCGAAGGCTTATGTACTCTTTGAAAAATCCCTCCTGACTGAATTGGGTTATGGATTGGACCTCACTCAATGTGCTGTGACAGGCGTTCAAGAGGGGCTGGTGGCGGTTTCTCCGAAAACAGGACGCGCTGTATGTGCGGATGTATCCAAGCCCTATGAGAGAAAATTACTGCCATTGCCTTTGTTTTTCTTGAAAAACTCTGAGATTTCGTTAAAAGACTTGAATGAAGGCCTGCATCTAACGGGTTATTTTCTAGAAAGATATGCATTTTCACATCTTCGCGTGGGAATGCCACCAGCTAGAGGACGCTTGCTTTCTTACCTTGACGGACAGAAGGAGACCGCTGCATGACGATTCGCGATGTAAATTTAAAGGATGCTCTGGGAGATCGTTACCTTTCGTATGCGCTTTCGACTATCGTCTCTCGTTCATTACCTGACGTTCGTGATGGCTTGAAGCCTGTTCATCGCCGCCTTCTTCATGCCATGCGTGAGCTTAAATTGAATCAAGCTTCAGGCTTTAAGAAATGCGCTCGTGTTGTTGGTGACGTGATTGGTAAATATCACCCCCATGGTGAACAAGCTGTATACGATGCCATGGTTCGATTGGCTCAAGACTTTGCTATGCGTTACCCTGTAGTGGATGGGCAGGGGAACTTTGGTAATGTGGATGGTGACTCAGCGGCGGCTGCCCGTTATACGGAAGCACGCTTGACCCTTTATGCTGAAGCCATGACTCAGGGTATCGATGAGGATGCGGTCGACTTCCGCCCTACTTATGATGGTGAGCATGATGAGCCTATTGTAATGCCAGCAGCGGTTCCCAATCTATTAGCTAATGGAGCCACGGGTATCGCCG
The DNA here is from genome assembly GCA_905479605.1 of uncultured Alphaproteobacteria bacterium. Lineage (GTDB taxonomy): Bacteria > Pseudomonadota > Alphaproteobacteria > UBA9655 > UBA9655 > CAJQNC01. The sequence continues at coordinate 14,642 of CAJQNC010000001.1, read as the reverse complement.
TGGGCATGGCCACGAGTATTCCTCCTCACAACTTGGGTGAGCTTTGTACTGGATTAATTCGTCTGGTAAAAAATCCTGATATGACAGTTAGATCGTTGGTAAAGGCGATTCCAGGGCCTGATTTCCCTACGGGTGGCATCTTGTTGCAAGATCCAGAATCTATAGTAAATACCTATGAATCAGGACGCGGCAGTTTTCGACTGAGAGCGCGATGGGAAGTGGAGAAACTTCCCCAGGGGCAGTATCATATCGTGGTAACTGAAATTCCTTATACAGTGCAGAAATCCAAGCTCATTGAAAAAATCGCTGATTTGCTTTTGGCTAAGAAGTTACCCTTGCTTGGCAATCTAAGGGATGAATCAGCGGAAGATATTCGTGTGATCATTGAGCCTAAATCCCGTGCAGTTGATCCAGAGGTGCTTATGCAATCTCTTTTCAGGCATACGGACTTGGATACGCGCATCTCAGTGAATATGAATGTCCTTGATGCTAGTGGCGTTCCTAGAGTCATGAATTTAAAAGAAGTCCTTCAGGCATTTCTTGATCATCGTCGCGTTGTATTGTTGCGACGGACCCAGTACCGCTTGAATAAAATAGACCATCGCCTTGAGGTTTTGGGTGGATATTTAATTGCCCACCTCAATATCGATGAGGTGATTAAGATTATCCGTGAAGAAGATAAGCCTGCTCCTATTATGATGCAACGTTGGGACTTAACAGAAGTCCAAGTTGAGGCCATTTTAAATATGCGCCTACGGAGTTTGCGTAAACTTGAAGAGATCCAGATTAAGACAGAGCATGATGCGCTTACCCAAGAACGGATTGGGCTTGTTGAGGTGCTGGAATCATCTGAGATTCAGAATGCGAAGCTTATTGAACAACTCGAAGATGCTAAAAAGATATTTGGCCCTAAAACGGAAGTAGGTAAGCGTCGCACTAGCCTGGAAGATGAGCCTGATGAAGTTATCGTTCCCATTGAAGCTATCATCGAGCGTGAACCTGTGACTATCGTTTCCTCTCAAAAGGGCTGGATTCGCAGCATGAAGGGGCATAACGTAAAATCCGAGGACATTAAATATAAAGAAGGGGACGAAGAAAGTTTCGTTCTTAAAGTACTAACCACGGATAAAATATTAGTTCTGACGACTATTGGAAAATGCTACACGGTGTCTGTTGATAAGTTGCCCGGGGGTAGGGGGCATGGCGATCCCTTGCGGTTAATGCTCGATTTGCATAAAGATGAAGAAATTGTCACACTGATGCCATTCCACCCGCAACAAGATGACAGTAGGACTTATCTCTTAGCCTCTTCCGATGGTCGTGGCTTTATTATTCCTTCAGCACAAATGATAGCTCAGACTAAGAATGGGAAGCAACTGATGAACGTCTCTGGCAAGGCTAAGCTAGTCCTATGTGTTCCTGTTAATGGGGACTCTGTGGCGATTGTTGGGCAGAATCGGAAGTTACTCATCATCCAAGTAGACGAAATACCCACGATGAATCGTGGGCGCGGTGTAAGCCTGCAGCGTTATAAGGATGGTGGAATATCTGATGCTAAGTTTTTCAATAAGCAAGCAGGGTTAACCTGGAAGATCGGTGATCGCACCCGTACTGAGACCAATCTTATTTCTTGGTTAGGTAAACGCGGGCAGGCGGGACGTTTACCTCCAGTAGGTTTCCCTCGCACTAATAAGTTTGAGTAGAGCCGTATATTTAAGCTATAATAAGAAAAAGTAATAAGGGCTTATTCATAATGTCTCGAGTAAAACAGAGTCAGGAAATGGAACGATCATTTTTCCCAAAAAAGCTTGAAATGTTGACACTGCTTATTAGCATGTCATCGATATTTCAAGTCTTTACTTCGTTGCAGGCACCAATCCTGGCGCTGTATCTTGCCCAACAAGCCTCCCAAGACCTTCGCCATGTAGGTGCGATAATGGCTGTTTATACCTTCACCTCAGCTGTCTTTTCTTCAGTGGCCTCTGTAAAATGGATCCGTTATCGGTACGAATTGCTGTTAGTAAGTTACTTCCTCTTCTTTATGTATTCCATAGCCATGTATTGCGAGCCCAGTGTATCTATTCTTTACTTAATACAGTTTTTTGGGGGCATATCTGCAGGAATTGGCTGGTCAGCCTTTGTCGATATTTTTGTGAATAATGTGCCAAAAGCTCATTATACGAAATACTACAGTTTTAATAGACTGGCTGGATTTGGCATTGGTAGTCTTGCCTCTGCTGGCAGTGGTTTCTTTGCTACATATTTTGGGATCGAAACCATCTTCCTCCTTATGGGAGGTGTGGCGTTGATTTCTATGACATTAGCTGCTTTTTTGCGGCGTTTGAATAGTCATGGGGTAGGTAAATAATAGATTCCTTGCCTTACTTATCTCAAACGGTTAAAACTCTTTTAACTCCTCCATATTAAGGTTGATCTATGCAAGAACTGGTTCTCCTATTTATCAAAGGCATTATTGTTGGCTTTGCTATTGCTGCTCCCGTTGGAGCTATAGGCGTCCTCTGTATTCGTCGTACATTAATCGGTAATTATTTTCTTGGAATTTCCACCGGTTTAGGTGCAGGCTTTGCAGATGTATGCTTTGCGGCCATCGCTGCCTTTGGTTTGGCGAGTATTTCCGATTTTATTATTAGCCACGAGTTCTGGCTAAAGTTAGTGGGTGGAACCCTTCTTATTTGGATTGGAATCCAAATCTTTCGGGCTTGCCCGATTCAAGAAAGAAATAATGGAGTCTCGGACCAATCTTATGTGGGCGCTTTTGTTTCTTCTTTCTTTCTAACACTTACAAACCCAGTCACTATTCTGGCATTCGTAGCGGTTTTTGCGGCAATGGGTGTAGATCATTTGGATGACAGTACAGAACAGCCCCTTGCTTTGATTCTAGGTGTAGCCGTTGGTGCTTTCGGCTGGTGGCTTTCCCTTTCAACATTTATCATGTTGCTGCGTCATAAATTATCTGAGAATATTCTCGTATGGATTAACAAGATCTCAGGCGGTGTGCTGGTAGCATTCGCTGCTGTCATATTGTTAAGTCTTGCCTTCCCCCAACAAGAGGAGAATGAAATGTTAGATACTATCCGTCAAGACGTACTAGGATTTTGGTACGGTGATCCCAAAGATCAGGACTACGGTCAATTCCGTACATGGTGGTTTGAAAAATCTGATGCGACAGATTTGCAGATTGTAGATAGATTTAAAGATTTACATACCCAGCTTATGACCGGTGAGCATCAAGATATGTTGGCGACACCAGAGGGGTATATGGCACAGATACTTGTATTGGACCAATTCTCCCGCAATATTTATCGTGATAGCCCTCAAGCCTTTGCAAGTGATGGCAAAGCCCTGGCGTTGGCAAAAGAAGCTGTTGCAAAAGGTTATGACCAAAAACTTCCTGCATTTATGCGTGCCTTTATCTATCTGCCCTATGAACATAGTGAAAGCTTGGCTGATCAAGAGGAGTCTGTTCGCTTATATGAGGCTTTGGGTCAACCTGGGAATTTGGATTACGCTATCCAACATAAGGTTATCATCGAGAAATTTGGGCGCTACCCGCATCGCAATGCACTGCTAGGACGTGTGAGTACCCCCGAAGAGATCAAATTTCTAAAACAGCCAGGGTCTGGGTTTTAATCCTAGAGACTGTTTGAAAAAAGTAGATGAGCTGGGCTAAAATGATAGCTAACAACCACTCTCACGAGAACCTTGTGCATCTATATAGTTTTATTCCATAAAGAAATATGCCTCTCTAGACTGATGAGCTTATGTTCCCAGTCATGCCGGCTGTCTAGAATAGACTGAAGTGAATCTTGCCTATCCGTGTAATCTTCTGGTTTGAGGCGAGTCAACAGTATCATGAGTTCTTGCATTTGCTGCTTGCTGCTAACTGAGGATTTGAGGCGTGTGCATAGGTATAAGAACTCCCTGTCATATCCATCTGGAATCAATGTTAAAATCTGTTTAACAAATGTATTTGTATCTATTTCTCTATAATGGTTAGCGGTAGCGGTTTGAAGAGAGGTCTCTTCACCATCATTGATCAATCCCCCTGACCAGCTTGCGCCTGCGAGCGAGCTTGTGGGGCATGACAAGCATAAGAGAACAATGAAGTATAGGGATGGCATATATCTTCTCCTCATGTTTGGTTTTACTTTATCATTGTGAATGAAGGCGTTCAAGTATGTAGCTTAGAGTGTTTATTTGGCCAGTGCCAAAGCTTTTCGTATGCGTATAACGAGTGTTGCAAACTGTAATACGAATAGGACAAGTAGTATAATATTAGCCCAAATAAATGCTGGCATGCCGAATCCAACTAACAGAGCTATTCCACCAAAGACAAGCAAACGGTCTTCAACATGAATAGGGCCATCATGCCGCCTGGCTTGAATCATAGGAACTGCAATGATAGCTGCCATCTGGCATAAGATTCCCAATATGACTATGCATACGACCAATGGACCTGAGATACCGTCAATAAACGCAAATGGTAGCAGTAGTAAAGCATCAGATCCCGCATTATGGAGCTCAGACATGAATATGTTGAGATTTGATGTCATTCGATGCTCACATATGAGGAGTAGAGCAAAGTGGCTACAAATGATACGCACGGCAACGATAATGCAGATTAAAAGTATCGGCCAATGAAGACTACTACCCGCAGTGATAATGACACCTCCCATAAACGATAAAAGCAAAGAGCTAATATAGAAATGACTGGGAGCCATATTATAGTTGGCTGCTTTAGCCACGTTGGGCTGCAATTTCTTTTGGAGTTTTTCAGTAAATTTCTTGGTCTTTTCCATATCGCCTATTAGAGCATAATATCCTTACCAAATTATGAAAATATCAATACTAAAGGTGTAATCAATCACAGGTACTTTTCAATTGCTTTTTTTGTTAACTTTTGCTAGGTTAAAGATACGAGATGACGCTGTGGGGTATGTTATCCTGTTGGTTTATAAAGAAAAATATAGAAACCAACCCTACTATTATGACCTATCCCAAGCGAGGTGCCTCGGTCAAAGAATACTCTTTGAGTTCGAGGCGAGAATATAAATTTTGGATTTAAACACGCGCAATTGCGAAACAGATTAAGAAAAAGTTTTTTAGAAGAGTAATGACAGAGATAAGACGAGAACACCTAACATGCCTTGTGCAAGCCCCTCCTAGAGGAATGGCTGTTTTCTCGCATTTGATAGACAATCAAACTATACAAACTGACATTCTTTTAAGACGCTAGAAACATCTCTTCTGTTTCCATTTGCCATGCGCATAGGCTAATACCCATGCAGAAAATGGAGTTATGATGGCAAAGAGAATGCTAATTGATTCGTCTCATACTGAAGAGACGAGAGTTGCAATTGTTGATGGCAAAAAGTTAGAAGAATTCGACTTCGAATCGGCTACAAAGAGACAACTCAAAGGTAATATTTATCTGGCAAAAGTTGTCCGCATAGAACCGTCCTTACAGGCAGCGTTTGTTGAATTTGGTGGTAATCGCCACGGCTTTTTACCGTTCAGTGAAATTCATCCCGACTATTATCGAATTCCTATGGAGGACAGAGAGAAGATCCTTCAAGAGCAAGCCGAGCTCAATAAGAAGCGTCAGGCTGAGGATGATGGTCCGGTGATAGATCATGACAAAGACATCGACGTACCTGATGAACCAGAAGATTCTAAATCTGATGATGGAGATCAACCTGCTGATGAGATCAGCTCATCTCTTAAGTCAATAGATGCTCCAGACGTTCTTGATTTCTCTCCTGGAGAGGCATTGGTTCAAGTTGCTGCATCTCCACAAGTTGTTAAGGCGCAAACTGAATCTCATCCTTTTATCCCTTTGCACAGGCGATACAAAATCCAAGAGGTTGTAAAGCGACGCCAGATTATGTTGATTCTGGTTAATAAAGAGGAGCGTGGCGGTAAAGGAGCGGCTCTAACGACCTATCTTTCTATCCCTGGGCGCTACGGTGTTATCATGCCAAACTCTGCTAACAGCGGAGGAATCTCTCGCAAGATTACTAATGTTGCTGATCGCAAACGCTTGCGATCCCTTATTGGAGATATCGATCTACCTGATACAATGTCACTCATTATTCGTACCGCAGGTATGTCGCGCACCAAGCCTGAAATTAAGAGGGACTGTGATTATTTGGTTCGTTTGTGGAATGATATTCGTGAGTTAACCCTAAAATCTGAAGCTCCTACCCTTATTTATGGCGAAGGTGGGCTCATAAAACGTGCCATCCGGGATTATTATGATAAGGATATTGATGAAGTCCTTGTCGAGGGTGAGGTCGGGTATGACTGCGCAATGGCTTTTATGAAGCAATTGATGCCCACTCATGTAAAGAGAATGAAAGAGTATAAAAACCAAGGCGAGTCCTTGTTTCAAAAATACGGCATCGAAGACCAACTTTCGGCAATCCATACGCCCACTGTGCGCTTGAAATCAGGTGGATACATTGTTTTTGGAACAACTGAAGCATTGGTTGCCATTGACGTAAACTCTGGTAAAGCCACAAAAGAACGTCATATTGATGAAACAGCTTTTAAGACCAATTTAGAAGCAGCTGACGAAGTCGCTTATCAGTTACGCTTGCGTGATCTTGCGGGGCTTGTCGTCATTGACTTCATCGATATGGAAGATCCTAAGCATAATGAGGCTGTGGAAAAGCGTTTGCGCGACGCCATGCGTAAAGATCGAGCTCGTGTTCAAACCGGCCGCATCAGCAACTTTGGTCTACTTGAACTGTCACGCCAGCGCTTGCGACCTAACATTATTGAAGCCTCGAGTATCCAATGCCGCCACTGTTCTGGTACTGGAATGATGCGTTCTGACTCATCTGTTGCCTTGCAAATATTGCGATCAATTGAAGAGGAAGCTGCAAATCATAAAGGCTCTGAACTCATAGTTTACATGCCTATTGACGTTGCGCTTTATATTATGAATGAGAAGCGCAGCCAGATGGAAAGCATTGAAGCTCAATCTGGAATTAAGGTCATTTTAAAACATGATCCAAATCTCATTATTCCTGAATACCGTATAGAAAAGGATGGGGTTCGAAAAGGCCCTGGCCAGCGCCAAGCCAGTCAAGAAGTAATTGGCCACGAAGATAGCAAAATAGCGCAAGAGCCGTCTAAGCGCAGCCGCCGTGGTCCTTATGGCAAAGGCCGAGGGCAGGGGCGACGCGATGGCAAGCCAGCTCAAGATGGTGAGCGTTTGTCATCTGAAGGTAATATTGCCCCCAATCAGACTGAGGTTTCTGATAACAGACCCGAAGTCGTGAAAGATGGAACCGAGTCTGATCAAGATCAAAAGTCCCGTCGGAGGGGTGGGCGTAGGCGTCCGCAACGTCGACGTCACGGTCAAGGTCAGGGACAAGGTCAGGGACAAGGTCAAAACCAAAATCAAGATGGCCAGGCTGACAGAAATCAGCCAGAGACAGACCAAAAGGCTGTAAGCCAAGCTAGTTCAATTAAAGGACAAGACCCAAAAGATAACAGTAGGACCAATAAAGAAATATCTCCTCCTCAATCAGAGGCCGTTAGAGGGCAGTCCGAGGAAAAAAAGAAAGCGACTGGTAAGAGTTGGATAAAGCGCCTACTTGAATAGCTTAACAATAAAAGAGAAAATGAATTGGCAGCCATGAAACCAACACATTGGAATTGTCTCAATCAGATTTTGGGATATTCACGGCACTTCAGATGTTGCCGAGTGTGGTCGTGAGAAAATGTTTTCTTACTCTGACGATCTATAGCGAGGTCTATTAGAAAATTCTTTGGAAAACAGGCTAGGCCTCTTGTACTAAAGAAGAGAGCTACGCTCCTGAAGAAAGTTAGCCGCTAGTTAACTTTCTATCTCTTCTTACCCGTTTCCATACCGTCATTTGATCGAAGAAGCTTCCGTATTCCAATGCCACCAAACTGGGCTTGGGAGCCAAGCTCCTCCTCAATACGCATCAATTGATTATATTTAGCAGTTCGGTCTGAACGCGAGAGGGAGCCTGTTTTAATTTGTCCACAACCAAAGGCAACCGCCAGATCAGCAATGGTTGTATCTTCTGTCTCGCCAGAGCGGTGAGACATTACGGTAGTGTATTCATTGCGTTGAGCTAAATCAACGGCTTGATGTGTTTCGGTAAGTGTTCCCACTTGGTTGGGCTTGATGAGGATGGAATTAGTCACTCCACGATCAATACCTTCTTGCAGGCGTTCAGTATTGGTAACGAATAAATCATCGCCCACCAATTGGATGTTATCCCCAAGGGCTTGAGTCATCAATTCCCAACCATGCCAGTCATCTTCAGCCATCCCGTCCTCAATCGAGACAATTGGGTACTGGTTGACAAGGTTGCTGTAGAACTCAACCAATTGGCTTGCCTCTAAGATCTTTTTTTCTCCTGCTAAATGATAGCGACCTACCCGGTAAAACTCAGTGGCCGCTGAGTCTAAGGCAATGGAAATGTCCATACCTGGGGTATATCCAGCCGACTCAATGGATTGCATAACAAAGTCTAAGGCTTCTATCGTTGATGAAAGGGTAGGGGCAAAGCCACCCTCATCACCCACATTGGTGTTGTGGCCTGCTTTGATAAGATTCGCTTTCAAAGCATGAAATACCTCAGCACCCATACGGACGGCTTCATGTAAATTCTCTGCTCCTAAAGGCATGATCATAAACTCTTGAATATCAACAGCGTTGTCTCCATGAGCACCACCATTGATAATGTTCATCATGGGCATAGGCAGGGTGGTTTTGAAAGCTCCTCCTAAGTAGCGATATAAGGAGGCCCCTGACTCAGCTGCGGCGGCTTTAGCGACGGCTAAACTCACGCCCAAGGTGCAGTTAGCCCCAAGGCGAGATTTGTTAGGTGTCCCGTCCAATTGGATGAGGCGATTATCTGCATCTTCCTGATCTTCAGCATCCATCCCCTTGAGGGTTTGGAATACCTCTGTATTTACTGATTGGATAGCACCTTGAACACCCTTACCTAAAAACCGATCCTTGTCGCCGTCCCGCTTTTCAATGGCTTCATGAGCACCAGTAGAGGCTCCAGAGGGTACGGCGGCACGTCCCTTGGCACCACTGGCGAGAGTGACATCAACTTCCACTGTTGGGTTACCGCGGGAGTCAAGAATCTCACGAGCATGAATTTGGGTGATAGCAGACATAGAGCCTCCTGTTTGGATAGTGTTTTATTAGGCTGCTAAATTAATAGGGTTGGCTTTAGCCAGTTTATCGAACTCCATCAGGCATTTAAGCAAATCAGGAAGGTTCTTTAATTTAACCATGTTGGGTCCGTCACTGGGTGCACTGTCTGGATCTTGATGAGTTTCAATGAATACAGCAGCCACACCAACAGCCATAGCTGCACGAGCGAGTACTGGTACAAATTCACGTTGGCCACCGCTGGTTGCACCTTGCCCACCAGGTTGTTGGACCGAGTGAGTAGCGTCGAATACGATGGGACAACCCGTTTGCGCCATAATAGGGATGGATCGCATGTCAGAAATAAGAGTGTTGTATCCAAAGGATGCGCCCCGTTCGCAAAGCATAACGTTTGGGTTTCCGGCATCATCCATTTTTTTTACCACATTAGCCATATCCCATGGAGCTAAGAACTGACCTTTTTTGACGTTGATCGCTTTTCCGGTCTGTGCTGCCGCTACCAAGAGGTCTGTCTGCCGGCAAAGAAATGCAGGAATTTGAATGACATCGACCACTTCACCGACAGCGGCACATTGGGTGGCATCATGAATATCGGTGATAACGGGACAACCCCATTTTTCACGGACCTCTGCCAGGATAGGTAGAGACTTCTCCATACCCAGGCCACGGTTACTCTTAATACTGGTCCGGTTGGCCTTGTCAAAAGAGGTCTTATAAATGAGATTCATCCCCAGTTTTTGCGTCAACTCGACCAAGGCATGGGACATCTCCATGGCATGGTCACGGCTCTCGAGAGCGCATGGGCCTGCGATAAGAGTGAGGGGTAGGTCATTGCCTACTTGAAAATCGGCAATCTGGATATGTCGTTGTTGCATGATGGTCTCCTTATAACGCTAGGCTACACTATGGGGTTGCAATGATTTTGTAAAGTGATAGAAGCTAAATTAAACGTTCCTGATGAATCGCAGCCTCGATGAATGAAGCAAATAATGGGTGCGGCTTGAAAGGACGAGATTTGAATTCAGGATGAAACTGAACAGCGACAAACCAAGGATGATCTTCTCGCTCCACAATCTCGGGTAGTTCTCCATCTGGAGATGTTCCCGTAACTCTTAAACCTTCTTTTTCTAGCTCTTCTGCAAAGGTTGCATTGACCTCATACCGGTGACGGTGACGCTCAGAAATGAGATCCTTACCATAGATCTCTGCGACTTTAGAACCTTTAGTCATCGCACAGTCATAAGCTCCAACACGCATGGTTCCACCCATATCACCATCAGCTTGGTGGCGCTGCAGGAGTTCGCCTCTCATCCATTCAGTCAACATTGCGATGACAGGAGCATTGGTTTTCTCATTGAATTCCGTTGAATCAGCAGCTTCAAGACCTGCCATATTGCGCATGGCCTCAAGCACAGTCATTTGCATACCAAGGCAGATACCAAAGAAAGGGATGTTGCGTTTCCGAGCGAATTCGATGGCCACGATCATTCCATCAGTTCCGCGCTTACCAAAACCACCTGGGACAAGAATACCATGGACATGTCCAAGTTTTTCAATAAGAGCGGTTTGGCCACCTTCTTCGAATTCTTCGGCATCAATCCATTCCAGGTTTACCTTGACACGATTGGCAATTCCACCATGAACCAAGGCTTCATTAAGGGATTTATAGGCATCAACGAGGCTGGTGTATTTTCCAACCACAGCAATGGTCACTTCCCCTTCAGGCTTTTTCACAGCGCTGGAAATTTTTTCCCATATAGACAAGTCAGGTGATGTCAATGCATCAAGGCCAAAATGTTTGCAAACTTCAGTGTCTAATCCCTGTTGATGATAGCTTATAGGAACTTGATAGATTGTGGGAACGTCTAAGCCTTCGATTACACATTCTGGCTTGATATTGCAGAAAAGGGCAAGCTTACGACGCTCTTCAACGCCAATCTCACGGTCACTGCGACATAGCAAAATATCAGGCTGAATACCTTTGCTTTGCAATTCTTTTACCGAGTGTTGAGTTGGCTTGGTTTTTAGTTCACCAGCCGTGGGGATATAAGGTACCAGGGTGACATGTACCGATAAAGTATTGTTAAAGCCCAGATCATTACGTAGCTGACGGAGTGCTTCCAAGAAAGGGAGGCCCTCAATGTCACCCACGGTTCCGCCAATTTCGATGATTACAAAATCAACGTCCTCACTGTTTACAAGAATGCTACGTTTAATTTCATCTGTGATATGGGGAATGACTTGAACTGTGGCACCGAGGTAGTCTCCACGGCGCTCTTTCGTAATGACTTCAGAATAAATACGGCCAGTGGAAATAGCATCGTGGCAAGTCGTGGTGACTCCGGTAAATCGTTCGTAGTGACCCAAGTCTAAATCAGTTTCAGCTCCATCATCGGTCACAAATACTTCGCCATGTTGGAAAGGACTCATGGTTCCGGGATCAACGTTAATATAAGGCTCTAATTTGCGTAAGAGAACCTTGTAGCCCCGAGCTTGCAGCAAAGCGCCTATCGAGGCGGCTGTTAAACCCTTGCCTAGTGATGAGACAACACCTCCAGTTACAAAAATAAAACGTGCCACAATTTAAACCCTTTCAATGCTTAATCCACAAAAAATTAAGGGCCATGCTGCCATGACCCTTGCTACTCTAGTGCCCCATTATTCTGCTGGAGGAGGGGCTGAAGGTGCTGGTGCCGTTTCGATTGGGACAGGAGTGTCCAGGATAGAAGACGGACGATCATCCCTTGTCGCCATAATGGCCAACAGAAGGCTTGTTACAAAGAAGCATGCTGCTAATATTGCCGTTGCACGAGTTAAAAGATTTGCTGTCCCACGCGCTGACATTAGTCCGCCCATGTTTCCACCACCAATACCCAATCCGCCACCCTCACTGCGTTGGATCAAAATCACAACGATCATGCTGATTGTTAAAAGCAGGTGTATAGCCAATATGGTGGTTTGCATGTTTCTTACCCAGTTAATGACTTAATTTCTGGCTCAATCTATGGTTTTTTGCGCAAAAGATCCAGCAAAAAATTCAGGAAATAGGTATTTTTAACCAAAGATATGATTTTCCTGATGAATGTTATGAATTTGTTAAGTTTTAGGGGTATAATCTCAAGTTAAGATAAATTAAAAATTATGATCTCATATAATAAGATCTATAAGGGAGCCATACCTATGATTCGTTTTCTCAACCATATTGCCATAGCCGTTCCAGATATTCAAAAAGCTGTCACCCTCTACAGTGATGTATTTGGTCTCGAGGTCAGCGAGCCAAAAGATATGCCAGACCATGGTGTAACTGTGGCCGTGGCGCAGCTTCCTAACGTGCAGATTGAGTTAGTAGCTCCTCTTGGAGATGATTCTCCCGTAGCTAAGTATCTTGATAAACATCCTTCTGGTGGCCTTCACCACATTAGCTTTGAGGTCGATGATATCAAAGACCTCAAGACAAACCTTATGGATGCCAATCATGTGCCATTAGGGGATGGAAAGCCCAAAGAAGGTATGCATGAAACTCCAACTTTGTTCTATAACCCTAAAGACTTTTTGGGTGTGCTCATCGAGTTCGAGCAAAAAGGTCTTGAGTCACAAAAACCGATATCTCCGGTAAAAACCAACGTGAGCCGCCATCTTTCCAAACAGAAAGAATTTAGAGAGCAGGGGGCACACGTTAAAGTCTTTATGGAAGATTGGTACTAAATCCTCTATAATTCCCTCAACACTTAATGAGGGGATACAGATATGAGCATTATGTCTACAGTGATTGTCTATATTGTCATATGGACGGTAGTATTATTTATAGTTTTGCCTATGGGTGTGAAAGTCCCTGAAAAGGTTGACGAAGGACACGCGAGCAGCGCTCCAACTAATCCACGCATATTGGAAAAGTTTCTCATAACATCTCTCGTCTCAGCCATACTTTGGGCTCTGGCTTGTTGGTTTCTAACTTCTGAGTATGCGCGGTTGGGCTAATGCATTACTGTGATATAGCTCCGAGCCATCCAATTCATGGCCCCTATCATGACAAGGAGTATGGATTTCCTGTGACTGACGACCGAATTCTCTTTGAGCGCCTGACATTAGAAGCGTTCCAAGCTGGCCTTTCTTGGGAGATTATCCTCAAGAAAAGGGAAGGGTTGCGAGCAGCTTTCTATGACTATGACCTTGATAGAATTGCATCTATGACGGAAGAGGATGAAGAGAGATTGCGGAACAATCCAGCCATTTTCAGGAACCGTCTCAAAATATTGGCCACGATTCATAATGCCAAGCAAGTGATATGTTTCCAAAAATCCCATGGATCATTCTATCAATGGCTTACTGATCAGCCATGGAGAGATTTAGATGAGTGGGTTAAATGCATGCGCAAACATTTCAAATTTATGGGTCCTGAAATTGTGAATGAGTTTCTTATGAGTATTGGTCTATTGCCAGGTGCTCATCAAGAAGGATGCCCGGTAGTGCAAAAGATTAAAGTGCTGAAGCAAAATTTAGAAGCCTTTAGTGCGTAAGTTATTTCAACCTCAGTGCCTCTTCGATAAGGCGACTCACAGCACTCAGCATTGAATTATCTTCAGATAAATCTAGCGGGCCTTGAAAATTCTGACGCGATAACTCATCAAATGCACCTCCCAACGGTTTGGGGAGCTTACAATCCTCTGGTGTTGGAGTTGATTGTGCAAGGAAAAGAGCATCGCGCACTAAGTGGGTTTTTCTGTACATCCGCAGCCGAGTTTTATCATGGTCCGTAATATCGCGTCCTAAAAACTTACGTAGCCAAGCTTCACGTTGCTCATCGTTGGGCTGTAAATAATCTATCATCCATGCAAAATCAAACATGGGATCACCTGGGCCTGCATCATCAAAGTCTATAAGCCATAGACGGTTTCCATCCCAGAGCAGGTTGTTGAAATGAAAATCATTATGGGTATACGCAAGTTGATCGGGGGCTATAGGAATTTCCTTAAGTTCAGAAATAGCAATTTCCATGTGGCTGGGTATGCATCCCCACTTACAGCGAAGCTCACTTTCAAGAGATTTAATGTAGGGTATATTATTAACCACGGGACGATTGGCCTGAATGTCCCTCATTTGCTGGAGGAGCTTTAGGATTTCCTCCATCTGAATATCTTTTGGAAGGTCCAAAAAATAAGCTGTTTGACTGTTGATTCGCTGTTGAACCAAAATCCCTTTATCAGCATTTGCGTATATGATTGGGGGAGTTACGCCAACTTCAGCGGCTGATTGGGTAACCTTATAGAGCGCCATGTTCTTATCAGGTGCCCTATTGGGAGTAAGTTTTAATGAATCATCTGAATAAGTCCGCATTCGCGTAGTTTTTTCAGGTCAGAAGAGTTGCCCAGTCTTTAACTGTGAGTTTTATGAAGTACGAGCCCCCGATTTGGGGGATTTTTTATGCGTTTTGCTTGGTTTTTAAGGGATTTTG